>NZ_WBKR01000104.1 GCF_008868155.1 Micromonospora sp. ALFpr18c
CTTGTACGTGGAGAGCACCGTCGCGATGATCATCAGGCTGGTCGAGACGGCGGGTGCGATCACCAGGTCGGCACGGTCCCGGGTGGGTAGTGCGGCGCCCAGGTCACCGGCGTGGCGCAGGTTCGGGGTGAGCAGGAACAGGACCAGTCCGACCATCACCGTGGTGAGCACGAGTTTGACCAGTACCCAGCGGTAGCGCAGCAGACCCCATGGGGTGAGGAGGGCGCTGGCGACACCGATCAGCCAGACCAGCACGCTCAGCGGCGCGAACAGCACGGTGCCGAGCAGCGCGGTGACCGGGTAGACGGTGGCCGGGTCGGCGCCGCGCTGCACCGCCACGCCGAGGGTGAGCAGCACCAGGTCGGTGCCGAGCCAGCCGAGGGAGGTGACCAGGTGCAGGGTGAGCAGCGCCTTGCGGGCGGTGGGTGGAATTCGAGGCATACCCCGGATGCTGCCCGCCGGGCCCGGCCGGGTCGTCCGACGGCCGGCGACGTCCGGTGTACGCCCGCTGACGTACCCGTGGCCGGCACCCCCCGGGTGAGGCGGGCGCCGGCCACGGGTGGGGTCAGTACACCGACAGGTGCACGTGGTTGGTGTGGTCGCTGGCCGGGTCGCCACCCGCCCCGCTGTACGACTTCCATCCGCTGCTCGGCAGCCAGATCTGCCGGTACCAGATCACGTAGAGCACGGCGAGCCGGTCGGCGTTGCGGATGAAGTACGCGGCCAGGTTGTTGCCGTACGTCTTGTCGGCGCCGGTGGCGTCACCGCCGAAGCCGCCCTTGGCCGCGGCGAAGTCGCAGGCCCGACCCTTGGGGTGTTCGCCGGAGCCGCCGGAGCGGTGACAGGAGACGTAATGGGTGAAGCCGGCTGCCTTGGCCTGGTTGAGGGCGTGCAGGGTGCGGGGGGTGATGCAGCCGCTGGCCGGGGTGGGGTCGTTGATGCTGCACGATTCCGATGGCCAGGAGCCGTCGGAGTTGCGCGGCGCGGCCGTGGCGTTGGCGCTGGAGGTGCCCCGGTTGGTGCCGGTGTCGGCGGTGGTCTGCGGTTTGGGCGTGGTGGCCACGGTGAGAGCCCGTTCGGCCTGTTCCTTGCGCTTGGCCATCACCGCGACCTGCTTGCGCTGCTCGCGGATCTCGCCGTCCAGGGCGACCCGGGTACGGGTGGCCTCGTCCCTGGTGGTGAGCAGGTCGCGCAGCACCCGGTCCTCGTTGGCGGCGACCGCGTCCAGGGCGGCGGCCCGGTCCATGAAGCCTTCCGGGGTGTTGCTGTTGAGCAGCGCCGACATCGCGCCGAGGCGGCCGGTGCGGTAGGCCAGGCCGGCGATCTCGCCGACCTTGCCGCTGCGGACGTTCAGTTCGGCCTCGGTGGTCTTCAGCTGGGTGGTGAGCTGTTGCTGGCGCTGCAGCGAGGTGTCCAGGGCGCGCTTGGCGTCCAGGTAGCCCTTGCTGGCGGCTTCCAGTTGGGCCCGGAGGGCGGGGGTGCCGCCCTCCTCGTCACCGTCGGGCGCCGCGGCGGCCCGTTGGCCGGTCGGGGGAGCGGCCGAGGCGGTGCCGGGCGGGAGTGCGATGCCGAGGGCCAACATCGCGACGATCAGGGCCGCCAGGCGGGCGGCGGGTGGTCGTGCTGGTGCCACTACGCATGTCCTTCCGTCAGCCGCCGACCGGGTTAGCTGACGGGTTCGGGACGGAAGATCCCTACCGCTGACGCGGATGCACCCCAGGAACATGGTTCCCCGGTTCGCCCGCTCGGGCGATTAGGCGGCGGCCGCCACCGGCGCCGGGTGGGCGCCGCCTGGTGGAGGCCGGGACCGAGCCTACCGGTGCTGGTGGGGCCGCTGCAGCCGATGTGACGGACGGTGCGTACGTCGTCACGAAAAACTCGGACGAATCCGAGTGAATCTCCTGAAATGCCGTCACCACTCGACCGAACCGCAGGCACCGGGTGCGGCACCGGGTTCGATCTGCAGCGTGGCGTGCTCGATCCGGAAGTCCTCGTGCAGGGCCGTGCGCGCGGCGCTGAGCACCGTGCCGACCTCGGCGCCGGGTGCCATGGTCAGGTGCGCGGAGGCCACCTCCATGCCCGAGGTGAGCGTCCAGACGTGCAGGTCGTGCACCTCGACCACGCCGGGAACCGCGGCGAGTCGGTCGTGTACGGCGGTGACCTGGAGGTGCTCCGGGGCGGCCTGCACCAGGATGCGGACGGCGGCCCGGCCGAGTCGCCAGGTGCGCGGCAGGATGAACACGCCGATGGCGACCGCGACCAGTGGGTCGGCCCACCACCAGTCGGTGACCGTGATGAGCAGTGCCGCGCCGATCACGCCGAGCGAGCCGAGGAGATCGCCGAGCACCTCCAGGTAGGCCCCCTGGAGGTTGATGCTCTCCCGGGCGCCCGCGCGGAGCAGGGCGAAGGCGGCCACGTTGGCGAGCAGGCCGAGTACGGCGACCGTGAGCATCGGGCCGGTCAGCACCTCGTGCGGATCGCCGAACCGGCCGATCGCCTCGATCACCACGTAGACCGCCACGCCGGAGAGCAGGGCGGCGTTGGCCAGCGCGGCGAGCACCTCGAGGCGGTAGAGCCCGAAGGTGCGCTGCGGGTCGCCGGTCGTCCGCCGGGTGGCGGTGATCGCGGCGAGCGCCATGCCGATGCCGAGCACGTCGGTGAACATGTGCCCGGCGTCGGAGAGCAGAGCCAGCGAGCCGGTGTGCAGGGCCGCCACGGCCTCGACCACCATCAGGGTGGCGAGCAGCCCGAACGCCGCCCAGAGCCGGCCCCGGTGCTGCTGCGCCGCGTTGGTGACCGACGCGTGGTGGTGGTCATGACCTGCGCCCACGAAATCCACCCTCCGTCGCCAGTCGGGACCCGGTCAAATGTATGCGCACATCGCTATGTATGCAAGTGTACGGTCGACGGGCGGCCGACGGTGCCCGCCAGGGCGGATCAGCCGGTCGGGTCGATGGTGGTGAGCCGCTGCGTGGCCCGGGAGAGCGCGACGTAGAGCGTCCGTACGCCGGCGCCCGGATCCGCCCGGATCTCGCTCGGAGCCACCAGCACCACCCCGTCGTACTCCATGCCCTTGGCCTCCAGGCTGGTCACCACCTGCAGGCGCGGCGCGCCGAGCGTGCCCAGCCAGCCGGCGACCTCGTCGCGGCGGGGGACCGGCGTGATCACCCCGACCGTGCCGTCCACCTCCGCCAGCAGGGCGGTGGCGGCCTCCACGACGGCGGTCTCCAACCCGGTCGCCGGCACCACCAGCTCGACCGGGTCGACCCCGGTGGAGCGGACGGCGGTCGGCAACGGCAGGTCCGGGTAGAGCCGGCGGATCTCCGCCGCCGCCACCGCGAAGATCTCCGAGGAGTTGCGGTAGTTGGTGGTGAGCGTGAAATCGGCCCGCTTGCGCCGGCCCAGCGCCTGGTCGCGCGCACGGGTCAGCTCCTCCGGGTCACCGGTCCACGCCGTCTGCGCCGGATCGCCCACCACCGTCCAGGAGGCCAACCGGCCGCGCCGGCCGATCATGCGCCACTGCATCGGCGAGACGTCCTGCGCCTCGTCGACCACCACGTGCGCGTACTCCCGGTAGTCCTCCGGCCGCTCCCGGGCCGCCGCCCGGGCGGCCCGCTGCCGGTCCGCGGCGGTGCTCAGCTCGCGGACCCCGCCCGCGAGCTGGAACGGGTCGCGCCGGGCCCGCGCCGGCTGCGCCGGCCGGCCGAGCAGGGCGTCCAGCTCGTCCAGCAGCGCCACGTCGGCGATGGTCAGACCCGTGGAGTCCAGATCCCGGTACGCCGCGCCCAGCAGCCGGATCTCCGCGCCGGAGAGGATCCCGCCCGCGTAACGGCGCAGGCGCTCCGGCCGGGCCAGCCAACCGAGCACGTGCCGGGGGTGCAGCCGTGGCCACCACGCCTTGAGGAACTCGCGGAACTCCGGCCGCTCGGCGACCTCGTCCTCGAAGGCCCGCTGCTCCGGCAGCCGGCCGATGTTCAGCCGGCGGGCCTGCGCCCAGAGCGCGGCGAACACCCCGTCGAAGCCGGCCCGGCGTACCTCGTTGCGCCGCGCGCCCCGGTGCAGCACGCGATCCCGGATCCCGTCCAGCTCGGCCCGGTCCAGTCGCAGTAGCGAACCCCGGTACAACAGTCGCAACTCGCCCGGACCGCCCGGCACCGCGTCGCGCACCGCCCGCTCCAACACCCGGCGCATCCGCAACGAGCCCTTCACCGCCGCCACCTCCGGCGGGTCGGTACGGGTGGCGGTCATGCCGGGGAAGAGCGTCCCCAGCGAGTGCAGGGTCGCGGTGTCCTCACCGAGCGACGGCAGCACCGAGGCGATGTACTCGACGAAGACCGAGGACGGGCCGACCACCAGGATGCCGCCGCCGGCGTACCGGCTGCGGTCGGAGTACAGCAGGAAGGCCGCCCGGTGCAGGGCGACCGCGGTCTTGCCGGTGCCCGGGCCGCCGGCGACGATCGTCACCCCGGAGCTGGGCGAGCGGATCGCCTCGTCCTGCTCCCGCTGGATCGTCGCCACGATGTCGCGCATGCCCCGGCCGGTGGCCCGGGACAGGGTGGCCAGCAGCGCGCCGTCGCCGACCACCGTCATCCCCTCGGGGGCGGCGCTCGGGTCGAGCAGGTCGTCCTCGATGCGGGTGACCTGCTCGGCGCGGGACTGGATGGTGCGGCGACGCACCACGCCCAGCGGCTGGTTCGGGGTGGCCTGGTAGAAGGCGGCGGCGGCCGGCGCGCGCCAGTCGACGACCAGCGTGGTGGCGTTCTCGTCGCGGATGCCGAGCCGCCCGACGTGCAGCGTCTGACCCTCCCGCAGGTCCAGCCGGCCGAAGACCAGCCCCTCGTGCTCGGCGTCGAGGGTATGCCGCCGCTGCGCGGCGTGGAAGACCATCGCGTCGCGCTCGACGAGCGCGCCGAACGTGCCCACCCGCGCCATCCGGTAGCCGTCCCGCTCGGCCAGTACCGCCGACCGGCGCAGCTCGGCCAGCCGGGCGTACACCCGGTCGAGGTGCCGTTGCTCGACGGCGATCTCCTGCTCCAGGACGGTCTGGTCGGTCAACGCACGCTCCTTCGGGGTCGCCGGCAAGCGGCGCGAACCGCGCGGGCCAACCGCAGAAGGGTACGGCCCCCGGCCCGGCCCGCCGCGCCCGAGGTGCGCGAACGTGGCTCAGGCACCCGCGCCGGCGGTGGTCGCGCCGCCCAGTCGCGGCGGCGCCTCGGCGAGTACGCGGTGCAGGACGCCGGTCAACGCGGCGTTCACCTCGTCCGGGCGTTCCATCATCAGCATGTGACCGGCACCCGGGCAGACGGTCAGCTCGGTGGCCGGTAGGGCCGCGGCGATCGACTCGGCGCACGGCGGCGGGGTCAGCCGGTCCCGGTCGCCGACCAGGGCGGCCGCCGGCAGGTGAGCCAGCGCGGCGAGAGTGTCCAGCCGGTGCTGGGCGCCGATGGACGCGCGGAAACCGCCGATGGAGCGCAGCGAGGCGCGGGCCACCGCCGAGGTCACCAACCGGATGTCGGCCGGTTCGCAGTGGTTGCCGAAGAGCATCCACCGGATGCTGGGTCGCAGGGCGCGCAGCAGCGCCCGGGGTGCCCGCCAGGACCCGCAGCGGGCCAGCACTCCCGCGCCGGTCGTCTCGGCCAGTCGGATCAGTCGGGCGATCCGCGGCGAGAGCCCGTACACCGTGTGCGTGTGCCCCTCGGCGGTCGTCGAGACGAAGACCAGCCCGGCCGTGCGGGCGGCGAAGTGCGCGGGGTGGCGGTGCGCGTACTCCATGATCGTCATACCGCCCATCGAGTGCCCCACCAGGACGATCCGCCCGGACGGCGCCACCGTGTCGATCACCGTGGCCAGGTCGTCGCCGAGTTGGGCCAGGGTGGCTGTCGGCAGTGCCATGCAGCTGGACCGCCCGTGGCCCCGCGCGTCGTAGGTGACCACCCGCACCCCGCCGGCGGGCGCGCTGAGTGGGTCGACCTGCCGGTGCCAACTGCGGCCGTCGAGCGTCCAGC
Organism: Micromonospora sp. ALFpr18c; assembly: GCF_008868155.1. GTDB lineage: Bacteria > Actinomycetota > Actinomycetes > Mycobacteriales > Micromonosporaceae > Micromonospora. Next base: position 6,006 of record NZ_WBKR01000104.1, read on the forward strand.
CGTGCAGCAAAATGGCCGTGACCTGGGCATCTGCCGGCCCTGCCGCCTCCACGTGCAGCCGCACACCGTCGGGCAGACCGACCTCGAACCGCTCCGGCATCGCCACCTCCCCCAGGGCCGCCCGGCACCACCAGCACCGGGATACCCGGCGGTAACACCGGCTACCCGCCAGCAGACCACGTCAATCGCGCCGTGGCGAACATTCCCGACCCCGCCCGTGACCCGCGAACGGCGGGCCAAGCTGAACGGCATGGAGTCGGCGGGACAGGGGCGGCAGGCCGGCGGCACGCCCCGCGCCGCGCTGGCCGAACTGCTCGCCGGCAACCGACGGTTCGTCAGCGGACAACCGATCCACGGACACGACGTCACGGCCGCCGCGGCGACCGCCTCCGGCGACCAGCAGCCGTACGCCGTGGTGCTCGGCTGCATCGACTCACGGGTGCCGCTGGAGGCGATCTTCGACCAGACCTTCGGTGCGATCTGCGTGATCCGTACCGGTGGGCACGTGCTCGACCGCGCCGTCTGCGGCTCCATCGAGTACGTCGTGGGCCAACTCGGCGTACCGCTGGTGATGGTGCTCGGCCACGAGCGGTGCGGCGCGGTCGGCGCCGCGGTGGACGCGCTGCGTGGCGGGGAACGTCCCGGAGGCTCCCTCGCCCACCTGGTCGACGAGATCGCGCCGGCGGTCCTGGAGGTGGGGCTGGACGACCCGGCGGTGCTCCCGCTGGCGATCCGCCGGCACGTCCGGCGCACGGTGGACGCGCTGCGGGTCGACGACCTCCTCGCCGGGCCGGTCGCCGCGCAGCGGGTGGCCGTGGTGGGCGGCCTCTACGACCTGGCCACCGGCGAAGTCGCCCTGCTCGACCCGACCTGAACGGCGCGGCCCGGCCCGGCCCCGGTGCGGCCCGGCGCCACGTGGCCCGGCCGCGGTCGAGTCAGGGCGCGCGCCGAACCCTGTCGCTACGGGTGCGGACGCGAAACCGCCCGCCGGGACATCCCGGCGGGCGGTTTCAGGCGTTGCGGTGGGGGAGGGCTCAGCCCTCGAAGACGCCGGCCGCGACCAGACGCTTCTCGGTGGCCTCCCAGCCGTCGTTCGGGTGGGTGGTGGCCAGGGTGTTGATCTCCGCCCGGATCTTGGCGGCGTGGCCGGCGGCGGCCAGCACCCGGATCTCCTCGACGAAGGCGTCGGAGTCGGTGCGCAGGTGCGCGGTCTTGCCGTTGGTCAGGTTCCGCACGTAGGCGTGCTTGCCGCCGTTGAGCGGGATGAGGTACTTGAACTCGCCCAGCACGCTGAGGGCGCCACCCTGGCCAGCCTGGCCGGCCCGGACGGACGCGCGCGCGGTCTTAGAGGTGTTGCTCGCCACGGAGGTACTCCTTGCAAGACGTACGGGAGGACTGGACGTCCGGGGGCTGTGTGCGGGCCACACAGACTCGGCCCGCGAAGGTGTAACGCGGCATAAGCCGCCGGTGGAACTGTACACGACCACGACATCAGGCTGGTCGTCGCGGTGTCCTGAGAGGCAACGGAGACCACCCGTCCGGCTATTCCACCCGGCGTTTTTTCCGATTCCCTGGCGCACCATCCGTCACACAAGTCATCATGTGTTGCAGCAACCACTCGGTGGACGAGGTCGTAGGGGAAGACGCACCTCGCTCTCCGGGAGGTCACCGTGCCAACGCGTGGCGTCGTATACGTCCACTCGACCCCGCTCGCCGTGTGCTCGCACGTCGAGTGGGCGATCGCGCGCGTCCTAGCCGCGCCGGTCAACCTGCAGTGGACGACTCAGCCCGTCGATCCCGGCGCCCGCCGGGCCGAATGCGGGTGGACCGGCCGTCCGGGAACGGGCGCCGAGCTGGCTGCTGCCCTACGGCAGTGGCCCATGATCCGTTTCGAGGTGACCGAGGAGCCGAGTCCCGGCGTGGACGGCGAACGCTTCATGTACGTGCCGGCCCGTGGCCTGTTCCGGGCCACCGTCGGCGCGGCCGGTGACATCCAGCTCGGCGAGGACCGGCTGCGGGCGCTGATGGCTGGCTCCCGTGCCCCGGAGGCGCTGGCGCACGCCCTGGACAAGGCGCTCGGCACTGCCTGGGACGCCGACCTGGAGCCCTATCGCTACGCCGGTGACGGCGCCCCGGTGACCTTGCTCACCAGGGTCGGTTGACCCGGGCGCCGGTCACCTGCCCGCATGCCGTCCGGCCGGCCACCTGTCCCGGCCGACCGGTAAGGTCAAGTTGCCCCGATAAGGGGGAACTGGTGGGATAGGCGGCGTGCCGATTCGCCCGCGTCGCGCCAGCGTCGCCGTCGCCGCCCTGACCGCCCTGCTCGCCTCCGGCTGTACGGGTTCCCCGGACCGCCCCGAGCCGACGCCCGGCCCGACCGGCACCTCCGCCGGTCCGAGCGCACCCGCCGCGTCGACGCCGCCCGGTGATCCCGCCGCCCGTGCCGCCGCCCTGGCCGCCACGCTCTCCGACGAGGATCTGGTCGGCCAGGTGCTGATGCCGTACGCGTACGGCGACTCCGCGACGAAGGTCTCACCCGGCTCGGCGGCCGGCAACCAGGCCCTCGCCGGTGTCGACACCCCCGCCGAGATGATCGCCCGGTACCGGCTCGGTGGGCTGATCCTGGTCGGCTTCAGCGCCGACGACCCGACCAAGGGCAACCAGGAGACCACCAACGTCGACAACCCGAAGCAGGTGCACGACCTCACCGCGGGGCTGCGCGCCGCCGCCGGCCGGCTCGCCACCGGCCCGGCACCCTTCCTGGTCGGCACCGACCAGGAGTACGGCGTCGTCACCCGCATCACCGACGGCGTCACCGTGCTGCCCAGCGCCCTCGCGGCCGGGGCGGCCGGCGACCCGAAGCTCACCGAGGCCGCCTGGCGGGCCGCCGGCGCCGAGCTGGCCGCCATGGGGATCAACGTGGACTTCGCCCCGGTGGCCGACGTGCTGGCCACCCGCAGCACCGTGATCGGCTCCCGGTCGTACGGCGCGGACCCCAAGCAGGCCGCCGCGCAGGTCGGCGGCGCCGTCCGGGGCCTGCAGGCGGGTGGCGTGGCGGCCACCCTGAAGCACTTCCCCGGGCACGGCCACAGCGCCGACGACTCGCACCAGGACCTGCCGGTGCTCACCCAGTCCGCGGCGGCCCTGCAGAGCGGCGCGTGGCCGCCGTTCACCGCCGGTATCGACGCCGGGGCGATGGCCGTCATGTCCGGCCACCTGGACGCGCGGGCCATCGACCCGGGCATCCCGGCGACCTTCTCGCACAAGCTGCTCACCGACGTGCTGCGCGGCCAACTCGGCTTCCAGGGCGTCGTGATCACCGACGGGATGAACATGCCGCCGGCCAAGCGCTGGGCCCCCGGCGAGGCCGCCGTCCGCGCGTTGAACGCCGGCAACGACCTGATCCTGATGACCCCGAACGTCGGCCAGGCGTACGACGGGCTGCTCGCCGCGCTGCGCGGTGGGTCGCTGCCCCGGACCCGGCTCGTCGAGGCCGTCACCCGGGTGCTCACCATGAAGTTCCGGCTCGCGGAGCTGCCCACCGCGCCGATGTCCACGCTCAACATCCCGGCGCACCGGTCGGCGGCGGAGGCGCTGGCCGCCGGTGCGGTCACCGTGCTGCGGGGCGCCTGCGGCGGCGCGATCCGTGGGCCGGTGACCGTCACCTCGTCCGACGGTCGGGACGGCACCCGGGCGGCGCTCACCGCCGCCCTGACCGAGGCCGGTGTGTCGGTCAAGGCCAGCGGCGGCACGGTCGTGCACCTGGTGGGCTACGGCGACGGCACCGCCGATCTGCGCGCCGACGCCGCCGTCACGGTCGCCATGGACACCCCGTACGTGCTGGCCAAGGCCACGTCGCCGACCCTGCTGGCGACGTACTCCTCCAGCCGGGCGTCGATGACCGCGTTGGCCGCCGTGCTGGCCGGCAAGGCCCGACCGGGCGGCCGGTCCCCGGTGGCGGTGCCCGGCCTGCCCGCCACGACCTGCGGCACCTGACCCGTCCGACCGTTCCCGGGCCGGCGCGCGCGGAAAACGCCTCGCGTCGGCGACGCCGGCCTGGGAGCCTCGAGGCCATGTCAGCGGCACAGGGCTTCCGGTACGACCAGCGTGCCGACGGCACGGTGGTGATCACGCACCACGGGCGGGTGGCCGGCACGTTGCGCGGCGCCCGGGCGGCGGAGTTCCTCGCCGAGGTCGACGACGACCCGCAGCTCGTGATGGCCCGCTGGACCGGCAACTACCGGCGGGGCAACGAGCGCACCGCGAAGCAGCACCCCCGCAACCGGGCCTGAACGCCCGGAAGGGCCCCCGCTCGTGCGGGGGCCCTTCCAGGTCGATGGAGCGGCGGCCTCAGGGGCGCGTGAACACCAGAGCCACGTTGTGACCACCGAAGCCGAACGCGTTGTTCAACGCGGCGGGGATCTCCATGTGGCGCGGCTTGTGCGCGGCTACCTCAAGGGTGAGCCCCGGCTCCGGGTCGTCCAGGTTGATCGTCGGAGGCACGACACCGTCGCGGATGGCCAGGATGGTGGCGATCGACTCCAACGCGCCGGCCGCACCGAGCAGGTGACCGGTCATCGACTTCGTCGCGGCCAGCACCGGGTGGTCGCCGAGCGCCTTGTGCAGCGCGCCGATCTCCAGCATGTCGCCGACCGGGGTCGACGTGGCGTGCGCGTTGACGTGCACGATGTCCCGCTTGGCGACGTCCGCGTCCGCGATCGCCTTGGCGATGGCCCGGATGGCGCCCTCACCCTCGGCATGCGGCTGCACCATGTCGTACGCGTCGGACGTGATGCCGGCGCCGGCCAGACGCGCGTACACCCGGGCACCCCGGGCTGCGGCGTGGTCGGCACGCTCCAGCACCACGATGCCGGCGCCCTCGCCCAGGACGAAGCCGTCGCGGCCGGTGTCCCACGGGCGGGAGGCCCGTTCCGGCTCGTCGTTGCGGGTCGACATGGCCCGCATCGAGCTGAACCCGGCGATCGGCAGCGGGTGGATGACCGCCTCGGTGCCGCCGGCCACCACCACGTCGGCCCGGCCGGCGCGGATGATGTCCAGGCCCAGAGCGATCGCCTCGGCACCGGTGGCGCAGGCGCTGGCCACCGAGTGGACGCCGGCCTTGGCGCCCAGCTCCAGCCCGACCCACGCGGCCGGACCGTTCGGCATCAGCATCGGGATGGTGTGCGGGGACACCCGCCGCGGCCCGGACGCCTCCAGGACGTCGTCCTGGGCGAGCAGGGTGATGGCACCGCCGATGCCGGAGCCGACGCTGACCGCCAGGCGTTCACCGTCGAGGCCGGAGTCGGCCAGGCCGGCGTCCGCCCAGGCCTGCTGGGCCGCGATGAGCGCGATCGCCTCGGAGCGGTCCATCCGGCGCAGCTTCACCCGGTCGAGCACCTCGGACGGGTCCACGGCCAGCTGGGCGGCGATCCGGACCGGCAGTTGCTCGGCCCACTCCTGGGTGAGGGCAGTCACCCCGGAGCGGCCGGCGAGCATGGCGTCCCAGGTCGACGCGACGTCCCCGCCAAGCGGGGTCGTCGCGCCGAGCCCGGTGACGACGACGTCAGGACGACTCATGATCAGGACTGCGCCTCGATGAAGCTGACGGCGTCGCCGACGGTCTTCAGGTTCTGCACCTCGTTGTCCGGGATCTTGACGCCGAACTTCTCCTCGGCCGCCACGACGACCTCGACCATGGAGAGCGAGTCGACATCAAGGTCGTCGGTGAAGGACTTCCCCTCGGCCACGTCGTCCGGGTTCACCCCGGCAACCTCTTCGAGGATCTCGGCGAGGCCGGTGGTGATTTCGTCACGGGTCATTGCGGTTGGTTCCTTTCATCGGGGGTTGTCCGACGGTCGGCGTCGCCGACCGCCACTCCTGGAGCGCGTACGCGCCCGAGGGGATCTCAGGGGCAGCGGACGACCTGACCGGCGTAGGTCAGGCCGCCGCCGAAGCCGAACAGCAGCACCGGTGCGCCCGAGGGCACCTCCCGCCGCTCGACCAGCTTGGACAGGGCCAGCGGGACGCTCGCCGCCGAGGTGTTGCCGGACTCGACGATGTCCTTCGCGATGATCGCGTCGGGGATGTTGAGTCGCTTGGCGATGCCGTCGATGATCCGCGCGTTGGCCTGGTGCGGCACGAACGCGGCCAGCTCCGACGGGTCGACCCCGGCGCGCTCGCACGCCTGCAGGGCCAGCGGCGCCAGCGCGGTGGTGGCCCAGCGGAAGACCGACTGCCCCTCCTGCTGGATGTACGGGCGCCAGCCCTCGATGCGTACCGCGTCGCTCTTCTCCGGCGCCGAACCCCAGACCACCGGACCGATGCCGGCCGGCTCGTCGTCGGGGCTCGCGGTCACCACCGCGGCGCCGGCGCCGTCGGCGAAGATGATGCAGGTGGAGCGGTCGGTCCAGTCGGTGAAGTCGGAGAGCTTCTCGGCGCCGATGACGATCGCGTTGCGCGACGCCCCGGCGCGGATGGCGTGGTCGACGATGCCCAGCGCGTAGGCGAAGCCCGAGCAGGCGGTGTTGACGTCGAACGCGCCCGGGGCGGTGATGCCCAGCTTCGCGGCGACCCGGCAGGCCACGTTGGGGCTGCGGTCGATCGAGGAGCAGGTGGCGACGACGACGAGGTCGATGTCGGCGGCGCTCAGACCCGAGTTGGCGAGCGCCTTGCCGGCGGCGGCGGTGGCCATGTCGGCGACCGTCTCGCTGTCGGCGATCCGGCGGCTGACGATGCCGACCCGGTCCCGGATCCACTCGTCGTTGGTGTCGACGAGCTGGGCGATGTCGTCGTTGGTCACCACTCGCGAGGGCTGGTAGTGCCCCATCGAGACGATGCGGCTGCCAGTCATGAGAGACCTCCGATGGGGGCGAGCGGTTGGCCCGGCGTGCCGTGCCGGGCGATCAGGTCCCGTGCGGCCGGCAGGTCGTCCGGGGTGTTCAGGGTGACGATCTCCGGGGCGCCGTCGCCCTTCAGTTCGCGCTTGACCAGGCCGGCGAGCGTGCCCGCCGGGGGCAGCTCGATCACGCCGGTCACCCCGAGGTCGGCCAGCGCGCGCATGCACAGGTCCCAGCGGACCGGGGCGGTGACCTGGCGGACCAGACGCCGCACCATCTCCTGGCCGTCGTCGACGGCGGTGCCGTCGAGGTTGGACAGCAGGATCCGGGCCGGGTCGGCGGGGGTGATCCCGGCGGCGACCGCGGCGAGCGCGCTCTCGGCCGGTGCCATGTACGGGGTGTGGAACGCGCCGGCCACCTGGAGCCGGATGATCCGGGTCTTCGCCGGCGGTTCGGCGGCGAGCTTGTCCAGCCCGTCCAGGGCGCCGGCGGCGACGATCTGGCCGGCGCCGTTGCGGTTGGCGGGGTGCAGCCCGTGGGCGGCGATGGCGGCGAGCACCTCGTCGGGGTCGCCGCCGAGCACGGCCGCCATGCCGGTCGGCTCCAGCGCGCACGCCGCGGCCATCTCGCGACCGCGTACGCCGGCGAGGGTGATCGCGGCCTCGGCCGACAGGACCCCGGCCAGTGCCGCGGCACCCAGCTCGCCGACGCTGTGGCCGGCGGTGAGGGTCACCTCGTGCAGCGGCAGGTGCTCGGCGGCGAGCAGCGCCGCGGCGACGAGCAGCGGCTGGGTGCGGGCGGTGTCCTTGATCTCGTCGGCGTCGGCGGTGGTGCCCAGGTGCACCAGGTCGACCCCGGCCAGCGCGGACCACGAGCGCAGGCGCGCCTCGGTGCCGGTCAGGTCGAGCCAGGGGGTCAGGAAGCCGGGTTTCTGGGAACCCTGGCCAGGACTAAGTACGGCGAGCACGACTATGACTCTCCCGGATACGCGTGGGTAACGCTGTGCCGGCCTCGACCAAACCACACTAGAACCTTTGGAGACTTCCTACAAAGATCGTCGGTGGTCATCATCGGTTTGGGCGGTTTTCCGGGCGGCCGGGGTCAATGTCTGGGTCGGGACCGTCGAGGTCACCGGGACCGGATCCAGCCGGCCGACGGTCAGCGCCACCTGGAGGGCGAACGCGTCGCGGGGCGACAGCGGCGAGAAGCCGGTCACCTCGGCGATGCGGCGCAGCCGGTACCGCACCGTGTTCGGGTGCACGAACAGCGCCCGTGCGGCGCTCTCCAGCGTGCCGCCGGCCGCCAGGAACGCGTCCAGGGTGCCCAGCAGCTCGCCCCCGACACGCACCAGCGTCGCGTACACGTCGTGCCGCAGCCGGCGGCGTGCCTCCGCGTCGCCGGCGAGAGCCCGCTCCGGCAACAGGTCGGCGGCCGGCACCGGCCGGGGGGCCGTCGGCCACGCCGGTGCCGCCCGGAAGCCGGACAGCGCGGCGCGCGCCGACTCCGTCGCCTCGTCCAGGCTCGGCACCGCCGGACCGACCACCACCGGGCCGTCCCCGAACGCGTCCAGCAGCTTGGCCGTCGCCGTCAACGGGTCCGGTGCGCCGCCCAGCACGATCACCAGCCGGTCGCCGTGCACACCGCCGATCACCTCCACGCCGATCCGGCGGGCCTGGCGGTAGACCACGTGCAGCACGGCGGAGACCTCCCCGCCGGGGGAGCGGCCGACCGCCACGGCGACCGGTGGCGCGTCCGCCCAGCCCAGCGCGGCGGCCCGGCTGGCCAGCACGTCGGGCGAGTCGCCACGCAGCAGCGCGTCGACCAGCAGGGCCTGCAACCGGGCGTCCCACGCGCCGCGCGACTCGGCGGCCCGCGCGTACACCCGGGCGGCGGCGAACGCGATCTCCCGGGAGAAGCGCAGCACCGCCTCGCGTAGCTGCTGCTCCTCGCCCTCGGCGGCCAGGTGCGACACCTGCTCCTCGACCACGTCGATGGTCACCTTGATCAACGCCACGGTCTGCTGGAGGGTGATCGACCGGGCCAGCGCCTGCGGAGCGGCGGCGAAGACCTCGTCGGAGACCTCCTGGGTGCTGTCCGCCGTGCCGCCACCGTCCTGCAGCCACTGCACCAGCGACCGGGCGCCCGCCTGGGCCACCAGCATCACCCAGGAACGCTGGTCGGCCGGCAGGGCGCGGAACCAGGGCAGGGTGTCGTCCATCCGGGCCACGCTCGCGGTCGCGAGGGCTCCCGCCGCGCGTTCGATCCGGCGCAGCGTGGCCGTCAGCTCTCCACCGCCGCGCGTACCCACGGGCCTAGCCTGACACGCGCTGACCTGGATCTTCCGGTCGGGCCGGGGTGGGCGCGGTCACGGCGGCGCGGGCAGGCCCACCTCCTGGGCCAGGATCGCGGCCTGCACCCGGCTGCGCAGGTCCAACTTCGCCAGGATCGGTACGCGCACCCCGCGCCGAACCGGCGGACGCCCCGGGGGGAGCACTGGCCCCCGGGGTACGCCGTGCACGCCCGTCGGTCCCGGCCAGTACGGTGACAGGGCACGTCGGGGGAGCACCCGCGGGTGAGTGTGAGCGTGAGGAGACCGGGATGGCGCACGGGGAGGCCGAGCACGGCTGCGCCCAGGGCGAGCCCTGCCGGCCGGGGCACCACGACCTGCAGTCGGCGAAGCACCGCCGGACGACCGGAGGCGCGGCAGCGCACCCGACGGAGCCGCTCGCCGGCCGGCCGGACGACGAGAGTGCGCTCCCGCGGCAGCGCTCCGCGGAGCCCGCGGCGCTGGCCGAGCCCGAGTTCGACGTTCCGGCTGGTTGCCTCAGCGAACTTCCTGGATGGGCGGGGGCCCACCGGCACGGCCCGGTCCGGCCGCGTCAGCGGGCCACCCGTCGAGAGCGCCCGCCGCGCCGCTGGTGCTGACCCGGGCCGCCCCGGGCGGGGTCAGCGGGTGCGGCGGCGGATGAGCAGCGCGATCCCGGCGAGGCCGACCGTGATGGTCAGCATCACCGCGACGTTGAGCAGCAGCAGGTGCTGCAGCTCGCCGAGCGCCTCGTCGAGATCCTTGGCGGGGTCGAGAGTGTCTTCCGGGAGCACCCTCTCGCCGCCGCCCACGCCGCCGCTGACCGTGTCGAACTGCCGCTCCAACGGCACCCCGGCACTGCGCAGCGTCTCGGACATGTTGAGCCGGCCGAGGAACCAGCCGGCGCTGGTCTTGTGCCCGTCCGGCTGCTTCGCCGGGCGGAAGATCCGGGGGCCGCCGGCCGCCGCGGGGTACAGGTCGTAGGTCTGCTTCGGGGTGTCGCCGACGAGCACCACGACCGTGTACTTCGGACCGAGGTCGGCCGCCTTCGGCCCGCTCGATGCGCCGGTGCGACCGAGGAAGTTGACCTGGTCGATGACCGCGACCACGAGTTCGGGCTGTGTGTCCGCGCGCAGCCGAAGCGGCTCGGGCAGATCCGTGCCGGTGATGTCCACCCCGGCGGGCGGCGGCGCCGGCGCCGCGGCGGCCGGTCCGGCGGTGCCGAACGACAGCAGCGCCGCCGCCAGCGTCCCCGCCAGCACAGCGGCCCACCGCCTCATCTGTCGGACCATCCCGCCTCCTCGCCCCGTTCGATGGATGGCTTCGTCGTAACGTCCGGACGGTCGGCCGGTGACGACACCGACCGGGCGGTCGGGCCCACTCTCACAGACTCGCAGAACGTCGATGATGTGCAGCTTGTGGAACAGTAATTGGAACTATCTGCGATCTCTGCTCGACTAATGAGGAGCGGTTTGATCAGCGGGCGGATCGTACCCTTACGGAGGGGTTCATGGGGGGCAGGGTTACACGTTTGGGACGGGTCATGCCAGTGGTGATCGGCGTGGCGTTCGGTGTGTCGTTGCTGGCTCCGGCGACGCCGGCCGCCGCACACAACGAGCTGACCGGCAGCGATCCGAGCAACGGCGCCCGGGTGGCCACCGCGCCCACCCGGATCCAGCTCCGTTTCCTGGCGAAGCCGGACCCCGCTACGACGAAGATCACAGTAACCGGACCGGACACTGTGGTCGCTGGCGGCCCGCCGGCGTTCGCCGGCAGTCGGGTGAACGTGCCGTTCAAGCCCGGCGCCGCCGGGCTCTACATCGTCGGTTACCAGGTCACGTCCGGTGACGGGCATCCGGTGAAGGGCGAGGTGCGGTTCACCCTCACCACCGGCACCGCCGCCGGCCCGTCCGCCACGCCGTCGGTCGGCGGCACCGCCGCGACCGGCTCACCCTCGGCCGGCCCGTCGACCGTCGGGCCGTCCTCGGCCCCGACGGGCAGCTCGACGGCGTCCGCCGTGCCGGCGGCGTCGCAGCGGTCCGACTCCGGGAGCCGTTGGTGGCTCTGGGCGCTCGGCGGCCTGGTGCTGCTCGCCGCCCTGGCCGCGGGCCTCGTGTTCCGCCGCCGGCGCGGGGCGCGGTGACGACGGGACGCCCGGGCTTGATCAGGTGCTGAGAAGGAGGGGTCAGGGCCGCCCCTGACCTGCTTCTCAGCACCTGATCACCGCAGCGCCGGTGGGCGGCGGCCGGTCGGTCAGACCAGGCGGAGGCGTGCGGCGCGCATCCGGGCCAGGGTGCGCTCGCGGCCGAGCACCTCCAGCGACTCGAACAGCGGCAGGCCGACGGTGCGGCCGGTGACCGCGACCCGTACCGGCGCCTGCGTCTTGCCGAGCTTGAGGCCACGCTCGGTGCCGACCGCCTCCAGCGTCGACTTCAGCGACTCGGCGTCCCAGGACTCCAGAGCCTCGAAGGCCGCGACGGCGTCGTCCAGCAGCTCCGCCGAGCCGTCCTTCATGGTCTTGGTCCAGGCCGCCTCGTCGATCAGCGGTGAGGCGAGGAAGAGGAAGTCGACGTTCGGCACGATCTCACTGAGCACCGCGAGCCGGGTCTGGGCCAGCGGTGCCACCGCGGCGAACGCCTCGGCGTCGTACTCCTCGGGCTGCCACGGGGGCGGCGCGATGGTGCCGGTGCCGGTCAGCCACGGCTGGCAGGCGTCGATGAACTCGGCCACCGGCAGCGCCCGAATGTACTCACCGTTGAACGCGCGCAACTTCTTCTCGTCGAAGAACGCGGGGGAGGGGTTGACCTCCTCCAACCGGAACTCGTCCTCGATGACCGACCAGGGGACGATCTCCCGGTCGCCGGAGGGCGCCCAGCCGAGCAGCATGAGGTAGTTGCGCATCGCGCCGGCGAGGTAGCCCTCCTCGCGGTACGCCTCCAGGGCCACCTTGTCCCGGCGCTTGGAGAGCTTCTGCCGCTTCTCGTTGACGACCACCGGCACGTGCGCCCAGACCGGTGGCTTGACCCCGAGGGCGTCCCAGAGCAGCTGCTGCTTGGGGGTGTTGGGCAGGTGCTCCTCGGCCCGGATCACGTGGGTGATCCCCATGGTCATGTCGTCGACGACGTTGGCCAGCAGGAAGACCGGCGAGCCGTCGCCCCGGGCGATGACGAAGTCCTCGATGAGCTTGTTCTCGAAGGTGGGCTCGCCCCGGATCAGGTCGACGACCACTGTCGTGCCCTCGTCCGGCGTACGGAAGCGCAGCGCGTGCCCCGGACCCGGGCCGAGGCCACGGTCGCGGTGGTAGCCGTCGTAGCCCTGGTACTGCGAGCCGGTGCGGGCCTGCACGTCCTCGCGGGTGCAGTCGCAGTAGTAGGCGCGGCCCGACTCGTAGAGCCGTGCGGCGGCGGCGCGGTGCTCGCCGGCGTTCTCCGACTGGAAGTACGGGCCCTCGTAGCTGCCCCGGGAGATGCCGATCCAGTCCAGCGCGGAGAGGATGCCCTCGGTCCATTCGGGCTTGTTGCGCGCCGCGTCGGTGTCCTCGACGCGCAGCACGAACACCCCGCCCTGCTGCTTGGCGTAGATCCAGTTCTGCAGCGCCGAGCGGGCGCCGCCGACGTGGAACATACCGGTCGGGGAGGGGGCGAAGCGCACACGTACTGTCACGTCCCCCAGCCTACGGCGCTACGCGACTGCTTTCCGCCACGCCCCCTGGCTCACCGGACTGAGCGGATCTTGACGACCAGGGCGCTGCCGACCAGGGTCACCACGGCGGTGACCGCGTAGAGCGTCGGATAGCCGCCCAGGTGGACGACGAGCGGCGCGGAGAGCGCCGGCCCGAGCACCTGCGGCGCGGAGTTGGCAATGTTGATCACGCCGAGGTCCTTGGCCCGGTCGGTGGCCCGGGGCAGCACCTGGGTGATCAACGCGGCGTCCACCGAGAGGTAGACGCCGTAGCCGGCGCCGAGCAGCAGCGCGGCGACGATCGCCATCGGCCAGATTGGCGCGACGGCGAGCAGCAGCGCGGCCACCGCCATGATCAGGCCGGAGGCGATCACGTAGACCTTGCGTCGCCCGGAGCGGTCGGACAGCCGTCCGGCGACCACGGCGGTCAGCATCATGCCGAGCGTGTACAGCAGGATCAGCACCAGCAGGCCACCCTCGGGGTCGGGGTGGCGCACCCCGTCGGTGAGGAAGTACAGCAGGTACAGGGTGCCCAGGGCGTTGCCGAGCTGGACCAGGAACCGGGTGATCCAGGCCCAGGCGAAGTCCGGGTGCCGGCGCGGGCTGATCCACATCGACGCCAGCAGCGCCCGCGTGCGCAGCGCCGGCCGGTGCGCGCGGGGCAGCGGGTCGTCGGGCGTGAACAGCGCGAACGGCAGCGACAGCAGCAGGATGGCCACCGCGATCGCCAGATAGCCGGCGGCGTTGCCGGTGACCACGGCGGTGACCAGCACCGCGCCGAGCACCAGCCCGAGCGCCTGCGGGATGCCCACCCAGCCGGACACCCCGCCACGCTGCGGCACCGGAACCCGGTCCGGGATGGCGGCGGTCAGGCTGGCCAGCATCGCGTTGAAGCACACCTGGGCGGCGACCCAGCCCAGCGCGACCCCGGCGATGGTGCGCTGCTGGGCCAGCAGCACCAGCGCCGCCGCGCCGAGCACCGCGCCGCCGGCGGTCCAGACGTGCCGCCGGCCGAACTCCCGGCCGAGGATGCGCAGGCAGGTCCGGTCGGACAGCGCGCCCGCGAGGGGGTTGGCGAGCACCGCGGCCAGCGCGCCCAAGCCGGTGACCACGGCCAGCATGATCTCCTTGGCGCCGGGCGCGATCTGCTCGATCTGCTGCGGCAGCAGCACCTGGATCGGGGTGAAGAACGCCATCCACACGCCGAGGTTGGCCGCGAAGATCAGCCCGATCCAGCCGCGCCGCACCGGCACGGTCGGCTCGGCGAGCGCCGCCGGCAGCGACGTCGGCGTCGGGTCGACGGTGGTCATCGTGCCGACCCCGGCCGGCTGGCCGCGAGCACGTCCCGCAACCAGGTGTACGACGACTTCGGCGTACGCGTCTGAGTGTCGTAGTCGACGTGCACCAGACCGAAGCGCTTGGTGAACCCCTCGGCCCACTCCCAGTTGTCCAACAGCGACCAGACGAAGTACCCGCGGACGTCGACTCCGTCGTCGATGGCGGCCCGCACCGCCCGCAGGTGCCCGTCGAGGTACGCGATCCGCTCCGGGTCCGCCACCTGCCCGTCGGCGTCCGGCACGTCGTCGTACGCGCAGCCGCTCTCGGTGACCTCGATGGGCGGCAGCGCGTCGCCGTACGTGTCACGCAGCCAGCCGAGCAGCTCGCGCAGCCCGTCCGGTGCCACTGGCCAGTCGAAGGCGGTACGCGGGTAGCCGTCCAGCGCGACGAGGTCGAACGGCAGCGGGGAACCCTCCTCGGCGGCCCGTACACCGGTGGGGTTGTAGTAGTTGACCCCGAGCACGTCGAGGGGCGCGGCGATGGTCTCCAGGTCGCCGGGGTGGATGACGCTCGCGTCGAAGCCGGGCAGGTCCGGGTAGCCGCGGCCGAGCAGCGGATCCGTGAAGAGCCGGTTGTGCAGCGCCTCGTACGCGGCGCCGGCGGCCCGGTCGGCGGCGGTGTCGCCGAGCACCCGCACCGGGGAGTAGTTGTTGGCGATCGCCACCGGGCTGCCGCTGCGGGCGCGCAACGCGGCGACCGCGAGCCCGTGCCCGAGCAGCTGGTGGTGGGCCACCGGAAAGGCGTCGAAGAGCAGCATCCGGCCGGGGGCGTGCACGCCCATCCCGTAGCCGAGGCTCATGTGGATGAACGGCTCGTTGAGGGTGATCCACAGCCGGACGCGGTCACCGAGGCGGGCGGCGGTGAGATCGGCGTATTCGGCGAAGCGGGCGGTGGTGTCGCGGTGCAGCCAGCCGCCGGCGTCCTCCAGGGGCTGGGGCAGGTCCCAGTGGTAGAGGGTGGCCACCGGGTCGATGCCGGCGGCCAGCAGTTCGTCGACCAGCCGGTCGTAGAAGTCCAGACCGGCGGCGTTGGCCGGGCCGGTGCCGGTGGGCTGCACCCGGGGCCAGGCGATGGAGAACCGGTACGCGGAGACGCCCAGGCCGGCCATCAGCGCGACGTCCTCGGCGTACCGGTGGTAGTGGTCGCAGGCGACCTCGCCGCTGCTGCCGTCGCTGATCCGGCCGGGGGAGTGCGCGAACGTGTCCCAGATGGACGGCCCGCGTCCGTCGACCGTGGCGGCGCCCTCGATCTGGTGCGCCGAGGTGGAGACACCCCAGCGGAAGCCGGCGGGGAACTGGGGCATCGGTGCGGTCGGCATGCGCCCTCCCGATCAACGTGAAACGTGTTCGGGACTCTAGGGCGCTGTCGATGAATGCGCCATAGGCCGGCTTGGCGCATTCCGCAATGGTTGATCGGCGTGTCTTTTTCCGAACCCGTCCAGGTAAGTCCGATTTAGCGCATAGAGTGCCGATATCGTGGGATGTCCTCACTGGAGGAAAGACGGAAATGATCCTCGTGGAACGCAGTGCGCACGTGGCGGCGCCGGTGGAAGTGGTCTGGGACGTCGTACAGCGGGCCGAGCAGTTGCCGGCCTGGCTGGCGGGAGTCCGCGCGGCCGAAGTGCTCTCCGGAGAGGGCTTCGGACGGCGGCAGTTGGTCCAGGCGGGGCGCGGTTCGGCGCATGAGGCCGAGGTGATCGCCTACCAGGAGCCGAACCTGATCGGCTGGCGGGAACGGGCCAAGGGCGCCGGTGCTCGCGCGGAGGCGCGCACCGAGATCTACGTCCAGCTCACTCCCGACGAGGAGGAGGAGGGCGGGACCATCGTGCGGCTCATCGTGGTCCGCTGGCCGGCCGGTCCGGTCAAGGCGGCCCTGCTGCGCCTGGGGCTGCGCCGGGTGGGCGCCGACCTGGAGGACTCGCTGGCCCGGTTGACCGACCTGGCCGCCGTCGGCTGACAGCGCCCGTCCTCCCGGCGTCCCCCGCGTAGGCGGTGGTCCGGATCCCAGCCAGGGA
>NZ_WBKR01000105.1 GCF_008868155.1 Micromonospora sp. ALFpr18c
GACGAGGTTCTTATCTGTGGCCGTCACCGACAGCCGGTCATCCCACCCGATAGACTTGCTCACCAGAAAGGTGCACCCGCTTCTACAAAGGACATGGCGTAGACAACCACATCCTTGCAGGTCGGGTACACCTTTCCTTGATCACCCTCGATACCCGCTATCTACTCTGAATAGCGGAGGCCAAAGCGCAAAGGTGCGACCGCAAGGCCGAGGGGCGTATTGCGCAAAAGGCACTGGCCCGAGCAGACACGAGGACGAGGCGGCTCGGCCACAGCTCACAGCGCCACGATCGCCGCAGTCTCCGCCGGCAGTTGGATCCGGTCCCGCATCACGGTAACGCCCTCCCCCGTGGCCAGCAGCACTCGCCGCATCAGCAGGAACTGGTCCCCGTGCTGCACAGAAACAGCATGCAGCCGAGGATCCGAGAGATCAGGCAGGGACCGTCGCAAAGCGATCAACCGCTGGTAGAACGCCAGCATCGAAGCGTGCTCAGGCTTGTCCAGCTCAGCCCAGTCCAACCGCGACCGTACGAACGTCTGCGGGTCCTGCGGATCCGGCACGTCCCCCTCAGGCCACCCGTGCGACGCGAACTCCCGCCGCCGCCCGGTCCGTACCGCGGAGGCCAGCTCCGGCTCGGGATGCGAGGTGAAGAACTGCCACGGCGTGGAGGCAGCCCACTCCTCGCCCATGAACAGCATCGGAGTGAACGGCGCGGTCAGCAGCAACGTGGCCCCGACCCGCAGCAGCGAAGGCGACAGCGAGGCGGAGATCCGATCCCCGGTGGCCCGGTTCCCGATCTGGTCGTGGTTCTGGAGGTAGGCCACGAACCGGTGCCCAGGAATCCGGGGATCAACCGGTCGCCCATGGTGACGGTTGCGGAAGCTCGACCACGTGCCCGCGTGGAAGAAGCCGCCCGTCAGCACGTCCGACAGCGTCTCCAGGGAGCCGAAGTCACCGTAGTAGCCCTGCCGCTCCCCCGTCAGCAGGGTGTGCAGCGCGTGGTGGGCGTCGTCGTTCCACTGGGCGTGCAGACCGAAGCCGCCCGCCTCCCGGGAGGTGATCAGCCGTGGGTCGTTGAGATCGGATTCGGCGATCAGCGACAGCGGCCGACCCAGGTGCGTCGACAACGACTCCACCGAGACGGCCAGCTCTTCCAAAATCGGAACAGCCCGCGAGTCGGGCAGGGCGTGTACGGCGTCCAGGCGTAGCCCGTCGACGTGGTAGTCGCGCAGCCACATGAGCACGCTGTCGATGATGTAGCGGCGGACCTCGTCGGAGTGCGGGCCGTCCAGGTTGACCGAGCGGCCCCAGGTGTTGCTCTGCTCGGCGAGGTAGGGCCCGAACTGCGGCGCGTAGGCCCCGGAGGGCCCGAAATGGTTGTAGACGACGTCGAGGATCACCCCCAGACCGCGAGCATGGGCGGCGTCGACGAACCGTTTCAGGCCGTCGGGGCCGCCGTAGGGCTCGTGCGGGGCGTACCAGCAGACACCGTCGTACCCCCAGTTGTGTTCGCCGTTGAAGGCGTTGACCGGGAGCAGCTCGATCAGGTCGACGCCCAACGCGACCAGGTGGTCGAGGCGGTCGATGGCCGCGTCGAAGGTGCCGTCCGGGGTGAAGGTGCCGATGTGCAGCTCGTAGAGGATGCTGCCGGGCAGTTGCCGGCCGGTCCATGAGCTGTCGGTCCATTCGAAGGCGGCGTGGTCGTAGAGGCGGCTCGGCCCGTGCACACTCGCAGGCTGCCACGGCGACCGGGGGTCGGGCAGCGGGGTTTCGTCGTCGTTCAGCAGAAAGGAGTAGTCGGTGCCGGGGCCTGCGCCGGGCACCTCGACCTGCCACCAGCCGTCGGCGGCGGCGCGCATCTCGTGGTCGGCGTCGCCCGGCAGGTGTAGTCGCACCCGTTCGGCGTCCGGTGCCCATACGGAGAATTCGGTCATGGAGCAGCCTCCACGGAAGCGGTGGGAGGAGCCAGCAGTGCGACGGGATAGTCGGCCAACAGATCGACCAGAGAGACCTCTCCGCCACTGTAGACCCGGCCGGTGAACAGGTCCTTCACCTCGTTAACGGGAAGCGACAGGATTGTGTCGCGCCACCCACCGGCGCGCGCCAGACCGAGCGGGAGGCGGGTCGCGACGGCGATCGCGCCACCCCGGTCGAAGGCCACCACGTGCCGGGCCGCCGGCCCGTGCACGGGCACCGGCCGGTAGCCGGTGAACAGCTCCGGGTGCGCCCGCCGCAACCGCAGGGTCCGCGACACGACGAGCAGCTTCGCCGCTCCGTCGGTGTCGATCGGGGGACGCCAGCCGTCGTCGAGCCGTGCCAGCATCTCTCGGCGTACGTCGAAGTCGACCGGGCGGCGGTTGTCGGGGTCGACGAGGGAGTTGTCCCACAGTTCGGTGCCCTGGTAGGTGTCGGGCACGCCGGGCATGGCCAGTTGCACGAGCTTCTGGCCGAGCGAGTTGCACCAGCCGGCGGGGGTGAGGGCGGCGGCGAGTTCGGTCAGCTCGGCGTGCAGCTGATCGTCGTCGTACATCCGGTCGATGACCGCGTGCATGGCCTGTTCGAAGGCCGGGTCGGGGTCCGCCCAACTGGTCGAGGCCGCGGCCTCCCGGGCGGCCTTCTCGGCGTACGCGTGCAGCCGCTCCCGTTCGATCGGCCACGCGCCGACGGCGGTCTGCCACAGCAGGTGGGCGAACGCCGGGTCGGGCAGCGGGGCGTACTCCATCCAGGCCGTGACCTGCTCGCCCCAGCGGCCCGGCAGTTCGCTGAGCACGGCGAGGCGGGCGCGGACGTCTTCGCCGCGTTTGGTGTCGTGGGTGGCGGTGGTGGTCATGCTGGCCGGCCAGCGGACCTGGCGCGCGTTGGCGAAGCGGTGGAACTCGGCGAGGGGCACGCCGAAGTGGGCGGGGCTGCCGCCGACCTCGTTGAGCGCCACGAACCGGGTCCACCGGTAGAACGCCGTGTCCTCCACGCCCTTGGCCATCACCGCGCCGGTGAGCTGCGGAAACCGTTGGCCCAGCTCGTCGTCGGGGTCGCGCAGCCGGCGAGTGATCGCGTCCAGGGCGGTCGCCAGGTCGGGGCGGCGGCGGCCCGCCTCGGAGCGGGCGGCGGCGAGGTGCCGGACGCCGTGCGGCGGGTAGCCCCGGTAGACGGGAAACGCGGCGGCCAGCTCGGCGAGCGCGGTGCGCGCCTGTTCGGTCGGCACCTCGGGGGCGAGCGCGGCCAGCCGGGTCAACTCGGCGGCGAGCAGGTGGGTGGCGGCGGCCAGTTTCGTGGCGTGGGTCAGGTCCTCCCACGAGGTGTGCCGGCCGGTCAGCCGGGTGTCCAGCACGGTGAAGTCGCCCTCGGTGTCGGTGTCGACGAACAGCCCGTTCACCGCGGCGAGGGCGTCGTAGCCGGTGGTGCCATCCACCGGCCAGTCCGGCAGCTCCTCGCCGTACTCCAGGATCTTCTCCACCACGATCCAGGCGTCCGGCGCGGCGGCCCGCAACCGGGTCAGGTAGCCGGCCGGGTCGCGCAGGCCGTCCGGGTGGTCGACGCGGATGCCGTCGACCTCACCGGCGGCCGCCCAGCGCAGGATCAGCTCGTGGGTGGCGGCGAACACCGCCGGGTCCTCCACCCGCAGACCGGCCAGGCCCGCGATGGCGAAGAACCGGCGGTACGTCAGCTCGGCGTCACCGCGCCGCCAGGAGATCAGCTCGTAGTGCTGCCGGTCGTGCACCGCTCGGGCATCGCCGTCGCCGGTGCCGTCGGCGATCGGGAAGCGGTGCTCGTGGTAGCGCAGCTCACCGTCGACCAGCTTGAGGTCGTCGAGGGCGGCCGGGTCGTCGGCCAACACCGGCAGCAGCAGCCGGCCCCGGTCCCAGTCGATGTCGAACCAGTCGGCGTACGACGAGTCGCGCCCCCGACGCAGCACGTCCCACCAGGCCGGGTTGGCCGGGGGTACGGCGACACCGGCGTGGTTGGGGACGATGTCGACGACCAGGCCGAGCTGCCTGTCGCGCAGTGCGCGCAGCAGCCGTTGCCGAGCGGCCTCGCCGCCCAGCTCCGGGCCGACCGCCCGATGGTCGACGACGTCGTAGCCGTGCTGGGAGCCGGGGGTGGCGGCCAGCAGGGGTGCGCTGTAGAGGTGGCTGACGCCCAGGTCGGCGAGGTAGTCGACGACGGCGGCGGTGGCGTCCAGGTCGAAGCCGGGGCGGACCTGGATCCGGTAGGTGGCCTTCGGAGGGGTGGCCGGCATGTCAGATCGTCCTCTCCAACACCACCAGGGAACGGTCCGGCACCCGGATGGTGCCGCCCGCGCTGATCACCGTGACGTCGTCCGGTTCGGGTTCGGCGGTGCTGATCACCCGTTCCCACTTCTGCCCGTACTCGCTGCCCGGCAGGGTGAACTCCAGCGGCGCGTCGTGGGCGTTGAAGCAGAGCAGGAACGAGGCGTCGTGGTGGCGCTGGCCGTACTGGCCGCGCTCCGGGATGCCCTCCCCGTTGACGAACAGCGCCACCGAGCGGCCGAAGTCGTTGCCCCAGTCCTCGCCGGTCATCTCCCGCCCGTCCGGGGTGTGCCAGGCCAGGTCGGGCAGCGGCTCGTCGATGCCGCGCCCGCCGACCGGCAGGCCGGTGAAGAACCGGCGGCGGCGGAACACCTGGTGCCGTTTGCGGAACGCGGTCAGCGTCTGGACGAACTCCAGCAGCTGCGAGTCCGCGTTTTCCCAGTCGACCCAGGCCAGCTCGCTGTCCTGGCAGTAGACGTTGTTGTTGCCGTGCTGGGTGCGGCCCAACTCGTCGCCGTGGCCGATCATCGGCACGCCCTGCGACAGCATCAGGGTGGCCAGGAAGTTGCGCCGCTGCTTGGCCCGCAGCGCGAGCACCGCCTCGTCGTCGGTGTCGCCCTCCACGCCGCAGTTCCACGACCTGTTGTGGCTCTCGCCGTCGCGGTTGTCCTCGCCGTTGGCCTCGTTGTGCTTGTCGTTGTACGACACCAGGTCGTTGAGGGTGAACCCGTCGTGCACGGTGACGAAGTTGATGCTGTGGAACGGGCGGCGACCGTCGTCCTGGTAGAGGTCGGCGGAGCCGGAGATCCGGGACGCGAACTCGGCGAGGGTGGCCGGCTCACCGCGCCAGAAATCCCGCACGGTGTCGCGGTACTTGCCGTTCCACTCGGTCCACAGCGGCGGGAAGTTGCCCACCTGGTAGCCGCCCGGGCCGACGTCCCACGGTTCGGCGATCAGCTTGACCTGGCTGACCACCGGGTCCTGCTGCACCACCTCGAAGAAGGTGGACAGCCGGTCCACCTCGTAGAACTCGCGGGCCAGGGTGGCGGCCAGGTCGAAGCGGAAACCGTCGACGTGCATCTCGGTCACCCAGTAGCGCAGCGAATCCATGATCAGTTGCAGCGAGTGCGGGGCACGGACGTTGAGGCTGTTGCCGGTGCCCGTGTAGTCGACGAAGTAGCGGCGGTCCTCCTCGCTGAGCCGGTAGTAGCTGGGCGCGTCCACGCCCTTGAAGCTCAGCGTCGGGCCGAGGTGGTTGCCCTCGGCGGTGTGGTTGTAGACCACGTCGAGGATGACCTCGATGCCCGCCGCGTGCAGCGCCTTGACCATGCCCCGGAACTCCTGCACCTGCTGGCCGAGGTGGCCCAGCGCCGAGTAGCCGTGGTGCGGGGCGAAGAAGCCGATCGTGTTGTAGCCCCAGTAGTTGCGCAACCCCAGGTCGACGAGCCGGTGGTCGTGGACGAACTCGTGCACCGGCATCAGCTCGATCGCCGTCACCCCGAGCCGGGTCAGATACTCGATCATCGGCGGGGAGGCGATGCCCGCGTACGTGCCGCGCAGCTCCTCCGGGATGTCCGGGTGCCGCATGGTCAACCCGCGTACGTGCGCCTCGTAGATCACCGAGTGGTGGTACGGGGTGCGCGGCGGCTTGTCGTTGCCCCAGTCGAAGTACGGGTTGACCACCACCGACTTCGGCATGAACGGCGCCGAGTCGGTCTCGTTCATCTTCTCCGGCTCGCCCAGCTCGTAGTCGTACACCGCCGGATCCCACGTCACGTCACCGTCGATGGCCTTGGCGTACGGGTCGAGCAGCAGCTTGTGCGGGTTGCAGCGCAGCCCGTTCGCCGGGTCGTACGGGCCGTACACCCGGAAGCCGTAGCGCTGGCCCGGCTCGATGCCGGGCAGGTACGCGTGCCACACGTACGCGTCGACCTCACGCAGCTCGACGCGGCGCTCCGCGCCGGTGTCCCACTCGTCGAACAGGCACAGCTCGATCCGCTCGGCCACCTCCGAGAAGATGGCGAAGTTGGTGCCCATCCCGTCGTAGGTGGCGCCCAGGGGGTACCGCTCGCCCGGCCAGACCTGCATGTCGCTCCCTCAAAGCACGGTCATGTGCGGCCGTATTGCCCCGCGCCCCGGCACGCCAATCCATCCTTTCAGGCGATGGTCGAAATCCAGCTGTCCGATGCGCGCTACACCCCTCAGGTGTCTTCCGTCACCATGGCCTCTCTCGAGGTGCGGTATCGCGCTCGATGCCCTTTCCTTGTTGGGGACACGCGCCCGCGCGTGCCCACTCGGCCCTCGGCCACCCCGACACCTCACACTCCGCCGCCACTGATGCCGGCGCGCACCACCATGCCTGGACGGAGATTGATGTGACGACCCTGCGGGTCGGCGAGTTGCTCGCTGACGCCACGGACCGAGCCCACCTGCCCACCCTGACCGCCCGGCCCCAGACCCCCGCGCAGCCCGGTCTCCCCGCGCAGCCCGGCACGCCCGCGCCGGCGCCGCCCGGCCCGGGGGTGCCGCCGCGGACCCGTCGCATCCTGATGCTGTCCTGGGAGTACCCGCCGGTCCTCGTCGGCGGTCTCGGCCGGCACGTGCACGCCCTGTCGGTGGCCCTGGTCGCCGCCGGCCACGAGGTCACCGTCGTCACCCGCCACGCCGAGGGCGCACCCCTGGAGGAGTACGCCGACGGCGTGCGCATCCTGCGCGCCCCCGAAGACCCGGTCACCTTCCCCCTCGCCACCAGCTCACTGCTGGCCTGGACCATGGCCTTCAACCACACCCTCACCCGCACCGCCCTACGCGCCACCCAAGCCGGCAGCTATGACGTCATCCACGCCCACGACTGGCTCGTCGCGCACACCGCCATGACCCTGCGCGACCACCTGGACATCCCCCTCGTCACCACCATCCACGCCACCGAGGCGGGGCGGCACCAGGGCTGGCTGCCGGAGGAGATGAACCGCACCATCCACGGCGTCGAGCAGTGGCTCAGCAGCGAGTCCGGTCGCCTGATCGTCTGCTCCGGGTACATGCGCGACGAGGTGAACGCGCTGTTCGGCGTACCGGCCGGGCGGGTCGACGTGGTCGCCAACGGCGTGGAGCCGCACCGCTGGAAGGTGCCGGCTCGCGCCGTGGCCGCCGCACGCGCCCGGTTCGCCGGGGACGGCCCGCTGGTCACCTTCGCCGGCCGGCTCGTCTACGAGAAGGGCGTCCAGCACCTGATCGCCGGCCTGCCGCGTCTGCGGGAGCGGCACCCCGGGCTGCGTGCCGTGATCGCCGGCGATGGCCCGTACCGCGCCGAGCTGGAGGCCGAGGTGCACCGCCACGGCCTGGGGCACATGGTCACGATGCCGGGCTTCCTCGGCGGCACCGACCTGCCGGCGCTGATGGCCGCCTCCGACTGTTTCGCGGTGCCGAGCATCTACGAGCCGTTCGGCATGGTGGCCCTGGAGGGCGCCGCAGCCGGAGCGCCCCTCGCCGTAGCCGCCACCGGCGGCCTCGCCGAGATCGTCGAACCGGGCGCGACCGGCATGACCTTCCGCCCGCACGACCCCGACGGGCTCGCCGACGCCGTGGACGCGCTGCTGTCCGACCGCGAGCGCGCCCGCGCCATGGCCCGTCGCGCCCGCCGGATGGTCCACGACCAGTACGGCTGGGCGGCCATCGCGCAGCGCACCGCCGCCAGCTACGCCGCCGCCATCGCCACCGACGCCGCGTTCACCGCCGAGCGCGCCGAGCAGCGCATGTCCCACGGGCGGGCGCAGACCATCTCCGCCTTCGGAGCCGGACAGCCCTCGCCGGCCCAGCAGGCTTCGTCCTGATGAGCGTGATGCCTGTGAGTCATCTTGATGACTCACCGGCATCACGCTCATCAGGGAACCCGTGGCGGCGGCCGGAACACCGCAAGCCGCCGACCCCGGATCGGGTCGACAGCCTGCGGTGGTGCGTACGGCGAAGGTCAGCGCTCGTTGAAGGGGACGTAGTCCCGCTCGGCGGAGCCGACGTAGACCTGCCGCGGACGGCCGATCTTGGTCTCCGGGTCGCTGATCATCTCGCGCCACTGGGCGATCCAGCCGGGGAGCCGGCCGAGCGCGAAGAGGACCGTGAACATCTTCGTGGGGAAGCCCATGGCCTTGTAGATCAGGCCGGTGTAGAAGTCCACGTTCGGGTAGAGCCGACGGGAGACGAAGAAGTCGTCGGCGAGCGCGATCTCCTCCAGCTCCATGGCGATGTCCAGCAGCGGGTCCGGCTTGGCCATCCGGCCCAGCACGTCCTGCGCGGCCTTCTTGACGATCGCCGCCCGCGGGTCGTAGTTCTTGTAGACCCGGTGGCCGAAGCCCATCAGCTTGACGCCGTCCTCCTTGTTCTTGACCTTGCGGACAAAGGAGCGGACGTCGTCGTCGCCGGCGTGGATCTGCTGGAGCATCTCCAGCACCGCCTGGTTCGCGCCGCCGTGCAGCGGGCCGAACAGCGCGTTCACGCCGGCGGACACCGAGGCGAACAGGTTGGCGTTGCTGGAGCCGACCAGCCGGACGGTCGACGTGGAGCAGTTCTGCTCGTGGTCGGCGTGCAGGACGAACAGCATGTCCAGCACCTTCGACATCACCGGGTCGACCTCGTACGGCTCCGCCGGCACGCCGAAGGTCATCCGCAGCAGGTTGTCCACGTACCCCAGCGAGTTGTCGGGGTAGAGCAGCGGCTGCCCGATGGACTTCTTGTACGCGTACGAGGCGATGGTGGGGACCTTCGCCATGAGCCGGACCGTGGAGATCTCCACGTGCTCGGAGTCGAACGGGTCCAGGCTGTCCTGGTAGAAGGTGGAGAGCGCGCTCACCGCGGACGACAGCACCGCCATCGGGTGGGCGTCGCGGGGGAAGCCGTCGAAGAACCGGCGCATCTCCTCGTGCAGCAGCGAGTGCCGCCGAATCCACTCGGTGAACTCGGTCAGCTGCTGCTCGGTCGGCAGCTCACCGTAGATGAGCAGGTACGAGACCTCCAGGAAGGAGGACTTCTCGGCCAGCTGCTCGATCGGGTATCCCCGGTAACGCAGGATCCCCGCGTCGCCGTCGATGTAGGTGATCGCGGATGAGGCAGCGGCGGTGTTGACGAAACCGGGGTCGTACGTCGTCATCCCGGTTTCCTTCAGCAGCTTGCTCACCCCGATACCGGCGGGGCCCTCGACCGCGGGATGTACCGGCATCGACAGCTGCCCACCGGGGTGATCGAGCTTGACTTCCGTCATGTGGTTCCTCGCTTCGCCGGCAGATCTACGTTGAATTGCCTTCGCTTCTACCGTAATTGCGGCTCGGGGGACAACGCCCGCCGTGGTTCGGCGGTGAGGCATGCGTCACCCGATTCCCGACCGGATGGCCGGGAAACCCCCTTCCCGGCAGGCGGAACCCGGGATGCGAGGTCGGCTCAGGACAGCGCCAGGCGTCGCAGCGTACCGTCCCCGGCGACCTGGTAGACGTCCAGCTGGTTGGTGCCGGCCCGGAACAGCCGGTCGTCGGTGAGCAGCGCGGCGAACCGTCGTCCGCCGGGGTCCGGTGGCACCACCGGGACGACGGCGCCGACGCGGCCGTTGACCGCCACGGCGAGCAGGGTGCCGTCGGGTATCCGGTCCGGCACGTCGCCCCACACCAGCGCCGGAAGGGTGCCGGTGTCCGGGTCCATCGACCGGAACGCGGCCAGGTCGGCCACCCTCGCGTCGCCCTGTGTGGCACCGGCGCGAACCTCGGTGCCCACCAGGGGGTGCGGCGTCGGCAGGGGCGGTGGGGCGGGCACCCCGCCGGGGAAGGTGACCGGTTCGCCGGGCCGGTCGTAGAAGTGCTTCGTACCGTCGGTGCGGGGGGCCTGTCGGGCGGAGCGGCCGTCGACGCGCCAGGGCAGGCGGACGCCGGCCTCGTCGGCGACGGTCGGCAGCAGGTCGACGTGTTCCCAGTTGCGGTCGTCCACCCGGCCGGTCTGCTGCCGGGGTTCCTTGATGACCATCGGCACCCAGGCGACCTGCCCGGCGGCGGCCTTGATCGCGTCCATGCCCCGGCCCTGGGCGCCCGGTGTGAAACTCACCCCGTGGTCGGCGGTGACCACGACGAGAGCCTGGTCGTAGAGGCCGCTGGCGCGCAGTGTGCGCAGCGTCTCGCCGATCAGCCGGTCGGTGTAGCCGAGCTGCGCGAGGTGGCGCTGCCGGGCCAGGTCGATCCAGCCGGCGCCGTCGTTGGGCAGGTCCTCCGGGGCGTCGTAGCGGGCGCCGGACGGCAGGTACGCCCACGGCGAGTGCGGCATCAGCAGGTGCAGGAAGTGCAGGGTGGGTCGGGCGGTCGGCTTCAGGCCGGCCAGGAAGCTCGTGAACCGGGCCGGCTGGTTGTCGTCGAGGCTGTCCCAGCGGAACTTCGGGTCGTCCGGCACCGGCTCGGCGGCGTCCAGGCCGGCCTCGGCGCGGGTCCTCTCCCGGTAGGAGTCCTCCGGGTCGACCGCGCTCTCCGTCGGCCCGGCGACCTGCCCGAGCAGCTTGCCGGTCTCGCGGACCAGCACGCCGAGGCCCTGTTCCGGGGCGACCGGCTGTTCGCAGCGGCTGGGCGGGCAGAGTCGGGTGATGCTCTCCTCGGCGCGGATGTCGTACAGGCCGCCAAAGGCGGTGAAGAGGTTGTCCGGGTACTGCGAGTAGTGCGGGGCGACCTGCCGCTGCGGGTACTTCCCGGTGAGCATGGCGGGCAGCGCGTTGGGGGTCCAGCCGCTGACGCCGGTGGCGTTGCGGTACCAGGTCGAGGCGCCGACCAGCTCGGCGAAGTTCGGGTACCGGGCCGCGTCGATGCGCCCGTCCGCGCCGAGCAGGCTGACCAGGGGCAGCTCGTCGAGGATCAGCATGACCACCGGCGGGTGCACGCCCGTACCCTGTGCGGTGCCGGCGGCGCCGCCGTCGCCGCGCGGCAGCACCACCGCCGAGGTGGGTGAGACGACCAGGAAGAGCGCCACGAACACCAGGGGTCCGACGGCGGCCAGCCGCAGCGCCCGGCCGGGCGCCCGCCACCGCCGGTGCGCGGCAGCGCCGGCCGCGCCGGCCAGCAGGGCCACAACCAGCAGGGGTACGCCCCGAAGCGGCGTCACGTGCCGGCCCACCTGCACGGCGAGGGCGGCCAGCAGCAGCCCGACCAGCCCGGTGTGGGCGCTGGCGCGGACGGTCCGGCCGGCGAGTCGACTGAGCGCGCCGAGCAGCGCCACCGGCACGGTGGGCACGACCGCCACCAGGGCCGTCAGCAGCAGGATCTGCCCCGGGTCGGCGCGGTGGAACAGGAAGAAGTCGGGGCTGCGGCCCAGCACGTCCAGCAGCGGTTGGGTGACCACCAGCCCGACCAGCGCCACGACCTCCAGCAGCCGGCCCAGCTCACCGCGCCAGCCCCGGTCCCGCCGCCCGACATCGGGTGGTGGCACGGCGACCGGTTCAGTCACCCAGCACCGCCCGGTAGAGCGTGCGGGTGCCCGAGGGCAGCTCGAGACGGTCGGTGACCCGGCCACGGGCGGCGAGCAGCCCCTCGAACACGTCCCGCCGGTAGTCGGGGAAGAGGCCCTCGGGTTTGTTGGCGAGCAACCGCCGGGCCATCGGGTCCTCGGGGTGGACGAACTCCACCACCACCGCCCCGCCGGGCGCGGTCAGCCCGGCCAGCCAGTCGACGACCTCCGGCAGCGGCACGTTGCGCCCGATCGCCAGGTGGTGCACCACCGCCAGGGCGAGCACCGCGTCGGCGGCGGCCCGCTCGGCGAACCCGGCCCGCTCGACGCCCCGCCAGCCGCCGCCGGGTGACGGGTCGGCCAGGTCCAGCACCAGCGGGAGGATCCGCTGCTGCCCCTCGGAGCGCAGCGCCCGGTACAGCTCGTCGACGACGGCCGGGTCCTGCTCGACGGCGACCACGTAGTCGGCGTACGCGGCGGCCAGCCGCGAGTAGCGGCCGTCGTTGGCGCCGAGGTCGAGCACCAGGCGGGGGCGGGTGCCGGCGGTCAGCGCGGCGGTCACGAACTGTTCCTTGGCCGTCCGGTCCTGCGCGGAGTAGCCGCAGGTGCGCTGGTAGTCCGCCCAGTGGCTGTCGGCCGGGCGGCGGTCGAGGCGGTGCAACAGCTTGTCGATGCCGCGCACGGTGGCCAGCAGCAGATCGCGGGAGAAGCCGGCGGCGCGCAGCTGGTCGCGTACGTCGGTGCTGCTGGCGGCGGCGTTGCGTTGCTGCATCGCGCCGTGCAGGTGCAGGTGGGTCAGGACGCCGGGGCGCAGCCGGCGGGTGCCGCCGAACAGCGGCCGAAGCTGCTCGGCCTCGATGCCGTCGACCTGGGCGCGCAGCCACGGTTGGAAGTCGACGCCCAGGTGGGCGGTAAGCAGCAGCGGGTAGAGCGCGGTCTGGCAGAACTGGCGGTAGCCGGCCCACGGTTCGCCGTCACGGACCGGCTCGAAGGAGCCGATGTCGATGAAGACGGGTTGGGCGCCGTGCCACTGCAGGTTGTAGGCGGAGCCGTCCTTGGTGGTGAAGCCGTCGCCGAGCGCCGCCCGCAGGATCTCGGTGTGCAGCAGCGCGGCGTCGCGCAGCATGGTGAACGACCACTCGTACGGGTGCGAGACGAACGGGATCCGCTCGTGGCGCAGCACCGCCGCCCACGGCGTACCGGCGGGCACCAGCGCCGGCGGTGCGTCCTCGGTGGCGCAGACCTTGCCCGCAGCAACCAGTGCGGGGAAGAACATGCTGGCGCGCAGCGCCCGCCAGTGTTCGGCGGCCCGCGCGTCCAGCCCGCGCAGCACCTCGTCGCCGACGTGGAAGACCCGGTTGGCCGGGTCGCGGAAGGAGGCGGGCTCGGGGCGTACCCGGGTGGGTGCGGTCGTCATCGCCGGAACGGACCGGGTCACCGCTGGTCGGTGGGCTGCCGACGGAACCGGTCGACCAGCCGCCGC
Organism: Micromonospora sp. ALFpr18c; assembly: GCF_008868155.1. Taxonomy (GTDB): domain Bacteria; phylum Actinomycetota; class Actinomycetes; order Mycobacteriales; family Micromonosporaceae; genus Micromonospora. The sequence continues at coordinate 13,210 of NZ_WBKR01000105.1, forward strand.
CAGTAGAGCTTGGCGGCGACCGCGACGCCGGCGACCCCGCCGACGACCGCCTGCACGATCAGGCTGCCGGACCCCGCGTCCAGGTAGGCCAGATGGATCACCGATCGCTCCTTGTCCTCGCCCCGTCTCAACACCGGCGTCCCGAGTGTGCAGCGGTGAGGCTTTTGACCCAGAAAGCCGGACTTGTCTGCCACCGTACGCCGAACGCCAGCGCCGTCGCGGGTACATCGGCGTACTCCCAGCCTCACCACAGAATGTGGCCGGGACGTCGTGGACGCGCCACTGGACTCCTCCGGCGCGGAGCGGGCACCGGCCGCGCTGCGCTGGCCGGACCTGATCGCGCTGGTCACCCCCCCCCCTGGCGCGCGCCGACCGGCTACTCGACATCAGGGTGACCGACCGGAACGTCGACGAGGACCCCGACGGGCGCCACACGCGACGCGTCGTCGAGGTCCTCGCACCGGCGCCGGCCGGTCGACGCCTCAGCTCCTGCGGTGGTGCATGCCGAGGCGCAGCAGCACGAACCGCAGCACGGTGGCGGCCAGGTTCGCGGCCACCAGCACCGCCAGCTCCACCGGCCGGGCGGGTACGGCCTGCACCGCGTGCAGCACGGCCAGCGAACCACTGGTCAACGCGAGGCCGAGCCCGAAGGCGAGCAGCCCCTGCACGTGGTGTCGACCCGCGTGCCGTCGCCCGCTGATGCCGAACGTCAACCGCCGGTTCGCGGCCGTGTTCGCCACCGCGGTCACCAGCAGCGCCAGCAGGTTCGCCGGCTGCGCGCCGAGCGCCCCTCGGGTGGCCACGAAGAGCAGCAGGTACGCGAGCGTGCTGGCCACCCCGACGGCGGCGAACCGGACCAACTGCCGGGGCAACCCGACCGGCACCTGCGCCGGTGGGGCGGCCAGCGGTGCCCGGCCGAGCTGCGCGCGCAGCTCGGTCAGCGGCAGCGCGCCGGTCAGCAGCGCCCGCCCCAGCCGACCCATGCCCCGCAGGTCGGCCAGGGCGGTGGCGACGATGTCGACGCGGCTGTCCGGGTCGTCGACCCAGTCCACCGGCACCTCGTGGATGCGCAGCCCGGCCCGCTGGGCGAGCACCAGCAGCTCGGTGTCGAAGAACCAGCCGGTGTCGCGCACCAGCGGGAGCAGGCGGCCGGCCACGTCGGCGCGGATCGCCTTGAACCCGCACTGCGCGTCGGAGAACCGCGCCGCCAACGCGCCGCGCAGCAGCAGGTTGTACGCCCGCGAGATGACCTCCCGTTTGGCGCCGCGCACCACCCGCGAGGTACGCGCCAGCCGGGTGCCGATCGCCAGGTCCGAATGCCCGGAGATCAGGGGCGCGACCAGCGGCAGCAGTGCCGCCAGGTCGGTGGACAGGTCCACGTCCATGTACGCCAGCACCGGCGCGGACGACGCCGACCAGGCGGCGGAGAGCGCCCTGCCCCGGCCCTTGGCGTCCAGGTGCAGCACCCCGACGCCGGGCAGCTCACCGGCGAGACCCTCCGCGACCTTCAGGGTGTCGTCGACGCTGGCGTTGTCGGCGATGGTGATCTGGAACGGGTACGGAAAGTGCTCGCTCAGGTGGGCGTGCAGCCGCCGTACGCATGGTCCGAGGTCGGTCTCCTCGTTGTAGACCGGGATCACCACGTCGAGCACCGCACCGGTGGTGGGGCGTGCCTGAACGGCGGCGCGGGGGGCGCTGAACGCGCTCACGACGCGTTCCCGCCGGTGCTCAGGTCGTAGACGGTGACACCGTCCACGGTCTGCTCCGTGAAGGTCTCCGCTACCCAGGTGGAGATCTCCTGCGAGGCGGAGCTGCCGCCGTTGGCCCGGAAGCCGCCACCACCGACGAAGTAGTGGATCTTCCGGTCGGCGACGTAGCGCTGGAACTGCGCGAGGGTCGGTGACGGGTCACTGCCGTTGAACCCGCCGATCGGCATCACCGGATCGCCGGTGGCGAGCTGGTAGCCGGAGGCGTTGTTGGAGCCGATGGTGGCCGCCACCCAGGTGTAGCTGTCGCTGTCGCGCTCCAGCAGCTCGCGCAGCGCGGCGCTGGGCTCGCGGGCGTCGAGCAGCCCGCCCATCCCGCCGCCGGCCTCGCGGCCCTGCCCGCCACCGGGGAAGCCGGGCATTTGACCACCACCCGGGAAGCCGGGCATTTGACCACCGCCCGGGAAGCCGGGCAGCTGGCCGCCGTTCTGCCCGCCCGGGACCTGACCGCCGTCTCGTCCACCGTTGCGGCCGTCGCCGGGGAACTGGCCGCCGCCCGGGAACTGCATGTCACCGGGCGGTCGCCCGCCGGGGAAGCCGCCGCGCCCGAATCCGCCCTGCACGAAAGGGCCGGCGCTCGGGATCGATCCGGTGTGCGGGGTCGAGGCGGTCTGCGCCGCGTACGCCGCCGGGCCGGTGAGGGCCGCCGCCACGCCCAGGCCCAGCACCACCGGCACGAACCGGCGGGGCAGCCGGGTGACCAACAGGAGCAGTGCCGCGCCGAGCAGGCCGGCGACGAGCACGACGACCCGCAGCCACGGGTACCAGTCGGGGCTGCGGCCAAGCAGCACCCACGCCCACCAGACGGTGACCGCGAGGGTGCCGGCGAGGGTCACCGTGGCGGCGAGGGGACGCCACCGCTGCCAGCGCGGCGCGGCGGCCGGAGCGTCGTCCGACGCGGACAGCGGCTCGCCGGTCGACGGCGCCGGACCGCTGGCGGCCGGGACCTGGTCGCGCTGGCGCCACAGCAGCGGCACGCCGATGCCAACCAGCGCGCCGACGGCCGGGGCGAGGGCCACCGTGTAGTACGCGTGGAAGATCCCAGACATGAAGCTGAAGATCAGGCCGGTGACCAGCAGCCAGCCACCCCAGAGCAGCAGCCCGGCCCGGGTCCGGTCGGTACGCGCCGCCCGCCCGGCCACCACCAGCCCGGCGACGAGCAGAATCAGCGCAGCCGGCAGCAGCCAGGAGACCTGACCGCCGATCTCGCTGTCGAACATGCGCAGCAGTCCGGTCTGCCCGGAGAACGGGCCACCGCCTCCTCCGCCCATGCGGCCGGCCCCGCCGCCGACGCTGCCCACCTCGTCGCCGGTGATCCGTCCGAGGCCGTTGTAGCCGAGGGTCAGCTCCAGGATGCTGTTGCCCTGCGACCCACCGATGTACGGTCGGGCGCTGGCCGGGACCAGTTCGACGACCGCCACCCACCAGCCGGCGGACACCACCACCGCGAGGCCGGCCAGCAACAGTTGCCGGACCCGCCGCCACAGCCCGGTCGGCGCGGCCAGCAGGTAGACCCCGGCGAAGACCGGCACCAGCAGGAACGCCTGCAACATCTTGGTCAGGAACCCGAAGCCGACCAGCACGCCGACCAGCACGATCCACCGGGTGCTGGCCGTCTCCAGCGCGCGGACGGTGGCGTACGCGCCGGCGACCAGCAGCAGGACCAGCAGCGCGTCGGGGTTGTTGAACCGGAACATCAGCGTCGCGACCGGGGTGACGGCGAGTACCGCACCGGCGATCAGGCCGGCGACCGGCCCGTACCAACGCTTCACCGTCGCGTACAGCACGCCCACCGAGGCGACCCCGCAGAGCGCCTGCGGCACGAGCATCGCCCAGCTGTTCATGCCGAACACGCGCACCGACAGGGCCATCAGCCACAGCGAGGCGGGCGTCTTGTCGACGGTGATGGAGTTGGCCGCGTCCGACGAGCCGTAGAAGAACGCCTTCCCGCTCACCGAGCCGGCCTGCACGGCCGCCGCGTAGAACGAGTTGGCCCAGCCGGAGGCGCCGAGGCCCCAGATGTAGAGCAGGGCGGTGGCGAGCAGCAGGACCGCCAACGCGGGCCGGGTCCAGGCCGGCGAGCGGCGCTGCGGCGGCGAGTGTTCGTCGGGGCGCGTGGCCGTCGCCGGCGGGTCGGGTTCGGCGGGTGCCGGCAGCAGGGTCTCTGATGTGTCCATGCGGCCAGCCTCGACGGCGGGGCTGGTGCGAGGCCGTGCGTCGCCTATGCGTCAGCTGTGGGATTCGGCAACCGGACGGTGAACACCGTCCGCCCTGGACGGCTGTCCACCGCGACCGTGCCGTGGTGGGCCTCCACCACGGCCGCGACGATCGCCAGGCCGAGCCCGGTGCTGCCGTGTGCCCGGGACCGGGAGCTGTCGCCACGGGCGAACCGCTCGAACATCTCCGGTTGCAGCTGCGCCGGCACGCCCGGCCCGCCGTCGGCGACGGCGAGCACGGCCGCGTCCCCCTCGACGCTCAGCGTGGTGGTCACCGTCGTGCCGGGCGGGGTGTGCACCCGGGCGTTCGCCAGCAGGTTCGCCACCACCTGGTGCAGCCGGGCGGTGTCGCCGGGCACCCGGATCGCCACCTCCGGCAGGTCGAGCTGCCAGCGGTGCTCGGGGCCGGCGACGTGCGCGTCGCTGACCGCGTCGACCACCAGGGCGGTCAGGTCGACCGGTTCGACGGCGAGCGGCCGGCCGGTGTCGAGGCGGGCCAGCAGCAGCAGGTCGTCGACGAGGTGGGTCATCCGGGTGCTCTCCGACTCGACGCGGCGCAACGCGTGCGCCACGTCGGCGGGGACCTCGTCGCGCCCGCGCCGGGCCACCTCGGCGTACCCCCGGATCGCGGCCAGGGGCGTGCGCAGCTCGTGGCTGGCGTCGGCGACGAACTGGCGTACCCGGGTCTCGCTGGCCTGCCGGGCGGCGAGGGCGTCGGCGACGTGGCCGAGCATCCGGTTCAGCGCCGCGCCGACCTGGCCGACCTCGGTGCGCGCGTCGGTGTCCTGGGCCGGGACGCGCACGGCGAGGGCCACCTCGCCGCGGTCCAGGGGCAGCTCGGTGACCCGGGTGGCGGTGGCGGCCACCCGGTTCAGTGGGCGCAGCGTGGCGCGGACGATCAGCGCGCCGGCAGCGCCGGCGACGAGCAGCCCGACGGCCGCCACCGCGGCCTGCGCGGCCACCATCCACCAGACGGTTTCCTGGACGCCGGACAGCGGGATCGCGACGACGCGCACCCTGCCGTCCCAGTACTGCCGGGCCACGGCCCGGTAGTCGCCGCGGGCGCCGAGGTCGACGGTGCGCGGGTCGACGTCGACCGGCAGGTCCGCCAGGCTGGCGACCTCCCCGACCGGGACGGCCTGCTCGTCGGGGAACGGGTCGGCGCTGGACGGGCTGTTGGTCAGGGTCCGCGCGCTCGTCACCCGACCGTCGGTGATCTCGGCGACCACCGTGCCGGACGGCAGCCCCAGTGGGACGCCCGGCCCGCCGCCCGGGAACGCCGGCCGGCCCGGACGGTCACCGCCGCGCATGGCCGTCGCGGGTGCCAGCTGGCCGTCGAGCCGGTCGATCAGGAAGTGCCGCAACGCGATCGTGGTCAGCCCGCCGATGGCGACGCTGACCACGGCGAGCAGCGCGACCAGGGCGAGCACCAGTCGTGTCCGCAGGGACCGGCCGGCCATCCACCGTCGGGCGGCGCGCAGCAGCCGGCGGCTAGTCGGCGGGTTTGAGGACATAGCCCGCGCCGCGCAACGTGTGGATCATCGGCGCCCGACCGGCGTCGATCTTCTTGCGCAGGTACGAGATGTACAGCTCGACCACGTTGGCCTGGCCGCCGAAGTCGTAGTTCCACACCCGGTCGAGGATCTGCGCCTTGCTGAGCACCCGGCGCGGGTTGCGCATCAGGTACCGCAGCAGCTCGAACTCGGTCGCGGTGAGGGTGACCAGCTGCCCGGCGCGGCGGACCTCGTGGCTGTCCTCGTCGAGGCTGAGGTCGCCGACGGTGAGCACCGCGTCCTCGCGGGCGGCGACCGCGAAGCCGGAGCGGCGAAGCAGCGCGCGCAGCCGGGCGATCACCTCTTCCAGGCTGAACGGTTTGGTGACGTAGTCGTCGCCGCCGACGGTCAGGCCGGCGATGCGTTCCTCGACCGCGTCGCGGGCGGTCAGGAAGAGCACCGGCACGGTGGGGGCGTGCTCGCGCAGCCGGCGCAGCACCTGGAAGCCGTCCAGGTCGGGCAGCATCACGTCGAGCACCACGGCGTCCGGTTGGAACTGCCGCGCCGCGCTCAGCGCCGCCATGCCGTTGCCGGCGCTGCGCACCTGCCAACCCTCGTAGCGCAGCGCCATCGACAGCAGGTCGGTCAGCGTCGCCTCGTCGTCGACCACCAGCACCCGGACCGGCTCGCCGTCGGGGCGGCGCAGCTCGATCCGGCCCGGCGCGGCCTGCCCGTCCATGACCATGCCCCCCATCGTGGGCGTGGCACCTGTGCCCCACCCCTGCGGCACCTGTGTGCCAGCTGTGCGGCCGGTGCGCGTCACCGCCCGGTCACTCGGACACCCCGAACGCGTCGGTGCGGACGAACCGCATGCTCCAGCCGCCCAGACCGTCGGGCTGGTCGCGTTCGTAGAGGTGGTCGGGGCCGGGCTGGGTCGGGCCGGTGCCGTCGGGATGTCGCATGATCCAACGCTGCGGCGGGGCGCCGTCCGGATCGGCCGGGACCTGCCGGACCAGGCCGTCCGCGGGCCCGCCGACGAAGCGTACGGTGACCTCGCTCATCGCGGCGTTCCCCTCGGTGACCGCGCCGGCACGCTCGGTGCGGCCGGCTCTGGATCGCAAGCTACCGCACCCACCGTCACCCCGCAGCGGGGTACGGCGGGATCGGCCGCGCACGCTTCCCGCGCCGGTTTGCCCTGCTCGGAGCCCGGGTACCGCGAACGAAGACACCCGCCGCCGGCGGGTCGGGGACGAGGAGCGGTCGATGCGGACGCTGGACGGGCGGTACCGGCTCGAACAGCGCATCGGCGTCGGTGGGATGTCGGAGGTGTGGCGGGCCCACGATCAGGTGCTGGACCGGCCGGTCGCGGTGAAGCTGATCCTGCCCGGCCCGGACGGGCAGCACGACCCGGTGGAGCGGATCCGGGACGAGGCCCGTTCGGCGGCCCGTCTCGTGCACCCCAACGTGGCGAGCGTGCACGACTTCGGCACCTCCTGCACGCAGCCCGGTCGCCCGGTGCCGTACATCGTCATGGAACTCGCCGAGGGCGAGACACTCGCCGCGCACCTGCGGGCCGGTCCGCTGGACTGGCGGATCTCCACGCGGGTGTGCGCGGAGGTGGCCGCGGCGCTGGCCGCCGCGCACGCCAGCGGCATCGTGCACCGCGACGTGAAGCCGGCCAACGTCATGCTCACCCCGGCCGGGGTGAAGGTGCTCGACTTCGGCATCGCCACCCCGTCCGGCGCACCGGACCCGCTGCCGCCCGGGATGCTGATGGGCACCCCGGCGTACCTGGCGCCCGAGCAGCTCGACGGCGCGCCGGCCACCCCCGCGGCCGACATGTACGCCCTCGGCGTGCTGCTCTACTACAGCCTCACCAGCCGCCTGCCGTACCAGGCGGACAGCACCAGCGAGCTGCTCGGCGCGCGTCGGCGCCGGCCGCCGGACCCACTGCCGGAGATCGACGGGCTGCCGCCGGAGGTGGCCGAGCTGTGCCACTCCTGCCTGGCCGACGATCCGGCGCAGCGGCCGACCAGCCTGGTCGCCGCGCTGCTGCTCGCCGAGGCCGTGGACGCCCGGGTGTACGTGCCGATGCTGGTGCCGAGCCCGCGTGAATCGGCTTCCACGTCGCCGTGGTCCGAGCGGGCGGCGACGGAGGTCACCGAGGCGGTGGCGGTCTTCGACGGGCGGGACGGGCGCTGACCGTGGCGCTCGCGGCGTTTCGCCGGGCCACGGCCGGGTAGCCGAGCCGTGAGCGACGGGAGAAACGCGATGCCGGATCAGAGTTCCTGGCTGCGTGAGGCCACCGCGACCGCCGAGGGCGGTCACGTACGCACTGATGATGGCGGGCTCTCCACCGCGCTGGCGTCACCGCTGGCGCCGCACTGCACCGGTCTGACGCCGGAGCAGTTGCTGGCGGCCGCCTTCGCGTCCTGCCTGCACCACGCGGCGGTGGAGGTGGCTGGAAAGATCACCGACGAGGCGCACACGGTCCAGGTGCGGGCGGAGGCGAAGCTGGGGCGCGACAACGACGGCCGCTACCGCGCCGACGTGCACGCCGAGATCTCCTCGGCCGGCCTCAGCCGAGACCAACTCGCCCACCTCGTGGAGTACGCCGACCGGCTCTGGCCGTTCTCCAGCGGCGACAACACCCGGCACCGGCTGACCGTCACGCCGGCGGAGAACGGCCGGCACTGACCCGGTCCGACCGACGGCCAGGCGGCCGAGGTCAGCCGTTCGGCGGATCGGTTGATCGCCCGTACGGGTGAGGTCGGACGGGCGGCCGGAGTCGGCGCGACGGCTCGACCCGGTGACCGCATTCGCCCGGCCAATCGGAAATACCCGTCTGGCCCGATCGGCGAGGTTGCGCGTACTCGGAGGGCATTTGCCGCTTATCGCGCGCATGATCCGGGCAAATTGTGGCGCATGCCACCGTAAGGGCCGATGGCATCGCGCACTGAGCTATCTAGCCTCGTCGGGTGCATTCCGACGACCCCGCCGACCATGAGCTGACCGACGCGCGCCCGACCACCCTGCTGGGCGACGCCGCATCAACCGAACGGACGATCGGCCGTCACCGGGCCCCCGAACCACCCCGCCGGACCCTGCTGGGCTCGACGCCGGTCCGGGTCGCCCTGGCCACCGGTGTCACCTGCTGCCTCGGCCTGGCCGCCGTGGTCACCGCCCGAGGCGCCGAGGACGACACCCGCCCCGTGGAGCCGCTCGCCGAGGCGATCGCCGACCGCGCCGCCATCGCCGACGAGCGCGCCTCCCGCTCGCTGGACCGCGACCTGGCCCCC
>NZ_WBKR01000106.1 GCF_008868155.1 Micromonospora sp. ALFpr18c
GGCGGCGCGGGACGGCGGGGCGGGAACCGACTCGGCGGACACCACACGCCACCCCGACCACGTCCGGCCGCGACCCGCTCGACGACCAAGATCGTGCTCGATCCAGGAAGCAGGCCCTACGCCGCGACGACGAGGCCACTACATCCAGGATCGAGCACGATCATGCGAGGGCCTTCGCGCAACAACCCGGCGCGACCGGCATCAGGCATGAGTAGGACGGCATCAGGTAGGACGGCATGAGTAGGACGGCATGAGGTAGGACGGCATGAGGTAGGACGGCATCAGGTAGGACGGCTGCCGCTGACCTCACGCGCTGGACCCTCCACGGGGGAGGATCAGTCCGCGTCGCTGGCCTGGGCGTGGCGTTCCAGCAGTCGCTGCCGGATCTCCTCGGGGGTGTACGCGCGTCGGCGCCGTTCTGCCCGCGCGATGACCACGCCGGAGGCCGCGACACCGGCGAGGCCGGCGAGCCCGAGGATCTTCCACCACCGCATCCGTTGCCGCATCGGCCTAGGGTAGACCCTCATGAGCATCAGCCTGGATGAGGCCGTCGAGTTGACCCGCACCGGTGACGTGTGGGTGTTCCGGGGCCGTAGCGTGCCGGACCGGGCGATCCAGTTGACCACGAACAGCCCGGTGAACCATGTCGGGATGGCGGTGGTGTTGGACGACATGCCGCCTCTGATGTGGCATGCGGAGTTGGGCAGGTCGCTGCCGGATCTGTGGTCGGGTACCCACCAGCGGGGCGTGCAGCTGCACGACCTGCGGGACGCGGTCTGTGTCTGGGCGAACCGGTACGGCCAGCGGGCCTGGTTGCGGCAGCTCGACCCGCCGGCGGACGGCGAGATGGAGCGGGCCGTGCTGCGGACGGTCGCGCGGCTGGACGGAACGCCGTTCCCGTCGACGGCCCAACTGGCCTGGCGGTGGGTGCGGGGGCGGGTGCCGGCGCTGCCTCGTCCCGGCCGGCTCGCGCACCGAGCAGGCGTGACGGCGAGAGCAGGCCAGGGAAACAGCGCAGCCCAGGCGGACAGCGCAGCCCAGGCGGACAGCGCAGCCCAGGCGGACAGCGTGGGCCAAGGGAACAGCGCAGCCCAGGCAGGCAGCGCAGCCCAGGCAGGCAGCGCAGCCCAGGCCAACAGAGCGGACAGCGCAGCCCAGGCCAACAGAGCGGACAGCGCAGCCCAGGCCAACAGAGCGGACAGCGCAGCCCAGGCCAACAGAGCGGGCAGTGCAGGTCAGGCGCGGGAGCGGGCGTTGGAGACGGCGTACTGCGCCGAGGTGGTGGCGGTGACCTATGAGGCGATGGGGTTGTTGCCGGCGGGGCGGCGTCCGAACTGGTACGACCCGGGGCGGTTCTGGAGTGGGGACGACCTGGGCTTGGCCTCGGGTGCCCGGCTCGGTGCGGAGATCGAGGTCCGGGTTCCGTCGCGGTGAGGTTTGACCTGGCCGGTGACCGGCAATTGCTGTCGCGTGAACGCCTCCACCGATCTCGACACTCTGGCGGACTTCTTCGACCGGTACGGCGTGGCGCTGATCTCCGGTGACCTGCCGGCCATCGCCGGCTGTTACGCGCTGCCCGGGTTGGTGGTGGCGGACACCTACAGCTTCTCGTTCACGACGCCGGCGGCGGTGGCGCTGTCCTTCGTGGGCGCCGCGCCGGACTACCAGGATCGGGAGTTGGTCGCGGCGCACGCCCGGATCGATGACGTCCAGCCGATGTCCGCACTGCTGACGATGGTGGCGGTGGAGTGGGAGTTTCTGGACAGTCAGGGGCGTGCGGTGCCGGGGGAGCGGTACCGCTATCTGCTGCGTACCGCCGATGCGGAGCCGGTCATCTGCACGGTCGTCCGGACGGTCTGATCGGTCGGGGTCGTCCGGGCGGCCGGGCCGTTGGCTGTGTCGGGTGGGCCGATCGGCCCGATCCGTCGGTGCTGGCTAGGCTGGCGCGTCGGTGGGGACGAGGGGAGACCTGATGGCGGTGCGGCCGGACGGTGCGGCAGACGTGCGGGCGGCTCGCATGTTGGCGTCGGTGCCGTGGGTTGTGGTGCTGCTCGGCGTGTGCGTGCTGGTGGTGCTGTTGGTGGTCGCGTTGCTGTCGTTCCGTACCAGGGAGAGAGATGGCGGGCCGCGGGCCGCGCCGCCGGTGTTCCTGCCGACGGTGCCGGCGGCCGTGTCGCCGACGGGTGGGCCGACGCCGGCGGGGGTGGAGCGGCGGACGGCGTCGCCTGGGCCGTCGCGGAGCAGCCGGTCGCCGTCGCCTCGGGTCACCACGGCCTCGCCGTCACCGGGGCGGTCGAGTGCCCCGGCGGTGGCGCCGTCGTCGGCGGAGGCGGTGACGGCCCGGTACCAGGTCGGCACGGATGGCTGGGACGGGACCGCGGCGGTGCTGTCGATCACGAACGAGACGAGCCAGTCGGTGGACTGGCGGGTCGAGTTGGCGTACGACGACGACATGTGGGCTGTGCGGGCGAGCGACGACTCGGGGGTTTCGGTGTGGGGGCGGGGTGACGGCGAGTTCGTGGTGCGGGGCACCCGTTCGTTGAGCCCGGGCGACACCCGGACCGTCCGGTTGCGGCTCGGCTGGGGTGAGTCCGGGGCCACGCCGTTGCGGTGCACGGTGAACGGGGTCGACTGCCGCCTCGGCTGACTGCCCGGGCGCGCGAGGCGCTTCCGGGCCTGGCCGTCGGTCGCTACGCTGCCCGGACGGCCCGCTGAGGGAGGTACATGTCCGGCATGCGTCGTGCCCCGCGACCGTCTCATGGCCCGGTCGCCATCGCGTCGTCGCCGTGGGTTGTGGTGCTGGCCGGTGTCGTCGTGATGGTGGTGCTGCTCATCGTCGCCCTGGGCGCGTACCGGGGGCGCAGCCCGGCACCGGACGCGGGGTCGCCTCCGCCGGCGTTGCCGTTGCCGCAGGTGCCGCAGGTGCCGCCGGACCCGTCGGGTGATCCGACGCCGACGTCGGCGGGTTCGTCGGCTGCACCGTTGGTGCCGGGGTTGTCCCCGCGTGCGAGTGGTCTGCCGTCGAGCGGTCCGGCCGTGTCGCCGACACCGATGGCCGGCCCGACGGTGACGGCGACGCGCACGCCCACCCGGGTTCCGGCGGGGCCGCCGGCGGTCACTGGTCGGTACCGGGTGGTGCAGAGCTTCGACGGTGGGTTCATCGGTGAGGTGCTGGTCGTCAACGCGTCCGGTGGGCCTCGGGGGTGGACGGTGCGGTTGGAGTTCTCCGGTGGGCGGTTGGTGACGGCCTGGGTGGAGGGCGCGCCACAGGGGACGCTGCGGCAGTTCGACGGGGGTTTCACGTACGCCAGTGGGGTTGACGTCCCGCCCGGCGGGTCGGCGCCGTTGCGGTTCCACCTGGAGCGGGCGTCCACGACGCCGCGGGGATGCACGGTCGACGGGGTGCGCTGTAGCGGGTTCTGACCTGGACGGTCGCGGTGCCTCTGCAAGGATGCTGTTTTGTTGCGACCATGTTTGCAAGGTATTGCAGAATGTTTCGGCAAGGGTTAGCGTGCGGCCAATCCACCAGAGGAAGGCGTCGATGAAACCCCCGCCGATACCGCGCACCGCCCTGCTGGCTCTCGTCTCCCTGCTCACCGTCACCCTCGTCGGCGCCCCGGTCGCCGTGCGCCAGCTCGGCGCCACCGACGACTCCCGTCCGTCCGGCGTCGACCCCCTCGCCGCCGCCGGTGCCGCCCAGTGGGGTGTCGAACCGGCCGCCGACGCGCTGTTGAAGGCGGGCGACACGTCCGCACGCGCCGAGCAGTTCTACTTCGTCCTGCCGGACCGGTTCGCCAACGGCGACCGCCGCAACGACTCCGGTGGCCTTGCCGGCGACCGCCTGCGCACCGGGCTCGACCCGACCGACAAGGGCTTCTACCACGGCGGCGACCTCAAGGGCGTCATCGACAAGCTCGACTACATCCAGGGCCTGGGCACCACCGCCATCTGGCTGGCCCCGATCTTCAAGAACCGGCCGGTGCAGGGTGCCGGCACCGACATCTCGGCCGGCTACCACGGCTACTGGATCACCGACTTCACGCAGGTGGACCCGCACTTCGGCACGAACGAGGAGATGAAGCGGCTGGTCACGCTCGCCCACCAGCGCGGCATCAAGATCTACCTCGACGTGATCGTCAACCACACGGCCGACGTCATCACGTACGCCGAGGACTCCTACGCGTACGTCGACAAGGCGACCTCGCCGTACACCGACGCGCGGGGGCGGGCCTTCGAGGACCGCAACTACGCCGACGGCAGCCGCGCGTTCCCGCCGGTCGACCAGACGTCCTTCCCGTACACGCCGACGTTCGCCGAGCCGCAGGACGCGACCGTGAAGGTGCCGGCCTGGCTCAACGACGCCACCATGTACCACAACCGGGGCGACTCCACCTTCGCCAGCGAGAACAGCGAGTACGGCGACTTCTTCGGTCTCGACGACCTGTGGACCGAGCGTCCCGAGGTGGTGCGGGGGCTGACCAAGGCGTACGGGGACTGGATCGGCGCGACCGGGGTCGACGGGTTCCGGCTGGACACCGTCAAGCACGTCAACATGGACTTCTGGCCGCAGTTCAGCGCGGGCATCGAGCGGGCCGCCGAGAAGGCCGGCAAGAAGGACTTCCTCATGTTCGGCGAGGTGTACAGCGCCGACCCGGAGATCAGCTCCAGCTACGTCCGGCAGGGTGGCCTGCCGGCCACCCTCGACTTCGCCTTCCAGGAGGCCGCGCGGGGCTTCACCGCCGGCGCCGGTTCGGCGAAGGCACTCGCCGAGGTGTACGCCCGCGACGACCTGTACGCCGCGCGGGACACCGACGCCGGCCGGCTGACCACCTTCCTCGGCAACCACGACATGGGGCGGATCGGTTCGTTCATCGCCGGTGGCGGCACCGACCCGGGCAGCCATCTGCGCCGCGACCAGCTCGCCCACCAGCTGATGTTCCTCACCCGTGGCCAGCCGGTGGTCTACTCCGGCGACGAGCAGGGCTTCACCGGCCCCGGCGGGGACAAGGACGCCCGGCAGGACATGTTCGCATCGTCGGTCCCCGACTACCTCGACGACGACCTGCTCGGCACCGAGCGCACCCACGCCAGCGACCAGTTCGACACGGCCCACCCGCTGTACCGGACCATCGCCGAGCTGGGTCGGCTGCGCCAGGCGCACCCGGCGCTGCGCGACGGCGTGCAGGTGACCCGGTACGCCGCCGACGGCCCGGGTGTCTTCGCCGCCTCCCGAATCGCTCCCGCCGACCGCACCGAGTACGTGGTGGCGGTGAACAACGCCGACACCGCGCAGACTGTCACCGTGGACACCTGGTCGGCCGGCGCCACCTTCTCCGGCATCTACGGCGGCTCGGGCACTGTGTCAGCCGGCGGCGACGGCACGCTGACCCTCACCGTCGCGCCGCTGTCGGCGGCGGTGTACCGGGCCGGCACCCCCATCGCGCAGGCGGCCGGCAGGCCGAGCGTCACCCTCACCACTCCGGCTCCGGACGCGCCGGTCGCCACCCGGGCGGCCGTCACCGCCCAGGTCACCGGCGACCCCCTCGCGACCGTCACCGTCGCCGCCCGGGTCGCCGGCGGGAGGTGGACGCTGCTGGGCAGCGCCGACCACGCGCCGTACACCGTGCAGCACGACCTCACCGGCCTGGCCGGCGGCACCCGGATCGAGTACAAGGCGGTGGTCCGCGACGGCCGGGGCCGCACCGCGACGGCCCGGTCCACCGCCGTCGTGGGCACGCCCGAGCAGGGCGGATCCCGCGAGTGGGCGGTGGTGCACTACCAGCGCCCCGCCGGCGGGTACGACGACTGGGGGTTGTACGCCTGGGGTGACATCGACCCGGCGTACGTCACCGAGTGGCCGAAGGGGCAGCCGTTCACCGGGGAGGACTCGTACGGCCGGTTCGCGTGGGTGAAGCTCAAGCCGGGCGCGAAGTCGGTGGGCTTCCTGGTGGTCGACAAGGCTGGCACGAAGGACGTCGCCTCCGACCGCAGCATCGACGTCACCCAGACCGGCGAGATCTGGCTCAAGCAGGGCGACCCGGCGATCTACCCGAGCAGGCAGGCGGCCGCCGGTGAGCCGGCCCCGCCGGTCGAGGAGGGCACCGCGGTCATCCACTACCGGCGGGCCGACGGCACCTACGACGGCTGGGGTCTGCACCTGTGGGACGGCGCGGCCAACCCGACCGAGTGGTCCGCGCCGCTGCGGCCGACGTCCGTCGACGCGTTCGGCGCGGTGTTCCGGGTGCCGTTGGCGGCCGGGGCCACCGGGCTGAACTACATCATCCACCAGGGCGACACCAAGGACCTGCCCGACGACCAGCGGCTCGACGTCGCCAGCGTGGGCCGGGAGGTGTGGCTGCTCGCCGCCACCCCGGGCCGCCTGCTGCCGTCGACCGCGACCAGCGCCGGCGGTGACACCGACATCAGCAAGCAGAAGGCACACTGGATCGACCGGTCCACCGTCGCGTGGCAGACCGGCCCGACCGACGGCAAGGTGTACGCGCTGGTCGCCGCCCCGACCGGCGGCGTCAGCGTCGTCGACGGGGAGCTGACCGGGACGTACACCAGTCTGCCGTTGCGGGCGCAGCGCAACGGGCTCACCGAGGCCCAGCGCACCGCGTTCCCGCATCTGTGGTCGTACCGCAGCTTCACGCTGGACCGCGGCGACCTGGCGAAGGTCCCGGCGGCCCTGCGTGGGCAGGTGCTCGTCACCGAACGCGACGCCGAGGGCGCCCTGCTCGCCGCGACCGGCGTGCAGATCCCCGGCGTGCTCGACGACGTCTACTCGCGGGCCACCGACGCGACGCTCGGGCCGACGTTCGCCGGTCGTACGCCGAGCCTCGCGCTGTGGGCGCCGACCGCCCGGACGGTGGCGCTGCAGGTGTTCGACTCGCCCGCCGCCGCGCCGAGTACGGTGCCGATGCGCCGCGACGACCGCACCGGCGTCTGGTCGGTGCGCGGCAACCACACCTGGATCGGGAAGTACTACCGCTACCAGGTGCAGGCGTGGCAGCCGGCGGCGCAGAAAATGGTGACCGCCTCGGTGACCGACCCGTACTCGGTGGCTCTCGCCGCGGACTCCACGCACAGCCAGCTGGTCGATCTGAACGACCCGGCGCTCGCTCCGGCCGGGTGGCGGACGCTGCGCAAGCCGGCCGCGGTGCCGGCGGCGAAGGCGCAGGTCTCCGAGCTGTCGGTGCGCGACTTCTCCATCGCCGACGACAGCGTGCCGGCCGAGCGGCGGGGAACGTTCCTCGCGTTCAGCGACCCGAAGAGCGCCGGCATGACCCACCTGCGGGCGCTCGGCGACGCCGGTGTCACCCACCTGCACCTGCTGCCGGCGTTCGACTTCGCCACCATCCCCGAGAAGCGGGCCGACCAGCGCCAGCCGGCCTGCGACCTGGCGGCGCTCCCGCCGGACTCCGCCGAGCAGCAGGCGTGCGTCGCGGCGGTCGCCGAGACCGACGGCTACAACTGGGGGTACGACCCGCTGCACTACACCGTGCCCGAGGGCGGCTACGCCGTCGACCCGGCCGGTGCGGCGCGGACCACCGAGTTCCGGCGGATGGTCGCCGGAGTGAACGGCGCCGGCCTGCGGGTCGTCATGGACGTGGTCTACAACCACACGTCGGCCGCCGGCACCGACGACACGTCGGTGCTGGACCAGATCGTGCCCGGCTACTACCAGCGGCTGCTCGACGACGGCACGGTGGCCAACTCCACCTGCTGCGCCAACACCGCACCCGAGCACGCCATGATGGGCAAGCTGGTGGTCGACTCGCTGGTCACCTGGGCGCGGCAGTACAAGGTGGACGGTTTCCGGTTCGACCTGATGGGTCACCACCCGAAGGCGAGCATCCTGGCCGTGCGCACGGCACTGGACAAGCTGACCGTCGCCCGGGACGGCGTGGACGGCAAGGCGATCATGTTGTACGGCGAGGGCTGGAACTTCGGCGAGGTCGCCAACGACGCCCGGTTCGTGCAGGCCACCCAGGCCAACATGGCCGGCACCGGCATCGGGACCTTCAACGACCGGCTGCGCGACGCGGTACGCGGCGGCGGGCCGTTCGACGCCAACCCGCGGGTGCAGGGCTTCGCGTCCGGGCTGTACACCGACCCGAACGGCGACGCGGTCAACGGGTCACCGGCCGAGCAGAAGGCCCGCCTGCTGCACGCCCACGACCTGATCAAGGTGGGGCTCACCGGCAACCTGCGCGGATACCGGTTCACCGACACCGCCGGACGGCAGGTCACCGGCGCGCAGGTCGACTACAACGGCTCGCCGGCCGGGTACACCGCCGCACCGGGGGAGGCCGTCACCTACGTCGACGCGCACGACAACGAGATCCTGTACGACGCGTTGGCGTACAAGCTGCCGCAGGGCACCTCGGCGACCGACCGTGCACGGATGCAGGTGCTGGCGTTGGGCACGGTGGTGCTGGGGCAGGGCACCGGGTTCGTCACCGCCGGCACCGAACGGCTGCGGTCGAAGTCGCTGGACCGCAACTCGTTCAACTCCGGTGACTGGTTCAACCAGATCCGCTGGAACTGCCAGCAGGGCAACGGGTTCGGCGCCGGTCTGCCGCCCGCGCAGGACAACGAGGACAAGTGGCCGTACGCGCGACCGTTGCTGGCCGACCCGGCGCTGGTGCCGGACTGCGCGGCGATCACCACCACCGACGCCCGGTACGCCGAGCTGCTGCGCGTCCGGGCGTCGTCACCGGTGTTCGGGTTGGCCACCGCGCAGCAGGTGCAGCAACGGGTGGCGTTCCCGCTGTCCGGGGCGCAGGAGACGCCGGGTGTGCTGACCATGACCCTGGACGCCCGCGGGCTGGGTGGGTCGTGGAAGTCGCTGACCGTCGTCTTCAACGGCACCCCGGCGGCGGCGACGCAGACGCTGACCGGTCTGCGCGGTGCGGACGTGGCACTGCACCCGGTGCTGGCGAACTCGGCCGACCCGGTGCTGCGGACCGCCTCGTTCGACCGGGCGGCCGGCACGTTCACGGTGCCGGCGCGCAGCGTGGCGGTGTTCGTCCAGAAGTGACGACACGACCGGCCCCCTTCCGCGAGACGCGGAAGGGGGCCGGTTTGTTGTGTCAGCGTCGTACCGCCGTCACTCCTGCGGGATCAGCCGAAGCAGTTCTCGATGGTCCCGCCCGGGATGGCCAGGCAGTTCGTCGGACGGTTCGCGGTGACCGCGGACTTGTCGTCCAGGTTCACCTCGCCGAAGAACGTGAAGACACCGCCCGGAGCGAAGGTGGAGAAGTTGTGGGCGACCTTCGTCTTCGACAGGTTGACCTGGCCGAAGATGTTGAAGATGCCGCCGCCGACCCCGATCGGGCCGATGGCCCGGTTGCCGACGACCTCGCTGTCGCGCAGCGTGGTGACGCTGCCGGCGTTGAAGAGCCCGCCGCCGAAGAAGCCGGCGGTGTTGTCCTTGATGCTGCTCTTCTCGAACGTGACCGCGCTGTCGAAGGCGATGGCCACACCACCACCGACACCGGCGGTGCTGTTCTTCTCGACCGTGACGTTGTGCAGGTTGAGCTGGCTGTCCGCCGCGGCCAGGCCACCGCCGGCGAGGACCGCGGTGTTCGAGACGAACTTGGTCTCGTACGCCGTGGTGTTGCCCTCGATGTCGAGCAGGCCGCCGCCGAAGCCCAGCGTCTCGTTGTCGCTGATCTCGGCCTTCTTCAACTCGACGGTCCCGCCGTCGACGTCGTCGGTGAAGATCTCCGCGGCGCCGTTGGAGATGCCGCCACCACCGATGACGGCGGTGTTGTCGGTGATCTTCGACTCGTCGACCTTGAGCACGCCGGCGTTGAAGACGCCACCACCGAAGAAGAAGGCGGTGTTACGGGTGACGGTGCTGTGCCAGATCTTCGTGGTGCCGAAGTTGGCCACACCACCGCCGTTTCCGCCGGACTGGTTGAGGACGACCTCGGACTCCACGATCTCGGCGGTGCCGCCCGGCTGGACCAGGATGCCGGCACCGTCGTTGTCGTCCGGCTGCTCGACGAGCGGCGTGACGACGCCCGGCGTGGCCTTCGGCGTGACCTTCGGCGCGGCCTTCAGGCCCGCCTTCGGGTTGGCCTGGCGGGTGCTGAGCGCCTGGGCCAGCGGGACGCCGGCCTTCACCTGCGCGGCGATCGCCTCGGAGTCCGAGTAGGCCGACCAGACGGCAGCCGGCTCGACGGCGTCGAACAGCTCGATGGTCTGGCCACCCTTGATGGTCAGGCCCTTCACGGTGAGGTGCCCACCGCTGCCGACGTTGAGGATGCGGAAGTAGTCCGCGGTGGCTTCCCGGGAGATCGTCGTGTGCTCACCCTTGAGGGTGATGTTCTCGGTGATCACCGGCAGGCCGTTGCCCTCGAAGTCGTTGCGGGTCAGGTTGTAGGTGCAACCCTTGGCCAGCTCCAGCACACCGCCGTGCTTGTTGTTGGCGAACACGATCGCCTGGATCAGCTTGTCGGTGTCGCAGGGCACCTCCTTCCCGCGCTCGTGGTCCTTGTCCCGGTCCTTGTCCTTGTCTTTGTCCTTGTCCCAGTTGCGGCCCTCGTCACCGCCCTGGTCGCCATCCATGCTCACCTGGGCGGTGTTCCAGTTCAGGCCGACCGCTCCGGCGCTGCCCGCGACGCCCACCGCCGCGAGACTGACCACGCCCGTCAAACCGGCCACGCCGCTGGCGAGCCAGAGCTTGCGGCGGCGCTTGGCCGTCGCCCGCCCGGAGGCTTCGTTGTTCGTTAGGTAGTTGGACATCGGAGCTCTCTGCCCTCTCCTCGTACCAGACAGGGTCGCCGCCCTCAGGCGGGCGTCCCCTGCTACAAATCGGTTGTAGCTCCCAAAACCAACGTATGAGAATGTTCCTCGCCTCGCGGGCTTATCCGAAAGAACCCCACATTAGGTTCGTGTCCGCCCCTGGACGGCCCGGAGGCCCCGCGCGGGCACACCCCCGCCCAAGCCGGGCCGCACGCCGCTGAGCTGCCCAAATGGGTACGCCCCTCCGCGCCGTCACCGGCCCGGAGGGGCGCACCCTCTTTATGTGGTTCAGCCCCACCCCGATCAGGCGAAGCAGTCCGAAACGTTGAAGCAGTTGGTCGGGCGGTTGGCGGTGACCGAGGACTCGTCGTCCAGCGTCACGGTGCCGCCGAGGCTGTTGAAGATGCCGCCCGGTTCGAGGGTGGAGAAGTTGTACGCCACCTTCGTCCGGTGCAGCGTGACCTCGCTCCCCTCGGTGTTGACGATGCCGCCGCCGCGGGCGAACGGACCGACGGCCCGGTTGCCCACCACCTCGCTGTCGCGCAGCGTCGTACGGCTGTCATCGTTGAAGAGGCCGCCGCCGGAGGAGCCAGCGGTGTTGTCCTTGATCCTGCTGTTCTCGATCGTCGCAACGCTGTCGGACGTCACGAACACGCCGCCACCGTCGCGAGCGGCGCTGTTCTTGACCACCGTGGCGTCCTTGAGGGTGAGCTGGCTGTCGGCCACCGCGACGCCACCACCGTCGAGCACCGCGGTGTTGCCACTGACCGTCGTCTGGTGCAACGTCGTGGTGCCCTGGACGTCCAGGACGCCGCCGCCGAAGCCAAGCGTCTCGTTGTCGGTGATCTCGCTCTTGTAGACCCAGACCGCGCCGCCCTCGACGTCCTCGGTCAAGATCTCCGCCGCGCCGTTGGAGATGCCACCACCGCCGATGATCGCGGTGTTGTCCTTGATCTTCGACTCGTCGACCTGGAGTACGCCGGCGTTGAAGATGCCGCCGCCGAAGAGGAACGCGGTGTTGTGCGCGACCGTCGTCTTGCTGAGCCGGGTGCTGCCGAAGTTCGCCAGCCCGCCGCCGTTACCGCCGGACTGGTTGTAGAGCAACTCGCTGTCCAGGATCTCCGCCCGACCACCGGGCTGCACCAGCACCCCGGCACCGTCGTTGGACCCCGGCTCCTCGACCAGCGGGACCGCCGCCGGCCCGGCCGTCGCCGGCTTCGCCGGTGTGGCTGCCGCCGGCTTGGCTACCGCCTTCGCCGTGGTCTTGGCGGCCGTGGTCTTGGCGGCGGGCTTGGCGGCGGTCGCCGTTGCGGGCTTGGCAGTCGTGACTGGCCTCGCGGCGGTCGCCGTGGCTGCCGTGGCCTTGGCGGCGGGCTTGGCGGCCGTGGCCGTCGCAGGCTTGGCGGCGGTCGCCGCTGCGGGCTTGGCGGCCGTGGCCGGCGTTGGGGGCGTGACCCCCGGCGTGGCCGTCGTGGTCCGGACCGACGTCACATACGGTGCCCAGACCGCCGCCGGGTCCGCGGTCATCGCCTGCTCGATGGTCTGGCCGCCCTTGATGCTCAGACCCTTGACGACCAGGTCCCCGCCCGGGCCGACATTGAGGATGCGGAAGTAGTCGGCGGTGGCCTCACGACCGATGGTCGTGTGCTCCCCCTTGAGGGTGATCGGCTGAGTGATCACCGGGAGGCCGTTGCCGTCCTGGCTGCGGGTCAGGATGTACGTGCAACCCTTGGCCAGCTCCAGCACTCCGCCGTTGGAGTTGTTGGCGTACGTGATCGCCTGGATCAACTTGTCGCTGTCGCAGGGGACCTGCTTGGTGCGGTCCTTCTCGTCGCGCTTGTCGTCCTTGCCGCCCCGGTCGTCGAAGCCGCTCCAGTCGTCGCCGCTCCACTCGTCGCCCTTGCCGTCGCTCTCCTTGCCGCCCTCGTTCCCGCCGGCGTCGCTGACGTTCTGCCGGTTGGTCGACGGTTGGGCGTCGGACACCCGGTCGGAGCTGGGCTTGTCGTCGCGGGCGGCCAGGCCGCCGAGGGCCGCGAGGCCGACCACACCGGTCAGCCCGGCCACACCGGCGACCCAGAGCGCTCGTCGTCGTCGTGTCGGCGGAGCTGTCGAGGCTCCGCCGTCGGTAGTCGTTACGTCGTAGGACATCAGAGCCTTCCGCCCTTTCCTGCTACCAGACGGGGTCGCACCGCGCGAGGCGCCACGACCAGCTACAAATAGGTTGCAGCCTCCGATCCCCACCGTATGAGAACCATCTTCGCGATGCGGACTTATCTGAGAAAACCCCGCATTCAACTCAGGTTGGGGCAGGAGTCGGTGAACAGGTCGGGGATGGCGGTAAGGGCGTGAGCAGCGCAAACACCGACGGAAGCCGCAGCGGCGCCCGGCCGTCGCGGCCGGGGTGGGGCCGGGCCGGGGTCGGGTAAAGACGGCGCGGGCCGCGACGGTGAGACGTCGCGGCCCGGCGGTGCGGGGGGTGCCAGCGGTGCTGGCGTTGAGGTCAGCCGGGCAGGCGGGGGCCTGCCTCGCGCTGCTCGGCCAGCCAGGTCTCCACCTCGTCGGAGGTGCGCGGCAGGCCGGCCGACAGGTTCGCCGCACCGGTCGAGGTGACCAGCACGTCGTCCTCGATGCGGATGCCGATGCCGCGCAGTTCGGCGGGGACCAGCTCGTCCTCCGGCTGGAAGTACAGACCCGGCTCGACGGTGAGCACGTAGCCCTCGCCCAGCGTGCCGTCGCGGTACATCTCCTTGCGGGCGTTCGAGCAGTCGTGCACGTCGATGCCGAGCATGTGGCCGAAGCCGTGCAGCGTCCACCGCCGGTAGACGGTCGACTTCTCGTCCATCGCCTCGTCCACGCTCACGGGCAGCAGACCCAGCTCGGACAGACCCTCGGCGAGGACCCGCATGCAGGTCCGGTGGACGTCCTTGAACGTCACCCCGGGCCGGATGGCCTCAATGCCGGCCTGCTGCGAGGCGTACACGATGTCGTAGACCTGGCGTTGCAGCGCGGTGAACCGGCCGCTGACCGGCAGCACCCGGGTCACGTCGGCGGTGTAGAGGTTGCGGCCTTCGACGCCCATGTCCATGAGCAGCAGGTCACCCGGGCGGGTGGCGCCGTGGTTGTGCATCCAGTGCAGGATCGTGGCGTGCTCGCCGGCGCCGACGATCGAGCCGTACCCGACGTCGTTGCCGTCGTGGCGGGCCCGCAGCGCGAAGACACCCTCCAGCAGCCGCTCGGAGACCGCCCGGTCCGCCGGCAGGATCCGGGCGACGTCCTCGAAGCCGCGTACGGTGGCGTCGATCGCGTCCTGGAGTTGGGTGATCTCCCACTCGTCCTTGACCAGCTTCAGCTCCGAGATGGCGATCGCCAGCTCCCGGTCCCGGGCCGGCTGCCCCTCGACGCGGACCCCGTCGTACACCCGGACGGCCGCGTCGACCCGGCTGTCGAAGCCGCGCAGCACCCGGGTACGGCCCGGGGCCAGGTCGGCGAGCGTCGCCTCCAGGTCGGTCAGGTCGGCGGTGGGCAGCCCCAGCTCGGTCGACTTCTCGCTGAGCGTGTGCCGCCGGCCCACCCACAGCTCACCGTGGCGGCTGCGGAAGAACTCGTCGGTCTCGTGGGAGGATCGGGGCCGCATGTACAGCGTGGCGTCGTGCCCCGAGCCGTTCGGGCGCAGCACCAGCACGCTGTCGGGGTCGTGGTCGCCGGTCAGGTAGGCGAAGTCGCTGCCCGGCCGGAACGGGTAGGTGGTGTCGTTGGCCCGGACCTTCTCGGTGCCGGTGGGGATCACCAGCGTCTCGCCCGGGAAGGCCGCCGAGAGGGCGGCCCGCCGCTTGGCGTAGTTGGGCGCCTCGGCGCGGGGGGTCACCGGGAGGGCGGTGTCCCGCCAGCCCTGCCGCATGAAGGACAGGAATGCCCCCGGGAAGTCCGGATCGTGCGATTCCGTACCGTCCGTTGGCGTACCGTCGGTGCGTCCCTCGGTCATTGCGCCGCTCCCTCCGCTTCGTTGCTGGTCCCGACGGTACCGCGCGCCCGGTTCGCGGTGGCGCCGCCCGGGAGCGCTCCGGATCGACGGACGGCTGCGACGGGCCTGTGGCACGCGTGGGAAGATGACCACCATGTGCGGACTCCTGGCCTTCTTCAGCGCGAACGGCAACGCCGCCGCGCACCGCGACCACATCGCCGGAGCATTGGAATGCCTGCACCACCGCGGCCCTGACGAGACAGGGGTCGAGGTGGTCGGCGACGCCTCCGGCCGGTACGCGGACGGAGTGTTCGCCCACAAGCGGCTCGCCATCATCGACGTCGCGTCGAGCCACGAGCCGCTGCCCTACGCGAACGGCCGTTACCTGCTGACCTTCAACGGTGAGATTTACAACTACATCGAGCTGCGCGAGGAGTTGATCAGGGACTTCGGCGCCCAGTTCGCCACCGCCGGTGACGGTGAGGTGATCGTCGCCGGTTACCACTACTGGGGCGAGCAGGTGCTCACCCGGCTGCGCGGCATGTTCGCGTTCGTCATCTGGGACCGGCAGGAGCGGCGCGCGTTCGGTGCCCGCGACTACTTCGGCATCAAGCCGCTGCACTATCTGGAGACCGCCGACGGGCTCTACCTGGCGTCGGAGAAGAAGGCGCTGCTGCCGTTCGCGCACAGCAACTACCAGGGTGACGCGGGTATCGACGCGGCGAGCCTGAGCCACTACCTGACCCTGCAGTACGTGCCGGAGCCCGGCACCCTGCACAAGGGCATCAGCCGGATCGGCTCGGGGGAGTACCTGACCTGGACGCCGGGCGGGCGGATCGACGTACGCCGGTGGTATCGGCCGGTGTTCCGGCCGGCGCCGGTCGACGACGAGCAGAAGCTGTACCACGAGATCCGGGAGACGCTGCGGGAGAGCGTGCGCATGCACATGCGCTCCGACGTGCCGGTGGGCTCGTTCCTGTCCAGCGGCATCGACTCCACGGCGGTGGTCGCGCTGGCCCGGGAGTTCAACCCGAACATCCTCACCTTCACCGTCGGCTACGACGTACCGGGGTATTCGGAGATCGACGTCGCGCAGGATTCGGCCCGGCACCTGGACGTCACCACCATCCCCACCAAGATCGGTCCGCAGGACATGATCGACGCGCTGCCGAAGATCGTCTGGCATCTGGACGACCCGGTGGCCGACCCGGCGCTGGTGCCGCTGTACTTCGTGGCGAAGAAGGCCGCCGAGCACGTCACGGTGGTGCTCTCCGGTGAGGGCGCGGACGAGTTCTTCGGCGGCTACACGATCTACCGGGAGCCGCTGTCGCTCGGCACCGTCAACGGCCTGCCGGGTGGCGTGCAGAAGGGCCTGCGCGCGGTCTCCAAGGCGATCCCGCAGGGGGTCAAGGGCAAGAGCTTCCTGGAGCGCGGCACCACCCCGATCGAGGAGCGTTACTACGGCAACGCGCGGATGTTCACCGAGGAGGAGAAGCAGCACCTGCTGCGTCGCTACGACCCCTCGGTGCGCTACACCGACGTGACGGCCCCGATCTACGCCGAGTGCACCGAGCTGGACGACGTCACCAAGATGCAGTACGTCGACCTCTACACGTGGTTGCGCGGCGACATCCTGGTCAAGGCGGACCGGATCTCGATGTCGCACTCGCTGGAGGTGCGGGTGCCGTTCCTCGACCGCGAGGTGTTCGACGTGGCGGCGAAGATCCCGGTGGACCTGAAGCTGCCGCCGCGCTCCGACGCCACGAAGTACGCGATGCGGCAGGCGCTGCAGGGTGTCGTCCCGCCGGCCATCGTGAACCGCAAGAAGCTGGGCTTCCCGACGCCCACCCGGGTCTGGCTGCGCGGCGAGATGTACGAGTGGGCCCGGCACGTGCTGAGCACGTCGGGGGCCGGTGACCTGCTCGACCTGTCGTACGCGCTGCGGCTGCTCGACGAGCACAAGCGGGAGGAGGCCGACCACTCCCGCAAGGTGTGGACGGTGCTGATCTTCTGCATCTGGCACGCCATCTTCGTGGCGAAGACCCTCGACCCGGGCATCCAGCGCAACCAGTCCGCCCTGCTCACGAAGCCGGTGGTCGGCTCCATGGTCCGCTGACACTGACACCCCTGTTGATCAAGAGGTTTGCGTCATCCGGAGCCGTTCCGGCGACGCAAACCTCTTGATCATCTAGAGGGGTGTGCGGTTACCGGCGGGCGCAGGTGACCGTTGGGAGCGCGTTCGTTCCTGTGGTGCTGGCCAGGAAGCCGAACGTGGTGGTGCCCTCCGGTGCGACCGTGCCGTTGTACGAGACGTTCGTCGCGGTCACCGTTGAGCCGGACGACGTCTGTGTGGCGCCCCAGATCTGACTGATCGACTGTCCGCTGGGCCAGGTCCAGCTCGCGGTCCAGCCGGAGAACGGCGTACTGCCGTGGTTCATGATCATGACTTCGCCCTGGAAGCCGCCCTGCCAGGCGCTGACCACCTTGTAGACCGCCATGCAGTCGCCGTTGGGCGGCGTGCCACCCGGACCCACACCGGTCACCTGACCGTTGCCGCCGTCGAAGGTCACGTCGGAGCAGCCGAAGAAGTTCTCCTGCGAATCCGAGCGCACCCAGCGTGAGTAGATGATGTGCTGGCCGCTCTTGCCCGACGGCAGGTTGCCACTGAAGTAGTAGTGCCCCTCGTTGGTGCCGACGCCGCCGCGCTGCGGCGGGTTGGTCACCGTCAGGAACGGCTGCTCCTCCAGGTCACTCCAGGCCAACGCGCGGGTCGGGCTCCAGCTGTTCTTCGTCACGTAGAAGTAGAAGGTGCCCGGGTGGTGCGCCCAGTTGCTGTACCGGAAGTCCAGCCGCGCCCCGGCGGTCAGGTGCGTCAGTGGCCAGTCGGTGCGGGGAAGGTCGTAGCCCCGGTAGCCCGGGTTGCCACCACTGCACAGCTGCCCGTCCGGGATGAAGCCGGTGGTCCGGCCGCCGGCGTCGGAGCGCAGCACGCTGAACCAGTTGTAGAGGGAGTTCGCCCCGCTCTGACCCACGGCGGCGGAGCATGCGGGGTTGTTGGGGCGGATCTCGCCGGTCTGGCTCAGGCCGTCCTGCCAACACAGGTAGGTGCGGCTGCCGGGGGTCATCGCGGCGCCGTGCGCGGCGGCCGGCTGTGGGCTGGACGCCAGGGCGACGGCACCCAGGGCGAGGGTAACGGCCGCGGTGAGCAGCGCGGCCGTACGGGAACGGTTCACGGGGTCTCCTGACTCGCGAGGCGCGCCGCCCGGGCCGCCCCGCCGCAATCGGGTGGGATGTGGCGATCACGGCGACGTGCCCTGGCCGGAAACGGCCGGTGGACGCGCGCCGTCAACGGTCCTGTCACGGACCGGCGCCCTCGCGTCGAACAACCCGGCAACCGGCGGCGCGGCAGCCCTCGCACCGCCCGGTATGCGCCATCCCACCACGCCGCCGGACTCGATGCAATAGCCAACCCTCGATATAGGGGACGGGCCGTGCTGCCGCGTTGAGCGACATATCCTGCTCAGAGGGAGAAATATGCCGGAAAGGTGGCGACGCGTGCCGGACGTGTTCGACGAACTGCTGCGTCGCTGCCGCGCCGGCGAGCCGGTCGCCCTGGCCACCGTCGTGGCCACCTGGCGCTCCGCGCCGCAGCCGCCCGGCGCCGCCATGCTGGTCACCGCCGACGGTACGGTCACCGGCAGCGTCTCCGGCGGCTGCGTGGAAGCGGACCTGTACGAACGCGCCCGCCACGTCCTCGACACCGGCGTAGCGGAGCTGACCCGCTACGGAGTCAGCGACGACGACGCGTACGCCGTGGGTCTGACCTGCGGCGGGGTGCTCGACGTGTTCGTGGAACGGGTCGACCCCGGCCGCCTCGCGGAGGTGGACGCCCTCGACGCCGCGCGCCGTGCCGGCCGGCCGGCGGCGGTGGTCACCTGCGTGGCGGCCGACGCGGGCGACCCGTCGAGCGCGGTCCCCGTCGATCCGGCCCGGCGGCTCGGTCGGCGGCTGGTGCTGACCGGCGAGCAGGTCATCGGCTCCCTCGGCGACGACCGGCTCGACGACGCCGCCACCGCCGACGCTCTCGGGCTGCTCGCCGCCGGACACAGCGGCATGCTCCGGTACGGCTACCACGGCCAACGTCGGGGCACCGGCCTCAGCCTCTTCGTGACCGCGTACGCCACACCACCCCGGATGATCGTCTTCGGGGCGATCGACTTCGCCGCCGCGGTGGCCCGGATCGGCGCGTTCCTCGGCTACCGGGTCACCGTGTGTGACGCCCGGCCGGTCTTCGCCACCGCACGGCGCTTCCCGGAGGCGGACGAGGTCGTGGCGCAGTGGCCGCACCGCTACCTGCGCACGGAGCTGGACGCCGGCCGCGTCGACGGACGGACGGTGGTCTGCGTGCTCACCCACGACCCGAAGTTCGACGTGCCGCTGCTGGGGCTGGCGCTGCGCCACCGGCTCGCGTACGTCGGGGCGATGGGCTCGCGGCGCACCCACGACGAGCGGCACAAGTTGCTGCGCGAGTCCGGGCTCGACGAGGCGCAACTCGCCCGGCTCGCCTCCCCGATCGGGCTGGACCTCGGTGGGCGTACCCCGGAGGAGACCGCGGTGAGCGTGGCCGCGCAGATCGTCGCGGCCCGCTGGGGCGGGTCCGGTCGGCCGCTGGCCGCGCTCGCCGGCCCGATCCACCAGCCGGGTTGACCCGGCGCGCGCGCAGCGGCGCGTCCGCGGTGCCAGCCTGATCATGCGGTGGCCGTTGGGGATGACGAAAGGACCTCCGAATGGGATACGCGGTGGTGCTCGGCGAGGCGCTCGTCGACCTGCTCGACAGCGAGTGCGACGGCGAGCGGGTCTACCGGCAGGCCATCGGCGGTGGCCCGCTCAACGTCGCCGTCGGGGTGGCCCGACTCGGCGGCGCGGCACAGTTCGTCGGATCGCTGGGCGACGACGTGCTGGCCGGCCGGATCCGCGCCTTCCTGACCGCCGCCGACGTCGGGTTGGCCGGCGCGGTGACGGCACCGGCGTCGACCTCGCTCGCCGTGGTCACCCTCGCCGGCCCGGAACCCGACTTCCGCTTCTACGGCGAACCGCCCTCCTACGGTCTGCTCGGTCCCGACGACCTGCACCTGGCACTGGTGGAGGGCGCCGACGTGCTCTACTGCGGGTCGGTCGTGCTGCTGCAACCCGCCACCCTGGCCGCCGCCCGCCGAGCCTGGTCACTCGCCACCGGTCTGCGGGTCTTCGACCCGAACGTACGGCCCCGGCTGCTGGACGGCCCGGCCGCGCTGGCCGGGCTGCGCGAGGTGGTGGCCGAGTTCGCCGCCGGAGCGCACGTGGTCACGTTGAGCGGCGCCGACGCGCAACTGCTCTATCCGGGTGAGCCGGTCGAGGGGGTGGCCGCGTACCTGCGTGAGCTGGGGGCCACCACGGTCGTGGTGACACTCGGCGCGGCCGGCGCGGTGCTGGCCGCCGCCGATGCCGACCCGGTCCTCGTGCCGGCCCCCAAGGTCGACGCCGTCGACGCCACCGGAGCGGGTGACTCGGTGATGGCCGCGTTGATCGCCGACCTGCTCGTCGACGGCGAACCGGCCGCCCCGCACGGCTGGATCGAGAGGGTGGCGTTCGCGCTGCGGGTGGCCGGCCTGGTCTGCGAATCCCCGGGCGGCGCCACCGCCATGCCCACCCGCGCCGACGTCGAACGCCGCTTCGCGGCCTGACGGTCCCGGTCCCCCGCCGACTGGACGGGGGACGGGGGACTACGGGGTTCCGTTGAGCTCTTGGTAGCCGCGGTTCGCCGCCACCAGGGCGGCGCGGGCGCCGAAGGGGGCCTCGGCGGCCACCCGCTCGGGGGGCGCGCCGCCGGTGTTGGCGGCCCGGATCAGCCAGGCCAGCCGCGCCAGCTCGGCGTGCTGGGCGCGGACGAACTCGACGTCCACCGGGTCGCCGTGGCCCGGCACGACCAGCGTGCGCGCGGTGGTCAGCCGCAGCAGGTCCGTGACCGCGTCCGGCCACTGCAGGGGGTACGAGTCCTCGAAGGCGGGCGGGCCGCTCTGCTCCACCAGGTCCCCGGCGACCAGCACGTCCGCGTCGGGCACGTGCACCACCAGGTCGGCGTCGGTGTGCCCCCGCCCCGGGTGACGCAGCAGCACCCGCCGGCCACCCAGATCCAGCTCCGTCTCGGTCTGCACGATGTGCGTCGGCGCGAGCAGTGGCGTGTCGGCCAACTCGGCGGCCAGCGCCGGGTGCTCCTGACGCAGCTCCTCGTACGCCTGCCGGCGCAGCCGCTCCGGCTGCTCGCGCAGGGCCGCGGCGGCCAGGTGGTGCGCGTACACCGGGCGGGGCGGGTCGCCGGCCAGGACGGCGTTGCCGAAGCAGTGGTCGTAGTGGTGGTGGGTGTTGACGATGGTCAGCGGACGGTCGGTGACCGCCCGGACGGCGTCGGCCAGCGCGGTGGCCTGGGCCGCCGAGGACAGCGTGTCTACCAGCAGCGCCTCATCCGCGCCGACGACCAGCGTCACGTTGACCCGCAGCAGAGGCTCGGGCCGCACGTACACCCGGTCGGCGACCTCGACGAACCCGGCGGTCACGAGGACCGCCCGGCGCGCTCGACGAAGCGGTGCCGGTCCACCAGGATCCGGTCCACCCGCCCCCGGGCCACCGTCTGATCGCCGTCACTGACGGTGACCTCGAACGACAGCCGGCGACCGTCGACGGTCGCCAGCAGCGCCTGCGCCCGGACCGTCCGGCCGACCACCGTCGGCGCCAGGTGCTCCAGCTCGACGCGCGTCCCCACCGTGGTCGACCCGGGTGGCATGCCGACCGCCGTCGCCGCGACCGTGGCCGCCTCGGCCAGCGCGAGCACCCGGGGAGTGCCCAGCACCGGTACGTCCCCGGAACCGACCGCCTGGGCGGTGTCGGCGTCACTGACGGTCAACTCGACCTGGGCGGTCAGACCCGGCGCGAAGGCCGGCTCGGGCTGCTCCTGCATGGTCGTCAGCCTAGGAGCGCGGGTCGGTAACGAGCAAGCTGTCGCGGGGTCGGGTCGGTGACGCTAGTGGCGTTTCGGGTCGGGTGGTTGGATGCCCGTGTCCGGTTGCCTGTGTCGGGTCGTCTGGGGCCTGTGGGGGCATGTCTGGGGCCGCGGTAGCGGCCTGTGGGGAGGTCTCAGCCGGTGGCTGCGGCCAGCCCGGCGGT
>NZ_WBKR01000107.1 GCF_008868155.1 Micromonospora sp. ALFpr18c
GGTGCCCCGGGATCGGGCGGGCACGTTCACTCCGATGCTGCTGCCGAAGAATGCCCGCCGCCTCGGTGGCCTCTCGGATGTGGTCATCAGTTTGTATGCCGGTGGGATGACCGTGCGGGACATCGCGCATCACCTGCACCGCGTCTACGGCACCGAGGTCGGCCCGGACACCATCTCCACCATCACCGACGAGGTCCTCGACGAGGTCAAGACCTGGCAGCAGCGGCCCTTGGACGAGGTTTACCCGATCGTCTACGTCGACTGCCTGATGGTGAAGGTCCGCGACGGCGGCACGGTGCGCAACAAGGCCTGCTACCTCGTCGTCGGTGTCGGCACCGATGGGGTCAAGCACGTCCTGGGTATCTGGGTGGCGCAGAGCGAGGGCGCGAAGTTCTGGATGCAGGTCTGCACCGAACTGCGTAACCGGGGCGTGCGTGACGTGCTCATCGCCTGCTGCGACGGGCTCACCGGCCTGCCCGAGGCGATCGAGGCCGTCTGGCCACACACCACCGTGCAGACCTGCGTGGTGCACCTGATCAGGGCAGCCATGAAATTCGTGTCCTACACCGACCGCCGCGCGATGGCCGCCGCGCTCAAGGACATCTACACCGCCCCGACCGCCGACGCCGCGGAAACCGCGCTGCTCGCCTTCGCCGACAGTCCGCTCGGGAAGCGCTACCCAGCCGCAGTCGCGGTCTGGGAGAGGGCGTGGGACCGGTTCACCCCGTTCCTCGCGTTCCCGCCCGAGGTCCGCCGGATCATCTACACCACCAACGCCATCGAAAGCTTCAACTACCAGATCCGCAAAGTGATCAAGAATCGTGGGCACTTCCCCACCGACGACGCCGTGGTCAAGCTGATCTGGCTGGCCATCGCCGACATCGAAGACAAACGCGCCCGCCAACGCGCCGCCGAAGCCGGCAAACCCCGCACCCAAACCCGGCAAGCACCACCGCGCCTCGTCGAAGGCGCCGGCGTCCACGGCTGGAAGCAGGCCCTCAACGCCTTGGACATCTTCTTCCCAGGCCGCATCCCCATCGATGTCCGATAGTTAGACAGGATAGGGCGTTACACAGAAATTCGGACAGGCTCGCTACGGCGCCATCGCGATGAACACCGCGCTGACAGCATCGATGACGAAGCTGCCCCAGCAACTGCGCAAGACCCTCACCTGGGATCGTGGGAAGGAACTCTCCGGTCATGCGCAATTCGCCCTCGATACCGGCACGAAGGTGTTCTTCGCCGATCCGCACTCGCCCTGGCAGCGGCCGACGAACGAGAACACCAACGGGCTGCTGCGTCAGTACTTCCCGAAGGGCACCGACCTGTCGAGGTGGTCCGATGAGGACCTCGAAGCCGTCGCCCTCGCGGTCAACAACCGGCCCCGCAAGAGCCTTGGCTGGAAGACCCCGGCCGAGGTCTTCGCCGAACAGCTAAGCTCGCTGGAACAGCCCGGTGTTGCAACAACCGATTGAACTCGCCCAGTACACCTCCACCGACTACGCCAAAGCCTGCAAGCGTCTCGGCGTCCCGCAGTCGATGGGTCGGGTCGGCTGCGCCCTGGACAACGCCGCCGCCGAGGCGTTCAACTCCACCATCAAGGTCGAGTACATCCACCGGCAGCGCTTCCGGACCCGAGCCGAGGCCCGCATCAAGATCGCCACCTGGATCGTCGGCTTCTACAACGTCCGCCGACGCCACAGCGCCTGCGACGGCATGTCACCGGTCGACTACGAACACTTCATCGCCGAAGCCCGCCGGGCCCAGGCAGCTTAAACAACCCTCCACACTTCCAGGGGATTGACAGTGTGTGAGCCATCCGTCACAACCGGCAGTGATCGTGCCGTCGTCCACCGAACGAACACAGGCCGAGATGATCGCGACAGGAGTGAACACGACAGCCCTTCATTCCGTTGTGATGGTGAGGGCCCAGCACAGAGTAGACCACCCGATGGGAGATTGCGCGTGCCAGAAGAACGTTTTCAGCAAGTAGAGTCCAGATTTCATCAAGTAGAGGACAGATTTTATCTAGAGGTAACAGACTATCTCAAAAGGATACAACTGATGGGGAGGATGCTTCGAGAAACACCCGAAGTGACTGAAATGCCGAGGTATCAGTTTTGGGTAAGACGTCATAAAGACCTGCAGAGTATCGCCGAGCTCCGCCGGGATGAGCTTGATGCCCATCCATTAAAAGGAGCTAGAATTCTGCGCGACGAAGCCGAAAACAGGCGTGCATATGCGGTGCTGAGCGGTCGAAGGCAACGTTTGGAACAGCAATTGGAAGGCATTTCAGAGGCTAATGACCAGATGGCCGCAGAAGCCTCTGGTCTGGCCGCGAGGCGGGCAGGCCTAGAGAGGGCGGGTGGCGTTATGCAACTACTTCGCCGCGCCGAGGCGAAGAGGCTTGATTCAGAGGAAGCAGATCTTCGCAGCCGGCAGAGCGATCTCTTTAGAGAGCTTCGTCAATGCCGCGACGAGGCAGAGGAATGCACGGGTGATATCCTAATAAATCGAACTGAGGCAGACGAGCTATCGAGGCGACGCCGTGAGTTTGACAGAAGGTTTCTAAGCCTGGGTCTCTGGCCCAGTTATGACATCACTTCAACCTTGATGAAATTCAAGCAGGCGCACTTTGATTTCATGATGCCCAATGGATTTTCCCGCGACTGGAATGACTGCAGGGAAGCCCTCGTGCAACCCTATTACAATAATCACGATACCGTTGGGCGCGACGGCCAATCCACTGTCCGCATACTCGACGAATTGCTTTCGCGAGATGCGCTGCCGAACGGAGTTCCAGCGTATGCCCTCGCGCGGCCCCCGTCGTACGATTCCCTTTCACACACCTCCGGAACTCTCCGAACGACCGGCCAGATGACTACCCTGAGCGGGCAGCCATCGACCTCTCAAATTTCTCCTCCGCAAAGGAATACCCGCCCGGACCTTTCGCTGGCCGCGGCGGTGGCCACCTCTCGCCAACATGGCTCAGCCCAGTCGGGTACTCAAGCCTCCTGGCAACTCGCACCTCCTCCCGCCTATTCGGAACAACAACTACGTTCCCGGCCCCAGCGTCGAGGACAATGAGGTGATCTCAGCAAGGAATGGCGCCTAATTTGGTACGACACGGGCAAATGCCTGCGTATCGGACAGTGAGCCTTTTTCATCCGGAACCGAGGCGACGGGCTCGGCAGTACCTGTCCGGGCTGGTCGCCGGCCTCGATCGCAAGAACGGCTGGACCCTCGCCGAGCAGGCCGGTGACCTGTCACCGGACGGAATGCAGCGGCTGCTGCGGTGGGCCGACTGGGACATTGACGCCGTCCGCGACGAGGTCCGGGATGGCACGGCCTGGCCGATCCTCGCGGCGCGGCCGGTGGCGCGCTTCATCAGGGAGGCGCACGAGTCCGGCCGGGCCGAGGTCTTGGGATCTAGCGGTCCTCGCAACGCCCAGATCTTCTGGGAGTTGCGCGGACCGTGTCCGTTTCCGCTGAGCTCAAGGCAAAGTTCTTCGAGATCTTTGATCGCGATGGCAGTGTCGCCGCTGCTGCTCGCGAAGCCGGTAACAACCAGAACACCGCGTACGGGTGGGCTCGTCGAGCAGGGCGCCGCTCAATACCCACGTCGCGGCGTCATCCCCGCAGGGATGAGGCGCTGGATCAATGTCGCCAGGTCATGTCGGCGATGCTAGACAAACCTCCCGGCTCCGGCCAGCGCTTTCGGCGTGGCGGACGACGCGACGCGGGGCGGGGGCCGACCGGCCCCCGCCCCGCTGGTGCTGCCGCGTGTCAGCGCCGGTTCGGGTCGACCGGCGGGATGACCGTGGTGGCCTCGCTGTCGTCGCTGGCGCGCTGGCCGGGCACCGCGCCACCGGCACCGGTGCCCACCACCTGCGTCGTGTCGGAGTCTCCACCGCCCCGGGTGACGAACTGGGTCGTGTCGGCGTCCCCACCCCCCGGGGCGACGACCTGCGTCGTGTCGGAGTCCCCACGGCCACGGCTGACGAACTGGGTCGTGTCGGCGTCCGGGTTGCTTCCGCTGACGACCTGGGTGGCGTCCGGGTCGCCCGATGCACCCGCCACCGGGGCCGCGTCCAGGTCGGCCGGTCGGGTCACGATCTGGGTGGCCTCCGGATCGGACGGCCGGGTGACGATCTGGGTGGCCTCCGGGTCGGTGGCGGTCGCGGGCGGCCTGGGCAGCCCCGCGTCCGACCCGGTGGTGGCGGCCGACGCGCGGGCCAGGTCAGCCTCGGCCGACGCGCGGGCCAGCTCGGCCTCGGCGTCGCGGCGGCTGGCCCGGTACGCCTGGGCGTGCGCCGCGATCAGCTGCGACTCCTGCTCGGCGCGGGTCAGCCACGCGTCCCAGCGATTCTGCATCGGACGGATCAGGCCACCGCCGACACCGACGACGAGGATGCCGCCGATCGTGGCCAGCACGGCGATCAGCACGGGAGTGGTGACCGCGGTGGCCACGCCGATCTGGTTCAGCGCGGCGATGACGCCGAGGCCGAGGATGAACACCGAGGCGATGTTGGCCAGCACCCGGCCGTACGACAGCCCACCGAGCGCGCCGCCGATGATGTCCTTGACCGCGTTGGCGATGGCGGCGGCCACCACGACGATGACGATGGCGACGAAGGCACGGGGCAGCCACGAGATCACCGCGCCGAGCAGGTCGGAGATCGGATTCGGTCCCCAGATTCCGAAGGCGAGCTGAAGGGTGAACAGCAGCACCGCGTAGTAGACGAGCTTCGCGACGATGTCGCTGGCGTCGTACCGGGATCGGCTCAACGCGCGGCGGACGCCGCCGCGCTCGACGGCGCGGTCGAAGCCGACCCGCTCCAGGACCTTCTCCACGATCTTCAACACGGCCTTGGCGATCAGCCAACCGGCCACCAGGATCGCCACGAAGGCGACGGCCTTGGGCAGGAAGAGCATCACCGAACGGAGGGCGTCACCCACCGCGTCGCTGACGTTGTCACTCATATGGTCATTCCTCTACGGGGCAGCCGAGACGGTCGGGACCGACCTACCCGCACCGGCTCGCGGGGAAACGCCCACCGGCCCGGATCGACCCGCCCGGCGGCGCTCCCCGTGCCATCACCTGACCGCGTCGGCACCGGCCGCGGCCGGACGCCGTCTCGACGTCGCGAACAGGCTCACCGCCACGATGAGGGGCCAGGTCGCCTGTGCGCCCGCCGCGATCCGTTCGGCGAGCCCCACCAGGTTGCCGCTCTGCAACGCGGCCCCGAACCACGCGACGAGGGCGAGTAACGTCAGCCCGGCAATGATCGTGAACGGTCGTCGTACGGTCCACGGCGCGTCCGGGGAGCCGCCCACCGCGAAGAACGGCCAGGCGGCCAACGCGATGAAGGCGACGCCCGCGGACACCCCGTGAGCTGTCGGGTCCGCCGGCAGCGGAAACACGGCGACCATGATGGTCCCGACGCCACCGATGGCGAGCAGCAGTCGTCCGACCCGCGCGACCTCGGTCAGGCCGAATGCCGTGCACAGGTAGGCGAGCCCGGTGCCGACGAGCGCGGTGGTCATCACGCCCCGGTCACGGGCGTCCAGCGCGGCCAGCTGACTGATCGTGTCGTGCAGGGGGTCGAAGCCGGGGGGCTGCAGCGACTCGGCGACGGTCCAGCCGCCGATGAGCAGGATCGGCGCCGCCGCGGCGGAGATGAGCGCAACTGGTCGCAACAGGTGCTCCGAGAGTTCAGACGGACGATCAGTGTGGGCTGACTTTGACAACCGGCTCCCGGCCGTCGACCTGGTCGAACCAGGACGCCGCACGCAGCGTCTCGATGATTCGTTGCTGCCGTTCGGCGTCCTGGCGGTCGAGGAAGAGCACACCGTCGAGGTGGTCGGTCTCATGCTGGATGCACCGCGAGAGCATGCCCGAACCGACGATCTGCACCGGGTCGCCATGGAGGTTGAAGCCGGTGGCAACCACGTTCATCCGCCGCTTCGTGTCGAGGTAGACGCCGGGAATGGAGAGGCAGCCTTCGGGGCCGTCCTGCTCGTCCTCGTCCGGGAAGGTGATCTGCGGGTTGACCAGGTGGTCGAGATCCCCGTCGGAGAGCTTGGGATGGAGGGCGAAGACCCGCAGCCCGACACCGATCTGCGGGGCGGCCAGGCCGGCGCCTCCGCTGTCGCCCAGTGTCTGCTGCAGGTCCTTGACGAGGCGTCGCAGCTCCGCGTCGAACGTCTCGACCGGCGTGGCCGGCTGACGCAGGACGGGATCCCCGACGAGTCTGATCGGAAGAACTGTCACACCCTTTTCATCGCACGATGATCGCGTTCGTTCAACCGAAGGCCGCGATCCTTGCCAACCGCCCGCGCAGGCCGCGACGACGACCTCGTCGCGGATCCGCCGAAGCTGGTCCGGCCGGGCCGACGACGGGGAAAACTCTCCGTGCAGACGCTGTCCAGTTGCGCGCCCTACGCTGCCCGAGTCGGTCCGGTCAGACGATGGGAAGAGATGGTGGTGCGCCCACGACCCGGCGATGACGACGCGCGCATTCGCTTTCAACACCTGGTCTCGACGCAGGGGCCGCCGCTGATGCGATTCGCGCTCACGCTGAGCGGTGGGAACCACTCGCGAGCCGAGGACATCGTCCAGGAGACAATGGTGCGGGCGTGGCGCGGGGTCAGCACTCTTCCGGCCGACGACGTCGACCTGCGCCGCTGGCTGTTCACGGCGGCCCGCCGATCATCGATCGACGAATATCGCCGCCAGCAGGCGCGCCCACTGGCGACCGAGGAACTCGACCCCGACACGGCCGCCACGCACGATGACGTGTCCGCCACGGTTGTCGCGAACGACGCGCTTCGCGACGCCGCACGCCGCCTGAGCGCACATCACCGCGACGTTCTGCACCAGGTGTTCTACCTGCACAGGTCAGTCGACGAGGTGGCCGACGAACTGAGCGTCCCGGTGGGGACCGTCCGCTCCAGGCTGCACTACGCGCTCCGCTCCATCCGGCGCGCCCTCGCCAACTGAGTCGGGCATGGCGGTGACACTAGCGCGCGGGGGAGTCTTGGCAATATTCTCCGGAGTGCGTGCGGCCACTGGAGCTACTTTTCATCCCCCGCCGTCGGCCGCAGGAGGAGATGTGATGCACGTCGACCACTCCGAAGTGGACCGCCGGACACTGCTGCGAGCCGGTCTCGGCGCCGCCACGGTCGCCGTCGTCGGGAGCGAGCTGGCCTTCCCCGCCACGGCACAGGCCGCCCCCGGCACCGACCTGGACTGGATCATCAGCTGCGACGAGTGGGCCGCCCGTCCACCGAAGGACCCGCTGTCGGTCAGCGCCATCCCCACCAACAAGATCATCGTGCACCACATGGCGTTCCCGAACGTCACCGACTACTCCCGTGAGCAGGCGGTCAAGCTGGCCCACGACTGCCAGGACCTGCACATCGACGGCAACGGCTGGTCGGACACCGGCCAGCACTTCACGGTCAGCCGTGGCGGCTACGTGCTGGAGGGCCGCCGGGGCAGCCTGGAACGCCTCGAAGCCGGCGACCGGCAAATGATCTCGGCGCACTGTCCGGGCGAGAACGGTCGGGCCATCGGCATCGAGAACGAGGGCACCTACGTCACCGAGACGCCGCCGAAGGCGCTGACCGACTCGCTGGTCACGCTCTGCGTCGCGATCTGCCGCCAGTACGGGCTGCACGCGCACGACATCTTCGGCCACTGGGACTTCCGTACCACCGACTGCCCGGGCGCCGCCTTCTACCGGGAGTTCCCGGCACTGCGCCGGCGGGTGTACGCCGCCCTCGGCACCAAGCTGGGTGACGTGCCGGCGCGCCGCTGGCCGGACCTGTGGCGCTTCGTCAACTCGCCGTCGGTCCGGGTCGTGCAGCACCTGCTCATCCACCGCGGCTACGCGGTGACGGTCAGTGGCACGTTCGACGCCGCGACCGTCGCGGCCGTGCAGGACTGGCAGGCCCGCAACGGCATCCCGGTGGACGTGGACGCCACGCTCACCACCCCGACCTGGGAGACCCTGGCACCGGAGCTGGACCAGCACGCCACCGGCGCGCCGGTCACCGCGGTGCAGGAGATCCTCGCCACCAAGGGGTACGCGGTCGCCGTCACCGGGGCGTACGACCACGCCACCCGGGCGGCGGTGCAGGACCTCCAGGCCCTGCACGGTCTGCCCCGCGACGGCAAGCTCAGCACGAGCACGTGGTGCGCGATCGTCGGCGGAACGGTCCGCCAGACGTTCAAGCATCGGTGAGTCCGTGGTGGCGGTGCGGGGCGTACCCGCACCGCCACCAGCCAGCTCACCGGTTTGATCCGCCGCATCGGCGGAAAGAGTCCCGGGCATGACATGGGCCCGTCGAGCCGTACCCGCCGTCGCCGCCGCCGTGGCGGCGCTCGCCGCGCGGGACCTCATCCAGCGCGACCACGCGCTGCTGCGCAACTTCCCGGTGCTCGGTCGCGCCCGGTACCTGCTGGAGGCCATCGGGCCGGAACTTCGGCAGTACATCGTGGCCGGCAACAACGAGGAGCGTCCGTTCACCCGCGACCAACGGCGCTGGGTGTACGCGTCGGCGAAGCAGGAGAACAACTACTTCGGCTTCGGCACGGACAACGACATCGAGTACACCGCCGGGTACCCGATCATCAAGCACCGCACCTTCGGCCGGGCCGTGCCGCCGTCGTCACCGACGGCCGGGCACGACGTCCGGCTGCCGTGCGCGAAGGTGCTCGGCGCGGCCCGGGGGCGAGCCCACGCGTTCCGACCGGAGTCGGTGGTCAACGTCTCCGGGATGAGCTTCGGCTCGCTCTCCGGCAACGCCATCACCGCGCTCAACAAGGGGGCGGCGCTCGCCGGCTGCCTGCAGAACACCGGCGAGGGTGGGCTGTCGCCGTACCACCGCAACGGCGGTGAACTGATCTTCCAGCTCGGCACGGCGTACTTCGGCTGCCGCGACGAGCAGGGCCGATTCAGCCTGGACCGACTGAAGGACCTGGTCGCCGACGCCCCCGTGCGGGCGTTGGAGATCAAGCTCAGTCAGGGTGCCAAACCCAGTCTCGGCGGGCTGCTGCCCGGCGCGAAGGTGTCCGCCGAGATCGCCGCGACCCGGGGCATCCCGGCCGGGCAGGACTGCGTCAGCCCGTCGCGGCACGCCGAGTTCTCCGACTGCGACAGCCTGCTCGACTGGGTGGAGTTGCTGGCGGCCGAGACGGGCCTGCCGGTCGGTATCAAGTCGGCGGTCGGCGACCTCGGTTTCTGGCAGGAGCTGGCCACCCTGATGCGCGACACCGGCCGGGGCGTCGACTTCGTGACGGTCGACGGCGGCGAGGGCGGCACCGGCGCCGCACCGCTGATCTTCACCGACTCGGTGTCACTCCCGTTCCAGCAGGGCTTCTCCCGGGTGTACAAGGTCTTCGCCGAGCACGACCTGCACGAGCAGGTGGTCTTCGTCGGCGCCGGCAAGCTGGGCCTGCCGGACAACGCCATCGTGGCGTTCGCGCTCGGCTGCGACATGGTCAACGTTGGTCGGGAGGCGATGCTGTCGATCGGCTGCATCCAAGCACAGAAGTGCCACACCGACACCTGCCCCACCGGGGTCGCGACGCAGAACGCCTGGCTGGCCCGGGGCCTGGACCCGACGCTGAAGTCGGTCCGGGCGGCCAACTACCTGGGCACGCTGCGCCGGGACCTGACGAAGGTCGCCGAGGCGTGCGGCGTCGAACACCCCGGCCTGATCGGCACCGACGCTGTGGAGATCCTGGACGGCCGCACCGGCTCCACCCCACTGCAAGAGGTGTACGGCTACCGGCCGGGATGGGGTCTGCCCTCGCCCGCCGACCAGGCGGAGATCATCCGGCTGATGACCCCGGAGGTGCCCCGGGGCGGCAGCGCGCCACCCTCGGCGACCGCCGTCGGCTGAGGTCACGGCCACGCCGACCACGGGCGCGGCGATGGTGGCGCGGGGTCGTGAGATGCGGGGTCGTGAGATGCGGGGTCGCGCGTCGGCCGCAGGGGCCGGCGCCGTGAGGTCCGCCATGAGCGTGATGCCTGTGAGGCATATTGATGACTCACAGGCATCAGCCATTCCCGCGCGATGTCCGCTGAACGCCGCCCGCCGGGCACAGCGGCATGCGCGTAAAACCCGTGGAGCCGGCGGCACACCACACCTATGGTGGCGCGGTGCTGATCAGACGCGAGACAACCGCCGACGTCGACGCCGTCCGCGCGGTCCATGCCGCCGCCTTCGCCAAGGCCGACGGCGGTACTGGCGTACCCGTCGAGGCCACCGTCGAGGCCACCGTCGAGGCCACCGTCGAGGCCGCACTGGTCGACGCGCTGCGCGCCGACGAGGGCTGGCTGCCCGCGTACTCCCTGGTGGCGACCGATACGGACGGCCAGGTGGTGGGGCACGTGGTGGCCACCCGCGGCCGGGTGGCCGGTGAGCCGGTGGCGTTGGGCCTGGGACCGCTCGGCGTGCTGCCCGGATGGCAGCGGCGCGGGGTCGGCACCGCGTTGATGCACGCGGTGCTCGGCGCGGCCGACGCCCGTGACGAGCCGCTCGTCGTGCTGCTCGGGCACCCCGACTACTACCCGCGCTTCGGGTTCCGGCCCGCCGTCGAGCTGGGCGTCACCCCGCCGCAGCCGTGGGGGCCGCAGTACTTCATGGCCCGGCCGCTGACCGCGTGGCGCGAGTCGATCCGGGGCGAGTTCCGCTACGCCGCGCCGTTCGACGATCTGTGATGCCACCGGCATCCGCGATCAACGCGAGGCGGCGGGCGAGACGGGCGGCGGCCTCGCGCAGCTCCGGAGGCTCCAGCACCTCCACCTCGTAACTCAGGCGGGCGACGTGCGCGGCGAGCCATTCCAGGCTGTCGCCGCCCACGACCAGCACACACCACCCGTCGCGGTCGTTCTCGACACGACCCACCTGGGGCGGCACCACCGCCCGCACCTCGTCGGGTTGGGCGCGAACCCGCACCCGGGCGAGATGCCGGTACGGCGCCTCGGTGACCGACCGCTGCACGAAGGCGACGGGATCGGGATGCTCGCGGGTGCGGAAGCGCCAGCTCGTGGCCTCCGCCGCACGCATCCGGTCCAGGCGGAACGTGCGCCAGTCGTCGCGGTCGACGTCCCAGGCCATCAGATACCAGCGACGACCGGTC
Organism: Micromonospora sp. ALFpr18c; assembly: GCF_008868155.1. Taxonomy (GTDB): domain Bacteria; phylum Actinomycetota; class Actinomycetes; order Mycobacteriales; family Micromonosporaceae; genus Micromonospora. The sequence continues at coordinate 11,156 of NZ_WBKR01000107.1, forward strand.
GTCACCATCCGGACCGGCTCGACCGTCCGCTCGCGCTCCCCGTCACGTCCGGTGTAGCGGAACCGGACCCGGACGGCGTCACGGCAGGCCCAGGCGAGCATCACCAGCAGCTCCGCGTCGATCTCGACCACCGGGCCGATGAGCGTGTCGGTGGAGCCGTGCACGGCCCGCACCTCGGCGCGCAGTCGTGCCGGCATCACCTGGTCGAGCTTGGCGAGGGCCCGCAGGGCGGCCTCCCCCGCCCCGGCGACCGTGCCCCCGGAGGCCAGCCGGAGCGACACCGCCGTGGCGATCGCCTCCTCGTCGTCGAGGAGCAGGGGCGGCAGCCGGGTGCCCGCGCCGAGCTGATAGCCGCCGCCGACGCCGGACACGGCGTGCACGGGGTAGCCGAGCGCCCGCAGTCGCTGCACGTCACGGCGGACGCAGCGGTCGGTGACCCGCAGCTCGGCGGCGAGTTCGACGGCCGTCCACGACGGCCGCCGCTGCAACAGCGCCAACAACCGCAGCACCCGCTCGGTCGTCGCCTCGACAGTCACGCGCCGATCGTTGCACAGATCGAGGAACGCTCCTGTCCGCTATTCGCGAGAGGCTGGGATCATGACCGACCAGATCAGGAAGCAGGGAGCTGCCATGGCCCGCGACGTGCAGATCACCGTCGACTGTGCCGACCCGGCCGGGTTGGCGCCGTTCTGGGCCGAGGCCCTCGGCTATCAGGTGCAGGGCCCGCCCGGGGACTTCGCGTCGTGGGAGCAGGCACTGAACGCGATGGGCGTGCCGCCCGAGCGCCACAATGACGCCTCGGCGGTGGTCGACCCCGAGGGCTCGAGGCCACGGCTGTTCTTCCAGCGCGTGCCGGAGGGCAAGCGGGTCAAGAACCGCGTCCACCTGGACGTGCGGGCCGCTCCCGGGCTCGCCGGCGAGGAGCGGATGGCGGCGCTCGAGGCGGAGGCCGAACGGCTCGTCTCGCACGGCGCCACCCGGCTCAGCCGCCACGAGCCCGCTCCCCCGCTCGGCGCCGGTCACCTCGTCATGGCCGACCCCGAGGGCAACGAGTTCTGCCTCGACTGAGCCGACGCTCGGCCGCGTTCGCCCAGCTCACTGCCGCGACACCCGGATGCCATGCGAACATGTGTACGTGTCGTCCGGGGCCAGCATCCTGCACGCCGACCTGGACGCCTTCTACGCGTCGGTCGAACAGCGCGACGACCCACGTCTGCGGGGGCGGCCGGTGATCGTCGGCGGCGGGGTGGTGCTCGCCGCCAGTTACGAGGCGAAGGCGCGGGGGGTCCGCAGCGCGATGGGCGGCCAGCAGGCACGCCGGCTGTGCCCGGACGCGATCGTGGTGCCGCCCCGGATGTCGGCGTACACGGCGGCGAGCCGCGCGGTGTTCGAGATCTTCCGACGCACCACCCCGCTGGTCGAAGGGCTCTCCATCGACGAGGCGTTCCTGGACGTGGGTGGTCTGCGTCGGCTGGTCGGGCCACCGGCCGCCATCGCCGACCGGCTGCGTCGGGAGGTCCGCGAGCAGGTCCACCTACCGATCACGGTGGGCGTGGCCCGCACGAAGTTCCTGGCGAAGGTCGCCAGCGGTGTGGCGAAGCCGGACGGGCTGCTGGTGGTCGCCCCCGACGGCGAGCTGGCGTTCCTGCATCCGCTGCCGGTCGAGCGGCTGTGGGGCGTCGGCCCGATCACCGCCGCGAAGCTGCGCGAACGCCGCATCCGTACCGTCGGCGATGTGGCCCGGCTCGGCGAGGCGGCGCTGGTTTCGCTGCTCGGCGCGGGCGCCGGCCGGCACCTGCACGCCCTGGCACACAACCGCGACCCACGGCCGGTGCAGGTGGGCCGCCGGCGCGGTTCGATGGGCGCGCAGCACGCGCTGAGCCGTGACCCGCACGACCCGGCGGAGCTGGACGCGATCCTCGCCGGCCTGGTCGACCGGGTCACCCGACGGATGCGGGCCGCCGGCCGGGCCGGACGCACGGTGGTGCTGCGACTGCGCTTCGGTGACTACACCCGGGCCACCCGCTCACACACCGTGGGCAAGGCGACCACCGACACCGCCCCGGTGCTCGCCGCGGCACGGGCACTGCTGCGCACGGCCCAACCGGAGATCGACCGCCGCGGGGTCACCCTCATCGGCGTCTCGGTGGGCAACCTGGACGACAACCCGGTCCAACCGGAACTTCCCTTCCACCCGGATCCGGGGGCCGAACTGGACGCCGCCGTGGACGCGGTCCGCGACCGGTTCGGATCGGCGGCGCTCACCCGGGCGGTGCTGCTCGGCCGCGACCCGGGTGTCGAGATGCCGCTATTGCCGGACTAAACACCCCGCATCCCTGCGACCAGAGACACATCACAGCAGGTCGGCGGTTTAGCCGGTGGCGCACGGGTGACCCTTGAGGGGAACAGCCTGACGAGGGGGGCCCACGATGTCCGACGACACCAGCAACCGACCGAGCCGTAGCGTCGAGCGTCCGCACGACGTGACCGACCCTCTGCTCTGGCAGCTCGCGGTCGACGTGCTGAGCGCCCACGAGCCGGACGACGAGGGTCACTGCCGCAATCTGCAGTGCGCCGGCCAGGGTTGGCCGTGCGCGGCCCGCACCGGTGCCGAGCAGTCGCTGCGGCTGGCCCGCAGCACGCCCACGTCGGTCGAGCTGACCGTCGAGGAGGACAGCGGCCCGGTCGGCACCGGCTGGCCCGGGGAGGCCGTGGTGCCGGCCCCGCGCTGGGGCTGGAACGCCGGCCCGGCGGCGTCGCAGCGAGGACCGAAGGCATCCGCCTCGGCGGCGTGACGGTGACCCGTGCCCGGCCGGCGGGGCCCGACTGATCGGGCGGCCCGCCGGCCGGAGGCGCACGTCATCTACAGGGTGCGGGCCAGCCGATCGGCGAGCGTCCGGGTGAAGCGGGCCGGGTCGGTCAGCTCGCCACCCTCGGCGAGCACCGCCAGGCCGTACAGCAGCTCGGCGGTCTCGGTCAGGGTCTGGCCCGAATCGCCCTGCTCGTGGGCCTTGCGCAACCCGGCGACCAGCGGGTGCCCGGGGTTGATCTCCAGGATCCGCTTCGTCGACGGGATCTCGTGCCCCATCGCCCGGTACATCTTCTCCAGGGTCGGGGTGAGGTCGTGCGCGTCGCCGACGACGCAGGCCGGTGAGGTGGTCAGCCGCGACGACAGGCGGACCTCGCGGACGCTGTCGGCGAGGGTGGTGCCCAGCCACTGCACCAGCGCGGCGAACTCCTGTCGCTGCTGCTCGCGCTCGGTCTCGGCCTGCTGCTTCTCCTCGTCGGTGTCCAGGTCGACCTCGCCCTTGGCGATCGAGCGCAACGGCCGGCCGTCGTACGTGCCGACCCGCTCGACCCACACCTCGTCGACGGGGTCGGTGAGCAGCAGCACCTCGTGGCCCTTGGCCCGGAACGCCTCCAGGTGCGGGGAGTTCTCGATGGTGGCCCGGGAGTCGCCGGTGGCGTACCAGATGTCGCTCTGGCCGTCCTTCATCCGGGAGACGTAGCCGGCCAGGTCGGTGGGCTCGGCCGGGTCGTTGGTCGACGCCACCGACAGGATCTCCAGCAGGGTGTCCCGGTTGTCCGTGTCGTCGATCAGCCCTTCCTTGACCACGGTGCCGAACTCGGTCCAGAAGGTGCGGTAGCGCTCAGGGTGGTTGGTCTTGAGGTCCTTGACGGTGCTGAGGACCTTGCGGACCAGGCGGCGGCGGACGATCTGGATCTGCCGGTCCTGCTGGAGGATCTCGCGGGAGATGTTCAACGACAGGTCGTGCGCGTCGACCACGCCCTTGACGAAGCGCAGGTAGGTGGGGACCAGCGCCTCGCAGTCGTCCATGATGAACACGCGCTTGACGTAGAGCTGGACGCCGCGGCGGCCCTGCGGTGCGAACATGTCCAGCGGGGCGTGGCTGGGCAGGAACAGCAGCGCCTCGTACTCGAAGGTGCCCTCGCCCTTCATGTGCACGACCTCGAGCGGGTCGGCCCAGTCGTGGCTGACGTGCTTGTAGAACTCGTTGTACTCGGCGGCGTCGACCTCGTCGCGGGGCCGCGCCCAGAGCGCCTTCATCGAGTTGAGGGTCTGCACCTCGCTGGTGGCGGCCTCGCCGTCGGCCCCGGGGCGCTCGACGCGCATCCGGATGGGCCACGCGATGAAGTCGGAGTAGCGCTTGACGATGTCGCGGACGGTCCACTCGGCGGTGTAGTCGTGCAGGTTGTCCTCGGTGTCGGCCGGCTTGAGGTGCAGGGTCACCGACGTGCCCTGCGGCGCGTCGTCGACGGCCTCGATCGAGTACGTGCCCTCGCCGGTGGACTCCCAGCGGGCGCCGCCGGACTCGCCGGCCTTGCGGGTCAGCAGGGTGACCGTGTCGGCGACCATGAACGCGGCGTAGAAGCCGACGCCGAACTGCCCGATCAGGTCCTGCGAGGCGCGGGCGTCGGACGACTCGCGCAGCTGGCGCAGCAGCTCGGCGGTGCCCGACTTGGCGATGGTGCCGATCAGCCGGACCACCTCGTCGCGGGTCATCCCGATGCCGTTGTCCCGGACGGTGAGCGTGCGGGCGTCCCGGTCGACCTCGATGGTGACGTGCAGGTCGTCGGTGTCGGCGACGAGGTCCTTGTCGACCAGGGTGGCCAGCCGCAGCTTGTCCAGCGCGTCGGACGCGTTCGAGATGAGTTCCCGCAGGAAGACGTCCTTGTTCGAGTAGATCGAGTGGACGACGAGTTGGAGGAGCTGACGCGCCTCGGCCTGGAACTCCAACGTCTCGGCCTGGTTGCTCACACCGTCTCCCTTCTGAGCTCGTGCGGAGGTTCGCGCAAAGGATACGAGTCGTCACCGGTCGGGCGGTGACGGCATCCGGGTCGTATTCCCGATCCGGGCGGGTCGGCGTCGTGACCTAGTTGACTTTGCTCAACAGAAGTCAGCCCGATAACCTGGCCGCATGAAGATCGCTGGAAGCACCGCCCTCGTCACCGGCGCGAACCGTGGCTTCGGCCGACGCCTGGCCGCCGAACTCCTCTCCCGGGGCGCCACCGTCTACGCCGGCGCCCGCAACCCCGACACCGTCGACCTGCCCGGCGTGACGCCGGTGCGCCTCGACATCACCGACCCCGCCTCGGTGGCCGCCGCCGCCGCGCTCGCCGGGGACGTCAACCTCCTGATCAACAACGCCGGCATCGAGACCGGGACCAACCTCCTCGACGGCGACCTGGACCTCGTCCGGCTGGAGCTGGAGACCCACTACTTCGGCAACCTGTCGATGATCCGGTCGTTCGCCCCGATCATCGCGGGCAACGGCGGCGGGACGATCCTCAACGTGCTCTCCGTGCTGTCCTGGGTCAACTTCCCCAACGTCGGGGCGTACGGCGCCGCGAAGTCCGCCGAGTGGGCGATGACCAACGCACTGCGCGTCCAGCTCGCCGAGCAGGGCGTCCGGGTCGCCGGCCTGCACGTCGGCTACATGGACACCGACATGGCCGCCGAGGTCACCGCCCCGAAGTCCGACCCGGCGCAGATCGCCCGGATCGGCGTGGACGGCATCGAGGCCGACGCGTACGAGATCGTCACCGACGACATCAGCCGGCAGGTGCAGGCCGGGCTCGCCGGCGGCGTCACCGCGCTCTACCCGCAGCTCCCCTGAGCGGCGACGCCACGGACGTGATCGGGCCGCCGCCGGCTCCCCGGCGGCGGCCCGTCCCCGGGTACGCGGTCAGCGCCCTGCGCGCATCCTGCTCGGCACCCGTCGCTCAGCAGCCACCACAGGTGTAGAAGAGGATGTCCCAGTGACTGCCCTCCCTGGTGTAGAGATTGCCCGAGGGGGCGCGGTACTGGTAGCCGAAGCCGGAGATGTAGCCGACGTAGGTGTAGTTCGCCGAGATGTAGTTCTGGGCGCAGGTGCTCAACGCGATGTCGAGCTTGTAGCCGTTCCAGTGGCTGTACGTGCCTCCGGCGTGCCCGACCTCGGTGCCGGCGGTGATGGTCACCGCGCAGCCGCTGGCCCGCTTGAAGGTGATGATGCCGTCGATGGTGGCCTGCCGTACCCCGTCGAACGAGGTGCAGGTGGCCACGTTGCGGTCGCTGCAGTTGCCGCTCGAGGTCCAGGAGATGCCGGCGGCGCGCAGCTGCGAGGTGGCGCTGGAGTGGCTGATGGCGAAGGCCGGTGCGGCCAGGCCCAGCGTGGCGCCGACCGTGGCGAGGGTGGCCACGACCAGCGTGAGCAGGCGGCGGCGCAGGGTGGATCGGGTGGGTGACATGGCACTCCCGTTTCGCATGAGGGGTGGGATTTTGCGAATCAGGGGCCGGCCTTGAAGGATTTCTACCAGAGATAGACAGACATGACCAGATGTCGGGCGGAGGGGAGGCCCGCCCCCCTCCGCCCGACCGCGACCGTCAGCTCGCCTGCAACGTCACGTCGTCGATCACGAAGCTGGTCTGCAGTGAGGCGTCCTCGGTGCCGGTGAACGTCAGCGTCACCGTCTGCCCCGCGACGCTGGCCACGTTGAAACTGCGCTGGACGTAGCCGGAGGCGGCGTTCAGATTCGAGTACGTCGCCAGCGTGGTCGAACCCACCTGCACGGTGAGCCGGTCGTACGCCGTCGAGGTGGTGGTCTCGGCAGTGTCGACGTGCAGCCAGAACGACAGCGTGTAGCTGGTGCAGCCGGCCGGCACGGTCACCGACTGGGACAGGGTGTCGGTGTGGGTGCTGCCGTACCCGTCGAGCCACGCCTTGTACGACCCGGTCCGGGCCGGCTGGCTGCTGGAGTTGGTGATCACGCCGGAGGACGCGGTCCACGGCGTGCTGCCGCTCTCGAACCCGCCGTTGCCGATCACCTGGCCGCCGGCACAGCCGCCGGTGCCGGTCACGGTCAGCGTGAGGCTGGCGGTGCGGGTGACCGAGCCGGTGCCGGTGACCGTGACGGTGAAGGTGCCGGTCGCCGCGCTGGCCGAGGCGGTCAGGGTGATCGTGGCCGAGCCGCCGGAGGTCACCGAGGACGGGCTGAACGAGACGCTCACCCCGCTGGGCGCGCCGGAGGCGGTGAGGCTGACCGTCTGCGCCGACCCGGCCGTGGTCGCGGTGCCGACCGTGGCGGTGGTGCTGGCGCCCCGGGCGACGCTGCGCGAGGCGGGGTCGACCGAGATTGAGAAGTCGTTGGTCGGGGTGCCGCCGCCCACGGCGAGCTGCCACAGCGCGTACGCGACACCGTCCGCCGAGCGGTTCAGCACGGTGGCGCTGACGTTGGCGGTGGTGTCGCAGGCCCGGTGGTAGCAGGCGTCGTACGCGGCGTTGGCGGTGCCGCCCCACTTGGCCGCCTGGGCGCTGGTCTTGCGGGCGCTGGCACCCGCGGCGTAACCGGAGGTGGGGATGCCGGCCTGCTGGAAGTAGTAGTCGTCGGAGCGGCCCTGCCCCTCGACGTTCTCCTCCGGCTGCAGGCCCAACGAGTCCCAGTACGCCTTCAGCGGCGCCGCCGTGGTCGAGGTGACCCGGTTGATGAAGTAGCCGCCGTTGGTCGAGCCGACCATGTCGAAGTTGTAGTAGCCCTTGATGTAGCCGCGCTGGGTGGAGCTCAGCGAGTTGACGTAGAACCGGGAGCCGTTGAGCCCCTGCTCCTCGTCGGTCCACCAGGCGAACCGGACCTTCTTCGTCATGGTCGGGTTCTGCGCGGCCAGGACCAGCGCGTTCTCCAGGAGGGTGGCCGAGCCGGTGCCGTTGTCGTTGATGCCCGGGCCGGCCGAGACGCCGTCGAGGTGGGCGCCGAACATGACCACCTGGTCGGCCGGGCCGCCGGGCCACTCCGCGATCAGGTTGTTCGAGGGGTACGTGCAGCTGGAGCAGTACTGCTCGGTGACCGTGTAGCCGGCCGACTGGAGCCTGGTCTTGACGTAGGTGAGGGAGGCGGTGTAGCCGGCCGAGCCGGCCCGTCGGTTGCCGCCGTTGCTGGTGGCGATGGAGTTGAACTGGGTCAGGTGCGCCTGGACGTTGGTGACGGAGATGTCCGGCGCTGCCAACGCGGCGGCGGTCGCGGCGATCGGCCGGGCCACCGTCGTCGTGGTCGTGGGTGACGCGGTCACCGGCTGGGCCGCCAGCGTCACCGTCATCCCGGCGAACACGGCGAGCGCGGTTCCCGCGCTCAGCGTTCTGCCTCTCATGGGGGCTCCTCGGGGGTTGGAGAGATAACCGCGACACTGACAGATGTCGATGTCTGTGACATCGGTCGTTCGTCTGGAACCACCGCCGGTTCGACGGTGGGTACCGGCGTCGGCACAGGTGAGTAGAGATGCCAGGATGGGTAGGTAACACCAGCAGGGGTCGTTAGGCCCGGAACGGGGGCTTGCGATGGGGCCGGGTCGAACGTGACGCGCCCCAGCACGGATCTCTTCACCGACGGCGGTGACACCGGCCGGTTGATGGCGGCCCTGGACTGGACCGGCACGCCGCTCGGCCCGGTCGACGGCTGGCCGCAGAGCCTGCGCGCCGCGGTCCGGGTGGTGCTCTCCTCCCGCTACCCGATGCTGCTGCTCTGGGGTGACCACCTCACCCAGCTCTACAACGACGCGTACTCCGCGTTGATCGGCGACAAACACCCGGCCGCGCTCGGCGGCGACGTCCGCGTGACCCTGGCCGAGGGCTGGGACGTCCTCGCCCCGCTCATCGAGCAGGCCATGGCCACCGGCGTCGCCAGCTGGGTGCCCGCCCTGCGGCTGCTGCTCGAACGGGCCGGCTACCGCGAGGAGGCGTACTTCAGCGTCTCGCACGCCCCGGCCCGCGACGACGAGGGCCGTACGGTGGGTGTGCTGACCGTGTGCAGCGAGGTCACCGAGCAGGTGGTCGGCGAGCGGCGGCTGCGGCTGCTGCGCGACCTGTCCGTCAACGGCGACGGACGCACCGTCGACGTGGACGCCACCTGCGCCCGCCTGATCTCCGCGATCGGCGGCCACCCCCTGGATGTGCCGTTCGCCGCGATCTACCTGCGCGACGGTGGGGTCCTGCGGCGCGCCGCCTGCGTCGGCGGCGAACCGGGTCGCACCAGCGTGCCGCAGGCGCTGCCGGAGGCCGTGGACCTGAGCGACCCGGGTCGGGCCGCCCACGCCTGGGGGCTGCCGCACGCCGCTGAGGGCCGACCGACCGAGGTGACCGGTGTCGCCGAGCGACTGACCCTGTCCGGCGGCGCGTGGGACGACCCGGTCCGCACCGCGCTGGCGCTGCCGCTGCCGTCGGGCGACCAGGAGCAGCCGCTCGGCGTCCTGCTCGCCGGGGTCAGCCCCAGCCGGCGGCTCGACGAGGCGTACCGGTCCTTCCACCACCTGCTGGCCCAGCAGGTGTCCGTGGCGTTGCGCAACGCGCAGGAGTACGAGCAGGAGCGGCGCCGGGCCGAGGCGCTCGCCGAACTGGACCGGGTGAAGACCAGCTTCTTCACCAACGTCAGCCACGAGTTCCGTACCCCGCTGACGCTCATGCTCGGCCCGCTCGGCGACGCGCTCACCGACGCCGCCGCGCCGCTCGCACCCGTGCAGCGGGAGCGGGTGGAGACCGCCTGGCGCAACGCCACTCGCCTGTTGACCCTGGTCAACAGCCTGCTGACCTTCTCGAGTCTGGAGGCCGGGCGGGCCTCCAGCGACGCCCGGGTGATTGATCTCGCGGCCCTCACCGCCGAGCTGGCCGGTGTCTTCCGGGCGGCCGTCGAGCGGGCCGGTCTGGTGCTGGAGGTCGACTGCCCGCCGCTGCCGCGTCCCGTCACGGTCGATCCGGTCAACTGGGAACGGATCGTCACCAACCTGCTCTCCAACGCGCTGAAGTACACGTTCATCGGGCGGATCCGGATCGCTCTGGACGCCGACGACGAGGAGGTCCGTCTCACCGTCGCGGACACCGGCATCGGGATCGCCGAGCAGGACCTGCCGAAACTCTTCGAACGGTTCCACCGGGTGCAGGGCACCCGCTCCCGCAGTCATGAGGGCACCGGGATCGGTCTGGCCCTCGTCAACGAACTGGCGCGCCTGGAGGGTGGGGAGGTCCGGGTGGCCAGCCGGGTCGGCGTCGGCACGACCTTCACGGTGGCGCTGCCCTGGTCGACGTCGCGCCGTGCCGCGGTGACCGGCCCGCCGTCGGGCGGGCGGGGTGACGCGGCCCGTGCCGCCGTCGCGGAGGCGATGGGGTGGCTGACCGAGCCGGCCGGCGGTGGGGAGCAGGCCGCCGCGGCGTCCGGGCCGGCCGCCGACGAGCTGGCCGGGGCGGACATCCTGCTGGCCGACGACAACAGCGACATGCGGGCGTACCTGAGTCGGCTGCTCACCGGGCAGGGCTGGCGGGTGCGGGCCGTCACCGACGGCCGGCAGGCCCTCGACGCGATCCGCCGCGACCCACCGGACGTGGTCCTCACCGACGTGATGATGCCGGTGCTCGACGGCTTCGACCTGATCCGCGAACTGCGCGCCGACCCGTCGACCCGGACCCTGCCGGTGCTGGTGCTCTCGGCGCGCGCCGGCGAGGAGGCCAGCGTCGCGGGCCTGAGCCTGGGCGCCGACGACTACCTGGTGAAACCGTTCGCCGCCGCCGAGCTGATCGCCCGGGTGCGGGCCGCCATCCGCCGGGCCCGCGACGTCGGGTCAACCGCCGGGAGCGCCCCGCCGACGCTCG
>NZ_WBKR01000108.1 GCF_008868155.1 Micromonospora sp. ALFpr18c
ATGAGGTTAGCGGGGGTGATGGGGATCAACGCCTTCGTCAACCTCATGATCAACTGGCCTTCAGGGCGGTGAACGGGTCGCACAGGTGGGGGGTGGCCAGGACGGTCGGGGAGTGGGTGCGCAGGGCGGTCAGCCGGGAGGTGCGGGCCTGTTCCCGGTCCTCCTCATGGGCGTACGCCAGGTCCGGGTCGACGAGTTGCACCATGTGCACCAGCAGGTCGCCGGTGAGCAGCATCCGGTCGTCGACCGAGGTCACGAGCACCGACTGGTGGCCGGGCGTGTGGCCGGGGGTGGGCAGCAGTCGTACCGCCGGGGTCAGGGTTGTCGCACCGTCGACCACCCGGAGCTCGGCGTCGATCAGGGTGACCGGCCCGTCGCCGGAGCGGATCGCGAAGCTGCGGAACGTCAGCCACCACTGCCCGTCGGCGGTCACCGAGGCCGGGTCGCGCCGGTCGGCCTCCGCCCACTGGGCCGCCGTGGCGTGCGGGAACGCCTGCGTCCGGGGCTGGAAGAAGGCACCCTCGGAGTCGGTGAGGGCAGTGACCGTGATAGACCCGAGGGTGCGGCTCACTGGCATCGGGCGATGATGCCAAGCATTTCCGCGCTGCGCAGCCCGGTTTCCGCCGGCCGGTCGAGGCCGGCTGGGGGCTGCCGGCCCAATTGCAGTACGCTCGTACTGCTTGAGCACGTGTCCCCCGAGAGGAGCGCCGGCCGATGGCGAAGATCAAGGTAAACAACCCGGTCGTGGAGCTCGACGGCGACGAGATGACCCGGATCATCTGGAAGCAGATCCGGGAGCAGCTGATCCTGCCCTACCTCGACGTCGACCTGCACTACTACGACCTGTCGATCCAGCACCGCGACGAGACCGACGACCAGGTCACCGTTGACGCCGCCAACGCCATCAAGGAGCACGGCGTCGGCGTCAAGTGCGCGACCATCACCCCGGACGAGGCCCGGGTGGAGGAGTTCGGCCTGAAGAAGATGTGGCGGTCGCCCAACGGCACCATCCGCAACATCCTCGGTGGCGTGGTCTTCCGCGAGCCGATCATCATGTCCAACGTGCCGCGGCTGGTCCCCGGCTGGACCAAGCCGATCATCATCGGCCGGCACGCCCACGGTGACCAGTACAAGGCCACCGACTTCGTCGTCCCCGGCCCGGGCACGGTGACCATCACCTACACCCCGGCCGACGGCGGCGCGCCGATGGAGATGGAGGTCGCCAACTTCCCCGGCGGCGGCATCGCCATGGGCATGTACAACTACGACGAGTCGATCCGGGACTTCGCCCGGGCGTCGTTCCGGTACGGGCTGGACCGCAACTACCCGGTCTACCTGTCCACCAAGAACACCATCCTCAAGGCGTACGACGGCCGGTTCAAGGACATCTTCGCCGAGGTGTTCGAGACCGAGTTCAAGGACGAGTTCGCCGCCGCCGGCATCACCTACGAGCACCGGCTCATCGACGACATGGTCGCCGCCGCGCTCAAGTGGGAGGGCGGCTACGTCTGGGCCTGCAAGAACTACGACGGTGACGTGCAGTCCGACACCGTCGCGCAGGGCTTCGGCTCGCTGGGTCTGATGACCTCCGTCCTGCTCTCCCCGGACGGCCGTACCGTCGAGGCGGAGGCCGCGCACGGCACGGTCACCCGGCACTACCGGCAGTACCAGAAGGGCGAGAAGACCTCGACCAACCCCATCGCGTCGATCTACGCCTGGACCCGGGGCCTGGCCCACCGGGGCAAGCTGGACGGCACGCCGGCGGTCACCGAGTTCGCCAACACCCTGGAGCAGGTCATCGTCGACACCGTCGAGGGCGGCCAGATGACCAAGGACCTCGCGCTGCTCATCTCGCGCGACGCCCCGTGGCTGACCACCGACGAGTTCATGAACGCGCTCGACGAGAACCTGGCCCGCAAGCTCGCCTGAGCCGGCAGATACCACAGCACCGGAGCCCGTCGGCAGGTGTCGGCGGGCTCCGGCGTGTCCAGTGCTCGACACACGGCCTCGGCGTCACCGCGCCCGGCGCGCCTCGTTGACCAGGGTGGACGAGATGCCAGTCGCGTCCAGGAAGGTTGACTTCGGTCGCCTCGCGGCAACGCCTGCCGATCAGCCAGCCTTCCCGGCTGTGTCGTGCACAGCCAGCCGTCCCTTCCCTGCGGGGGGCCCTGTCCCGGGCCCCCCGCGCCCTGTTTCCCGCCGGGGGGTCAGGCGGCGCGCAGCAATTCGGCGGCCCGCTCCGGCGAGATGTCGTTGATGAAGACACCCATCCCGGACTCGGAGCCCGCCAGGTACTTCAGCTTGTCCGTGGCCCGCCGGATGCTGAACAGCTGCAGGTGCAGGTGGCCCAACTCGCGGTCGACCCGCACCGGCGCCTGGTGCCACGCCGAGATGTACGGCATCGGCATGTCGAACAGCCCGTCGAAGCGGCGCAGCAGATCCAGGTAGAGCGGCCCGAAGGCGTCCCGCTCGCTGTCGCTGAGCGCCGGGATGTCCGGCACCACCCGGCGTGGCGCCACGTGCACCTCGAACGGCCAGCGGGCCGCCGCCGGGACGAACGCCGTCCAGTGCTCGTTCTCGGTGACCACCCGGTCGCCGGAGGCGCGTTCGGCGGCCAGCACGTCCGCGTACAGGTTGCCGCCGGTCCGCTCGGCGTGCCGGCGGGCCGCGGCCAGCAGCGCCCGGGTGCGCGGCGTCACGAAGGGGTACGCGTAGATCTGCCCGTGCGGGTGGTGCAGCGTGACACCGATCTCCACGCCCCGGTTCTCGAAGCAGAACACCTGCTCCACACCCGGCAGCTCGCCGAGCACCTCGGTCCGGTCGGCGAGCGCGTCCAGCACGGTGCGGACCCGGCTCGGGGGGAGGCTGGCGAACGAGGCGTTGTGGTCCGAGGTGAAGCAGACCACCTCGCACCTGCCCAGGCCGGGGCGGACCGGTGTGAACGGCGTGATCTCCCCGGGTTCGTCGGCCACCCGTCCACTCAGCGACGGGAACCGGTTCTCGAAGACGACCACGTCGTAGTCGGGGGCCGGGATCTCGGTCAGCCGGTCACCGACGGACGGGTCGAGCGGGCACTCGTTCGCCGGCGGGAGGAAGGTGCGGGTCTGCCGGTGCACGGCCACCGCCACCCATTCGTCGGTCAGCGGGTCGTAGCGCAGTTGGGAGGCGGGCGGCGGCGGCGGCAGGTCGCGGCGGTCCGGCTGGTCGCGTACGGCGTCGTCGCGCTCGTCGAAGTAGATCAGCTCCCGGCCGTCGGCCAGGTCGATCGCGGTGCGCTTCACGGCGCCGTCCCCTCACTCGTCGGCGTGCGCGTCGCGCGGCCTGCCCCCGTCGCCTTCACGATGATCAGTTCACCCACCTGTTCGTCGAGTACCCGTCGCGCGGGCGGAGGCAACGCCTCGTCGCTGACCAGTACGTGTGCCGCCGCCAGCGCGACGATCGAGGAGATGCCCACGGTGCCCCACTTGGTGTGGTCGGCGAGCACCACCAGCCGGTCGGCCGCCGCCACCAACGCCCGGTCGGTCTCCGCCTCCATGAGGTTGGGGGTGGTGAAGCCGGCCCGTTCGGTGATGCCGTGCACGCCCAGGAAGAGCAGATCCAGGTGCAGCGTCCGGATGGCGTCGACCGCGAGGGGGCCGACCAACGCGTCCGACGGTGTGCGTACGCCGCCGGTGAGCACGACCGTCTGGTCCGGTCGACCGCCGGCGTGCAGGATCTCGGTCACCGGCAGGGAGTTCGTCACCACGGTCAGGCCGGGCACGTCCACCAGCCTCCGGGCCAGTTCGGCGGTGGTGGTGCCGGCGGACAGCGCGACCGCCGCGCCGGGCCGGACGAGCTGTGCCGCCCGGTCGGCGATGGCCGCCTTCTCCGCCAGTTGGCGGACCGACTTGGCGTGGAAGCCGGGCTCGTCGGTCGAACTCGGGCCGGCCGTCGTGGCGCCGCCGTGCACCTTGGCCAGCAGGCCGCGCTCGTGCAGCGCCTCCAGATCGCGCCGGATCGTCATGTCGGAGACGCCGAACTCGGTGGCCAGGTCGGTCACCCGGACACCGCCGGCGGACCGGACCCGCTCCAGGATGGCCGTCTGCCGCTGCTGAGCGAGCATCTGCCGTGCCTCCCCGGGGTCCACACGTACTCTCACGCGGTCGAACGTGTTCCAACAAAGATGAACACTAGCGCGTGGCGGGTACCGGCGGAAGAAAAGGGGGGTGCGACGACGCCTCAGCTGGAGGGGATCTTCAATTCGACCCAGCCGGTCTCGGTCAGGTGGCTCAGCACCGCCTCCACCGCCTCCGGCACGCTCACATCGGTGGTGTCCAGCACCAGATCGGCGTCCGTCGGCACCTCGTACGGGTCGTCGATACCGGTCATCCCGGTGAGCAGGCCGGCGCGGGCCCGCGCGTACAGGCCCTTACGGTCCCGCTGCTCGCACACCTCCAGCGGGGTGGAGACATGCACCAGCACGAAGCCCGCCCCGGCGGCCAGGGCCATCTCCCGGGCGGTGGCGCGGGCCGCCGCGTACGGGGCGATGGGGCAGCACACGGCGACTCCCCGGTGTCGGGCGATCTCGGCGGCCACCCAGCCGATCCGGCGGACGTTGAGATCCCGGTCGGCCTTGCTGTAGCCCAGCCCGGCGGAGAGCTCCCGGCGCACCACGTCCCCGTCGAGCAGGGTCACCGTCCGCTCGCCGCTCTCCCGCAACGCGTCCGTCAGCCCCCGGGCCATGGTCGACTTGCCGGAGCCGGAGAGCCCGGTCAGGAAGACCACCAGCCCGCGATGCCGGCGTGCCGGACGGGCCTTGGCCAACTCCTTCGCCACCGCCGGCGGGGTGTGCCACTCCGGCAGCGGGAAACCCCGGTCGAGCAGATCGTCGATCTCATCCTGGGTCAGCGCGAGGCGACGGTTGCGCGGCGGGATGTCCTCCCGCCACCGCCACTGCCCGTCCCGGTTGTCGTACGCCAGCTCGCGCGGCACCAGCACCCGCAGCCCGGCACCGGAGAGCATCTCACCGGTGGAGAGCAGGTGGGTGACCCCGTACGCGGCGGAGACCCGGGCGCGCAGCAGCGCGTCGCTGATCTCCTCCCGCCGGTGCGACAACGGCACCGCGACCAGGGTGGCGGGCGGCATCCGGTCCCGGGCGGCGAAGATCGTGCGGACCAGTGCCTCCGGGGTGAGCCCACCGACTCCGCCCTCACCGACCGGGATCATCACCAGCAGGTGCGCGGCCAGGGTACGGGCGGCGTGGGCGATCTGGGCGAGCTGCGGCCGGTGCAGGGGCCGGTCGGCGATCACGCCGAGCACCCGGCCCGGGGGCAGCAGCGCGCGCACCTCCTCCGGGCTGCGGCGCAACCGATGGAACGGGCCGTGGCCGCCGTCGCCCAGCCGCCGGACCTGGCCACCGACGCCGGCCACGCCGTCGCGCACCGGCCAGACGTCCGACACGTCCAGGCCGGCGACGGGCGCGCCCTCGCCGTCGGTCAGCACCAGCGCCCGGCGGGCCGGGTCGCGGGGATCGAAGCCCTGGGCCAGCGCGGTCGGCACCTGGAGGGTCACCGCGACCTGCCACGGAGTGCCGTCGGCCAACCGGCCACGGCGGCTGACCGAGACCAGGTCGGCGCGGGTCATGAAACCGGTCAGCGGGGCGTACGCGCCGGTCAGCAGCAGCTCAAGATCCGCCAGCTCACCGGGACGCGGCGTGTACGCCGGCGCGCCCCGGAGCACCTCGTCGGGCAGCACCCAGCCGTTGCTCATCCACACCCCCCACTCGCTGACCGGCACACAGTTTCGCAGCCGACGGCCAATCGGTCGAGGGCGCCACTCCACGACCCGGGCGGGCGGATCAGCCGCGGATCCTTCGGCCCACCGCCGAGCGCACCCGGTTCCACACCCGCTCGTCGCGGATCCGGTTCCACACCCTCCGCTCGTCGCGGATCCGGGGCCGCGCGCCGTCGGCCCGGCAGATGAACACCAGCGGCAGCCGCGCGTCCTCGGTCCAGCCGGCGTTGGTGATCCGGGCCTTGAGGAGCCAACTGCCCCGGGTCCGGCCACCGTTGAGGGCACCGAAGTCGATCGTGGTGGTGGCCCGGTGCACCAGGTGGACGGTGTCCGCTCCGGACGGCGCGGCGACCCGCTCCGTCCGGTAGGTCACCGGCAGGAAGATCTCGTCACCGGTCTCCCGCCGACGGGCGACCACATCCAACCGGGCCTTGCGGACCTGCGCGGTGGAGTCGAGCACCTCAGGGGTGATCTCCTCGATCGGAAGCACCAACACGTCCCGGCCCTCGTCGGAGCGGAAACTAACCGGCTGGTCCGCCGAGCGCAACTCGGCGGCGACCGTCATCGTGACGGCCCGGTCGGCGTGCTGGATTTCGTCGATCGCGCCGTGCGCGGCGATACCCGCCTCCCAGCGGGCCAGCCGACGCAGGTCCGCGATCCGGCCCCGCTCGGCCAGGTACGCCACAGCCCGCAGCAGGGGCGGCAGACCGGCCGCGACGCCCGGCGCGAACCGGTCCTGGATGACCTTCTGGGTCTCCAGCGCGATCTGCTCCAGCCAGTCCTCCGGAGCGGACAGCAGCCGCCTGCCGCGCAGCCGGTTGAGCATCTCGTTGCGCAGCCACCGCCGGTGCAGCCGGTCGCGCAGCGGACCCGGCTCGGTGTTGGCGTCGACGATGTCCAGGGCGTCCCGCACGCTCTCGAAGTAGCTCGACGGGTCCAGCCGGGCGGCGGTGACGTTGCGCGCGTCGGCGCGCTGCGCGTGGTGGTAGCAGGTGTAGTCGGACAACACGCAGGTGCGGCGGGACAGGAAGCAGGCCCGCACCACCACCGAGTGGTCCTCCAGGCGCCGCTTGCCGCCCTCCGGGAACCGCAGGCCGTGCTCGTTGAGGAACGCCCGGCGGAACAGCTTGTGGCAGGTGAGGCTGTCGATCAGCGGGGAGTTCTCCAGGGTGGCGTCGAAGCGGTTCTTGCGGAACAGCTCCCGCGGCACGGCGCGCCCGTGCCCGGCCATCTTTCCGACCACCACGTCCGCGTCGTACGTCTTCGCGCAGTCGTAGAGCCGCTCCAGCGCCTGGTCGGCGAACCAGTCGTCGTCGTCGGCGAAGAAGACGTACTCGCCGCGGGCGTGGTCGATGCCCAGGTTGCGCGGGCGCGACGGCCATCCCGAGTTCTCGATGTGCAGCACCCTGATGTGCGGGTGCTGGGCGGCCAGCTGGTCCAACCGCGCCCCCGTGTCGTCGGTCGAACCATCGTCGACGAAGATCGCCTCGAACTCGCCGGCGGGTAACGACTGGCGCAGCAGCGAGGCGGCCAGCTTCTCGATGTGTGGGCCGCAGTTGTACGCCGGCACCACGACACTCACCTTGGGGACGCCCACCTCGACCATCACGATCCCTCCCGCGTCGGCGACCGCCGCGACACTGCCCGGTGAACGGCAAGTGAATGGTGCCACCCCGGAGGAGACTTTCCCGAAGCGGGGTCGGGCCGAACGCGGGACCGGCGAAAACGTCGCGAACGCCCGTCGGCGGACCCTAGGGGTCCTGAGCCGCAAGGATCAGGGGGGTACCGGGGGCGCGCCGGTGTCCCCGGTGGGCATCGACTCCCTACGCTGGGCAGCGTGACACTGATCGCGACCCAGTCGCTCACCAAGACGTACGGAGGTCGGGTCACCGCGCTGGCCGACCTCACCGTCGCCGTCGAGCCCGGGATCATCGGCCTGGTGGGCGCGAACGGCGCCGGAAAATCCACGCTGATCAAGATCCTGCTCGGCCTGATCGCCCCGACCGGCGGTCAGGTCTCGGTGCTCGGCATCGACCCGACCGTCGACCCCGCGGCGGTCCGCGCCCGGGTCGGCTACATGCCGGAGCACGACTGCCTCCCACCGGACCTGTCCGCCGCCGAGCTGGTCACCCACCTCGGCCGGATGAGCGGCCTGCCCCGCACCGCGGCCCGCGAACGTGCCTCGGAGGCGCTGCGCCACGTCGGGCTGTACGAGGAGCGTTACCGTCCGGTCGGCGGCTACTCCACCGGCATGAAGCAGCGCGTGAAGCTGGCCCAGGCGCTGGTGCACGACCCCGACCTGCTGCTGCTCGACGAGCCGACCAACGGTCTGGACCCGGCCGGCCGGGACGCCATGCTGGCGTTGGTGCACCGGATCGGCACCGAGTTCGGCATCTCCGTGCTGGTCTGTTCGCACCTGCTCGGGGAGGTGGAGCGGATCTGCGACACGCTCGTCGCCATCGACGGCGGCCGGCTGCTGCGCGCCGACCGTATCGACGCGATGACGACGGCCACCGACGTGCTCGCCGTGGAGGTCAGTGAGGGCACCGAAGAGCTGGCCGCCCGGCTGGCCGCGCTCGACCTGCCGGTGGCCCGCGACGGCCGGCTGCTTCTCGTACCACTCGCCGACGACGGCACCTACGACCTGATCCTCGGTGCGGTCGCCGACCTGGACCTGCCGCTGCACCGACTGGACCAGCGTCGGCACCGGGTGGCCGAACTCTTCGCCACGAGGGAGCTCACCCATGCCTGAGCCGTCCACCGCCGCCGTGCGCTCCGCGCCGAGCGGCGTCATCCACGACATCGGCTACCAGCGCTACGAGGGCCCGAGGCTGGGCCGGCGGCACGTGTTCGGCGCGCTCTACCTGCACGGGCTGCGGACCGCGTTCGGTTTCGGGCGCAGCGTCAAGGCCAAGATCTTCCCGTGGCTGGTGGTCGGGATCGTCACCCTGGTCGCGGTGGCCCTGGCCGCGATCCGCAGCCAGATCGGCGAGCCGGTCGCCACGTACGCCCAGTTCGCCGACTCGATGAGCTGGCTGGTCATCTTCTTCGTCGCGGTGGCCGCACCCGAGCTGGTCTCGCGGGACCTGCGCAGCGGTGTCCTGCCGCTGTACTTCTCCCGACCCCTGCCGCGTGGCGACTACGCGCTGGCGAAGCTGCTGGCGCTGGTGACCGCGCTCTGGCTGCTGCTCGGCGGCCCGCAGTTGGTGATGTTCCTGGGCGCCGCGTTCACCACCAAGGACGGCATCCGTGGGGTCTGGAACGAGCTGCTCGACCTGCTGCCCGGGTTGCTCTACGCCGGGCTGTGGGCGGTGGTCTTCGCCTCGGTCGGGCTGCTGGTCGCGTCGCTGACCGGCAAGCGTGCCTTCGCCGCCGGTGGCGTGGTCGCGGTCTTCCTGATGACCACCCCGATCGTGGGCACGTTGAGCATCCTGCCGTCGCGTACCGCCAACGAGCTGGCCGGGCTCGCCTCGCCCCCCACCCTGGTGCGGGGGACGGGCATCTGGGCGCTCGGTGATCTGCTCGTCGAACGGGACCAGGCTGGCCTGTCCATCGGCGGGTTCGGCCCGGTCTACGCCCTGGCCGCGGTGCTGCTGGTCGCCGGCGCGACCGCCCTCCTGCTGGCCCGCTACCGGAAGGTCGCCTCCTCATGAGCACGCTGAGCCTGACCGGGGTGTCCCGGTGGTACGGCAACGTGGTCGCGGTCAACGACATCAGCATGGCCCTGGGGCCGGGCGTGACGGGCCTGCTCGGCCCGAACGGTGCCGGCAAGACCACGCTGCTGCACATGATGGCCGGGTTCCTCGCCCCGTCGCGCGGCACGGTGACCCTCGACGACGAGCCGACCTGGCGTAACCCGGACGTCTACCGGCGGTTGGGGCTGGTCAGTGAACGGGAGGCGGTGCAGAGCTTCCTCACCGCGTACGAGTTCGTGCTGGCCTCCGCGAAGCTGCACCGGCTGGCCGACCCCGCGGCGGCGGCCCGGCGCGCGATCGACCTGGTGGAGCTGGAGTCGGCGCAGGACCGCCGCATCGGCACGTACTCCAAGGGCATGCGGCAACGGGCCCGGGTGGCCGCCGCGATGGTGCACGACCCGCAGGTGCTGCTGCTCGACGAGCCGTTCAACGGGATGGACCCGCGGCAGCGGCTGCACATGATGGACCTGCTGCACACCCTGGGTGACGCCGGCCGGACGATCCTGTTCAGCTCGCACATCCTGGAGGAGGTCGAGCAGATCTCCGGGACTGTCCAGGTGATGGTGGCGGGCCGGCTGGCGGCCTCCGGCGACTTCCGGACCATCCGCCGGTTGATGACCAACCGGCCGCACGTCTTCGCGGTGCGCTCCACCGACGACCGGGCGCTGGCCGTCGCGCTGATCGCCGAGCCGTCGGTGAGTGGTGTCGAGTTGGACCGCACCGGCCTGACCGTGCGTGCCGGCGACTACGGCGCCTTCACCCGGGCGCTGCCCCGGATCGCCCTGAACCGGGGCATCCGGGTGCGTCAGCTGGTGCCGTCCGACGAGTCCCTGGAGAGCGTCTTCTCCTACCTGGTGGAGGCCTGAGAACATGTCGACCATTACCTGGATCACCGCGCGTGGGCTCTTCGGCCGGCGCCGGTTCCTGCTGCTGCTTCCGCTGCCGCTGGTGCTGCTCGGGTTGGCGGTGCTCTGCCGGTCCCTGGACGTGGACCCGGGCGAGTGGGGGCCACCGGTGCTGGTCGGCCTCGGCCTGGCCGTGGTGCTGCCGGTCGTAGCGTTGATCATCGGCACGGGTGTGCTGGGCGCCGAGATCGACGACGGCACGGTGGTGCACATCCTCACCAAGCCGCTGCCGCGCTGGCAGATCGTGCTGCCCAAGCTCGCGGTCGCCGCCGGGGTCTCCGCGGCCACCGTCGCGGTGCCGATCTACGTCGCGGGTGTGCTGGCCGATTCGGTACGCCTCGGGCTGGCGCTCGCGGTGGCGTCGGCGCTCGGCGCGCTGGCGTACTCGGCGCTGTTCCTCGCCCTCAGCCTCGTCACCCGGCGACCGGTCCTGCTCGGCCTGGTCTACGTGCTGATCTGGGAGGGCCTGCTGGGCAACTTCGTCAGCGGCACGAAGGTGCTCTCCATCCAGCAGTACGTGATCGCCCTCGCCGACCGGCTCGCCCCCACCGGGCTGCTGGAGACCAGCGTGTCGGTGCCGGTGGCGGCGGTGATGACCGCGCTGGTCAGCGTCGGCTTCACCGTCCTGGCCGTCGACCGCCTGCGCTCGTTCAGCGTGGCCGGCGAGACGAGCTGACGGTGCGCCGTGCTGTTCCGGCCAGCCACCGCCCGGCGGTAGTGCTGGCCGGATGGACGGCCGGGGGCGCGACGGGCCACGCTGGTGGGCGTGAGCGTCGAAGCGGAGCGGATGTCGTTGTCTGACCCGTACTCCCGGAGCAGCCGGCCCTGGCTGACCAGCCTGGCGGTCGCCGGGCTGGCCTGCGCCACGGTCGCGACGGCCGCCCAGGGCAGCGGACGGTTCCACTGGTGGGCCGGTTTCATCCTGATCCCGGCCGCGTTGATCGCCGCCAGCGGCGGGCCGCTGCTGGCCCGGGGTGGTGGCCGGGCCTTCGCCGGGTACGTCATCGCCTGCGTCGGCACCCTGGTGTTCGCGGTGGGCGCGCTGCTGATGTTCGGTGTGATGGGTCGGGGGTGGCCGCTGCTGGTGGTGCTGCCCTGCCTCGCGGTCGCCGGCACCTACCAGTGGCGGGCCGCCCACCCGCTGGCCCGCGGCCTGCACCGGGCGGTGGCTCTGCTCGCGCTCACCGGCGCGTTGCTCGGGCTGACGCTGCAACTGATCCGGGTGGAGCTGATCCACCTGGAGACCGGCTGGTGGGGTGCGTTCCTCATGCTGGCCGGGGCGATAGTGCTGGGCAACGCGGTTGAGCTGACCCGGCACCGGATGCCGTACCGGCTCCAGGCGATCACGTTGCTGGTCGGGCCGGCCGTCGCCTCGATCCTGCTCGGCCTGCGCTTCCTGCGCGGCTGGTGACGACCCGTCCGCCGCCGCCCCCGGGGGGTGGGCGGCGGCGGACGCGGGTCAGAAGGCGCAGGCGATGACGAGTTCCGGGGTCCGGTCCGGGAGCAGGTCGAGTTTGCCGATCCGGCCCGCCGCACGCACGTCGTCGGCGACCAGGGTGAGCTGTTCCAGCAGCGCCGCCGGGCCGAGCGCCTCGGCCAGCGGCACCTCGGCCTTCATCGACAGCTTCCGCTCCGACTTGGCCCTCCGCACCTGGCCCAACGCGTCACCGGCGAGCCGCAGCAGCGCGGGGTCTCCGGTGCCCTCGATCGTCCGGGCCACCTCGTACGTGGTGGGCCACGGCGCCCGGTGCACCGAGCCGTACCGCCACCAGGACCAGACCTCCTCGGTGACGTACGGCAGCACCGGTGCGAACAGCCGCAACTGCACCGACAGCGCGGAGGCCAGTGCCGCCCGCGCCGAGTCGGCCGCCGCCCCGGTGCCGTAGGCGCGATCCTTGACCAGCTCGATGTAGTCGTCGCAGAACCGCCAGAAGAACGCCTCGGTCACCTGCAACGCGGTCGTGTGGTCGTACGCGTCGAAGGCGGTGCTCGCCGTGGCGACCACGGTGGTCAGCTCGGCGAGCATGGCCCGGTCCAGGGGGGTCGTCGCGGGGGCGCGCAGTGCGTCCGCCGCGCCCAGCCCGAGCGCGAACTTGGACGCGTTGAGCAGCTTGGTGGCCAGCCGACGGCCGACCTTGATCTGCGCCGGGTCGAACGCCAGGTCCGTGCCGGGCTTGCCACTGGCCGCCCAGTAGCGCACCGCGTCCGAGCCGTGCTGCTCCAGCAGCGCGAGCGGGGTCACCACGTTCCCCTTGGACTTGGCCATCTTTTTCCGGTCCGGGTCGAGGATCCAACCGGACAGCACGGTGTCCCGCCAGGGCAGCACGCCGTGCTCGAAGTGCGACCGGACCACGGTGTCGAACAGCCAGGTCCGGATGATCTCCTGCCCCTGCGGGCGGAGGTCCATCGGGAAGACCCGCGCGAACAGGTCCGGGTCGGTCTCCCAACCGCCGACGATCTGCGGGGTCAGCGACGACGTGGCCCAGGTGTCCAGCACGTCCGGGTCGCCGATGAAGCCACCCGGCCGGCCGCGCTGGGACTCGTCGAACCCGGGCGCCGGGTCACTGGACGGATCGACCGGCAGCGCGGACTCGTCCGGCGTGAGAGGGTGGGACCAGTCCGGCTCGCCAGCGCTGTCGAGCCGGTACCACACCGGCACCGGCACCCCGAAGAAGCGCTGGCGACTGACCAGCCAGTCCCCGGTCAGGCCACCCACCCAGTTGTCGTAGCGGTGTTTCATGTGCGCCGGTACCCAACGCAGCTCCTCGCCCCGGGCCAGCAGCGTCGCCCGCAGCTCGGCATCCCGGCCGCCGTTGCGCAGGTACCACTGCCGGGTCGAGACGATCTCCAGTGGCCGGTCGCCGCGCTCGTAGAACTTGACCGGATGGGTGATCGGGCGCGGTTCGCCGACCAGGTCACCCGCGTCGGTGAGCATCCCGACGATCTCCCGGCGGGCGCCGTTGACGGTCTGCCCGGCCAGCGCCGCGTACGGCTGGGCCGGCACCCCGGCCGGCGGCTCGGGGAGCAGGCGGCCGTCCCGACCGATCACCACCCGGGTGTCGAGGCCGAGATCGCGCCACCACGTCACGTCGGTCAGGTCGCCGAACGTGCAGACCATCGCGATGCCGGTGCCCTTCGCCGGGTCGGCGAGCGGATGGGCGTGCACCGGCACGTCGACGGCGAACAGCGGGCTGCGCACCGTGCCGCCGACCAGGTCGGCGTACCGCTCGTCGTCCGGGTGGCAGACCAGCGCCACACAGGCCGGCAGCAGCTCCGGCCGGGTGGTGTCGATGAGCACCTCACGGCCGCCGGGCGCGGTGAACCGCAACCGGTGGTACGCGCCGGGCCGCTCCCGATCCTCCAACTCGGCCTGGGCGACCGCGGTGGCGAAGCCGACGTCCCACAACGTCGGCGCCTGGGCCTGGTACGCCTCGCCGCGCAGCAGGTTGCGCACGAACGCCCGCTGGCTGGTCGCGCGCGCCACCCGACCGATCGTCGTGTACGTCAACGACCAGTCCACCGACAGCCCGAGCCGCCGCCACAGCGCCTCGAAGACCTGCTCGTCGGCGACCGTCAGCTGCTCGCACAGCTCGATGAAGTTGCGCCGGGAGAGCGGGGTGGGGTCGCGGCGTGCCGCCTCGTCGACCGGCGTCGCGGGTGGCCGCCACACCGGGTCGTACGGCAGCGCCGGATCGCAGCGCACCCCGTACACGTTCTGCACCCGACGTTCGGTGGGCAGACCGTTGTCGTCCCAGCCCATCGGGTAGAAGACCGCCTTGCCGCGCATCCGCTGATACCGCGCCACGGTGTCGGTGTGCGTGTACGAGAACACGTGGCCCATGTGCAGCTCGCCCGATACGGTCGGCGGCGGGGTGTCGATGGCGTACACGTCACCGCGCTGCTTCGCGCGGTCGAACGCGTACGTGCCCTCCTCCTGCCAGCGGTGCGCCCAGGTGTCTTCGAGCCCGTCCAGGGTCGGACGTTCGGGGACACCGGCGCGGGCCGTCCTCGCCGTATCGGTCATCCTGCGATCGTAGGCATCACCGGAGGGCCCAGCCACGTAGTTGCGTATCGCTGGCTC
Organism: Micromonospora sp. ALFpr18c; assembly: GCF_008868155.1. Taxonomy (GTDB): domain Bacteria; phylum Actinomycetota; class Actinomycetes; order Mycobacteriales; family Micromonosporaceae; genus Micromonospora. The sequence continues at coordinate 14,454 of NZ_WBKR01000108.1, forward strand.
AGACCAACGAGTCGCGCCACTGGCGGTGCAGGGCCGCGTACCGTCCGTCCGCCTCGGCCAGCACGGCCGGCGGGCCGTCCTCGACGATCCGTCCGCCGTCGACGACGAGCACCCGGTCGGCGGTTTCCACGGTGGAGAGTCGGTGCGCGATCACCAGGGCGGTGCGGTCGTGCAGGATGGTGCTGAGCGCCCGCTGCACCAGCCGTTCGGTCGGCACGTCCAGCGACGACGTCGCCTCGTCCAGGATCAGCACCGCCGGGTCGGCGAGGAACGCCCGCGCGAACGCGACGAGCTGCCGCTGCCCGGCGGAGAGCCGGCCGCCGCGCCGGTGCACCTGGGTGGCGTACCCGTCGGGTAGCGCGGCGATGAAGTCGTGCGCGCCGATCGCGCGGGCGGCGGCCTGCACCGCGGCGTCGTCCGCGCCGGGCCGGCCGAACCGGATGTTCTCCGCCACGGTCCCGCTGAACAGGTGGTTCTCCTGGGTCACCAGCACCACCGCGCGGCGCAGGTCGGCGTCGCCCACGTCGCGCAGGTCGACCCCGTCGAGGCGGACCGTGCCGGTGTCCGGGTCGTGGAACCGGGCGACCAGCTTGGCGATGGTCGACTTGCCGGCGCCGGTCGGCCCGATCAGGGCCACGGTCTGCCCGGCCGGCACGGTCAGTTCCAACCCGGCGAGGATCGGGGTGCCCGCGCGGTAGCCGAAGGACACCGCCCGGAAGGTCAGTTCGCCGTGACCGGGGCCGGCCGGCAGCGCCACCGGCCGGGCCGGCTCGGCGACGCTGGGCCGCTCGTCGAGCACCCCGGCGAGTTTCTCCAGGGCGGCGGTGGCCGACTGGAGCGAGTTGTAGAACTGGCTCAGCTCCTGCATCGGCTCGAAGAAGCGACGCAGATAGAGCAGGAACGCGGCGAGCACCCCGACCTCGGTCCGTCCGCCGAGCACCCGCCAGCCGCCGTAGCAGAGCACCACCGCCACGGTGACGTTGCCGATCAGCTTGATCGCGGGGGAGTAGGTGGCGATCAGGCGGAACGCGTGCAGGCTGGTCCGCCGGTACTCGTCGCCGAGGGCCACGAAGATCCGTTGGTTGCGGGGTTCCCGGCGGAACGCCTGCACGGCCCGGATGCCCCGCATCGACTCGACGAAGTGCACGATGACCAGCGCGACCGCCTCGCGGGTCCGCCGGTACGCGCCGGCCGACGCCCGGGCGAACCAGCGGGAGAGCCAGAACAGGAACGGGAACGCGAACAGCGTCACCGCGGCCAGCGGCAGGTCCAGCCAGAGCAGGATGGCGGCCACCGACAGGATCGACAGCGCGGCCAGCACCAGGCTGTCGATGCCGCCGTCGACGAGTTCCGCGATCGAGTCCAGGTCACTGGTGAGCCGGGAGACCATCCGACCGGACGTGTACCGCTCGTGGAAGCCCACCGACAGTCGCAGGAAGTGGCCGAACACCCGCTGCCGCAGGTCCAGCAGGACGGCCTGGCCGATCCGGGCGGAGAGGGTCAGGAAGCCCCGGCGGGCCGCGTACTCGGTGACGGCGGCGGAGGCGAACGCTCCCGCGACGGCGGTCAACGGGACCGGGTCGCCGGCCCGCAGCGGCGCGATGCACCGGTCGATGCCGACCATGACCAGATACGGGCCGGCCATCGCGGCGGCGTTCTGCGTCAGCAGCAGGCCGACGGCGGCGGCGAGCCGGCGTCGGTGCGGGCGGAGCAGGTCGGCCAGCAGGGTACGACTGAGTCGGCGCAGTCGTTGCACCGCCTCCGGGCTGCTGTCCTCGGCGCGGCTCCGGTCGGCCTCCGGGTCGGTGGCCGTCCCGCGCCAGCGGGTCAGCTCCGGTTCGTCCCCGGGTGGCGGGTCGGCCTGCTCGGGCACCGTCACGAGCGCACCAGCCCCCACCCGTCCGGGGTGGACGCGGCCGGCGGTGGCTCTCCGGCCGGCGGTTCGGCGGCGAGCAGTGCCCGGTACGCCGGCACGCTGGCCAGCAGCTCGGAGTGCCGGCCGATCGCGGTGATCCGCCCGTCGTCGAGCAGGGCGACCCGGTCGGCGAGGGCGATCGTCGACGGGCGGTGCACCACCAGCAGTGCGGTGCTGCCGCGCAGGACCCGCCGCAGGGCCGCCTCGACCAGCGCCTCGGTGTGCACGTCGAGGGCGGACAGCGGGTCGTCCAGCACCAGCAACGCCGGATGGCCGAGCACGGCGCGGGCCAGTGCGAGCCGCTGCCGTTGCCCGCCGGAGAGCGACAGCCCCTGCTCACCCACTCTCGTGGCCAACCCCCACGGCAGGTCGTACGCGAAATCGGCCTGCGCGAGCGCGAGCGCGGCGCGGACCTCGTCGTCGCCGGCGTCCGGGCGCCCCAGGGTGAGGTTCTCCCGGATCGACATCGAGAACAGCGTCGGCTCCTCGAACGCCATCCCGACCAGCCGGCGCAGCGAGTCCAACCGGAGGTCGCGCAGGTCGTGCCCGTCCAGGGTGATCCGGCCGCCGGTCACGTCGTTCAGGCGGGGCACCAGGGAGAGCAGGGTGCTCTTGCCGCAGCCGGTGGCACCCACCAGGGCCAGCGTCTCGCCCGGCTCGATGGTCAGGTCGACCTCGCGCAGCACCGGGGTGGCGGCGCCGGGGTAGCGGAACGCCACCCGTTCGAAGCGGAGCCGGCCGACGACCGCGTCGCGGGGCAGCACGAGCGCCTCGGGCGCGTCCACGATCTGCGGCGGGGTGTCCAGCACCTCCTGGACCCGGTCGGCGGCGGTGGCGGCCTCCTGGCCGTTGGCGATGATCCAGCCGAGCGACTGCACCGGCCAGATGAGCATCAGTTGCAGACTCACGAACGCGACCAACTCGCCGATGGTGAGTGCGCCCCGCGCGGCGGCGGCCGCCCCGGCGACCAGCACCACGCCCAGGGTCACGTTCGGCACCAGGTCGAGCAGCGCCGAGGTGTTGGCCATCAGCCGGCCCTTGCCCACGCCCGTGTCGTGCAACGTCCGGGCCCCGCCGGCGAAGCGGGCGGCCAGCTCAGGCCCCCGGCCGTACGCCTTCATGGTGCGCAACCCCTGCGCGGTCTCCTCGACCAGGGTCGCCACGTCGCCCTGCTGGTCCTGCATCCGGCGCGACGCGGCGTGGTAGTGCCGGCCGAACCGGCGGCTGATCAGCAGCAGGGGCACCGCGCTGGCCGCGACCAGCAGCCCGAGCGCCGGGTGCAGGTGCACGAGCAGCGCCACGACCACCACGTAGGTGGTGAGGTTGAGCAGCAGGAAGAACACGCCGAAGGAGAGGAACCGGCGGATCGCCGACAGGTCGCTGGTGATCCGGGAGAGCAGCTGACCGGACTGCCAGCGGTCGTGGAAGCTGGTCGGCAGCCGTTGCAGGTGGGCGTAGACGTCGGCGCGCAGTGCCGCCTCCATGCCCACCGCGGACGAGGACTGCACCCACCGGCGGATGAAGATGAGCACCGCCTCGACCACGCCGAGCAGCAGCGCCAGGCCGCCGAGCTGGACCAGCCCGCCGGGCTCGTGCCGGGCCACCGGCCCGTCCACGACCCGCTGCACCACCAGGGGTACGGCGATCCCGGCGGCCGTGCCGGCGAGCCCCGCGACGAGCAGCCAGGCGAACTCGGCGGCGAACGGGCGCAGGTAGTGGCGCAGCCGCCAGAGGTTGTGCACGGGGTGGGGGCCCGCGGCGACCCGGGCGGCCGGGTTGCCGTCGTTCTCCGCAGGCACTACCCGACGGTAGCGTCAATAGCTGTCGATGCCAGTGTCAGCTTGTTGTCAACCGCCGCTCATGACCGAGAAGCCACTTCTTCACGTCCAGCCCCCAGCGGTAGCCGCCGAGTGTGCCGTCGGTGCGCAGCACCCGGTGGCAGGGCACGAACAGTGCGGCGGCGTTGCGGGCGCAGGCGGCCGCGGCGGCCCGTACCGCCGGTGGTCGACCGGCCAGCGCCGCGTACCCGGTGTAGGTGACCGGGGTGCCCGGAGGCACGTCGCGCAGCACCTGCCAGGCGTGCGCCATGAACTCGCCGCCGGTGCGCTGCCGCACCGGGACCGCGTCGATGGCGGCGAGGTCACCGTCCAGGTAGGACCGGACGGCCGCGCTGATCGGGCCCAGGTCGTCCCGCTGACGCAGGGGCGCGCGCAGCGTGGGGTGCACCAGGGGCAGCAGCGCCGCCGGGTCGGGAGTGAAGCCGGCCGCCCGTACGTCGCCGTCCGGGCCGGCGAGGATGCTCAGTGGGCCGGCCGGGGTGCTCACCACGGTGCTGTCGATGCTCATGCCGCTCTCCAGAGTCTGATCGTGGCGTAGGACCGCCAGGGACGCCAACGCTCGGCGTACCTCTCAAGGGTTGTGGGGTTGTCGGGCAGGCCGAGCGCGGCCGCGCCGCGTCGGACCGCGAGGTCGGTGCCGAGCAGGACGTCCGGGTCGCCGAGGGCGCGCATGGCCAGATAGTTGGCGGTCCACGGACCGATACCGGGCAGCGCGAGCAGCCCGCGAACGGTCTCCTCCCGGTCCACTCCCGGCGCGAGGTCCACGGTTCCGTCGGCGACCGCCCGAGCCAGGGCCCGCAGGGTCTCCCGCCGCCCACCCGGCATCCCGAATCTCGAATCCGGAACCCCCAGCAGTTCCTCCGCGCTCAAGAACCCCCGCAGGTCCCCCCGGTGATCATGAGGTTGGCCGGGAGTTCGATCTCCATTGGCCTCGTCAACCTCATGATCAACGCGGTGGGCGGTGAGGCGGGTGAGGGTTTTCTGGGCGGAGAGCACCGAGACCTGTTGGCCGATGATGGCTCGGACGGCCATTTCGAAGCCGTCCACCGCCCGGGGGACCCGGATGCCGGGCTCGGCTGCCACCGACCGGGCCAGCGCCGGGTCCGTTGCCAGCGTGGCGTCGATGGCGGCCGGGTCCGCGTCCAGGTCGAGCAGGCGGCGGCAACGGGCCACCGCCGGCGCCAGGTCGCGCAGGTCGGTCAGGCGCAGCGTCGCCGCCACGTAGCCGTCCGCCGGGGTCAGGGCCACCTGGCCGGCACCGTGCGGCAACCGCAACCCCCGGTGGTACGTCCCGTCGCGCACCTCATCCACGCCCGGCAGCGCCCGCAGCGCCAGGAAGTCCAGCAACGCCCGGGCGTGCAGCGGCGGGCGGTACGCCAGCCGCAGCGAGATGGTCCCCGCCCCAGATGGTGCCCGCTGCCGGCCACGGGCCGTGCGCAGCTCGGACGGCGCGCTCGCGTACACCTCGCGGACCGTGTCGTTGAACTGCCGCACGCTGCCGAAACCCGCGGCGAACGCGATCTCGGCCATCCCGAGGTCGGTCGTCTCGATCAGGATCCGGGCGGTCTGGGCCCGCTGGGCCCGGGCCAGCGCGAGCGGGCCGGCACCCATCTCGGCGCGCAGCATCCGGTGCAGGTGCCGCTCGGTGTAGCCGAGCCGGGCGGCCAGCCCCGGGACGCCACCGCGGTCGACCACACCGTCGGCGATCAGCCGCATCGCCCGGCCCACCACGTCGGCGCGGACGTCCCACTCGGGCGAGCCGGGTGCGGCGTCCGGCCGGCAGCGGCGGCAGGCGCGCAGCCCGGCACCCTGCGCCGCGGCGGCGGACGGGAAGAACCGGACGTTCTGCCGCTTGGGTGTGGTGGCCGGGCAGGACGGCCGGCAGTAGATCCCGGTGGACGTCACGCCGGTGTAGAACCAGCCGTCGAACCGCTGGTCACGGCTGTCCACGGCCCGGTAGCACCGTTCGAAGTCCATCTCCACGTCACCGATGATGCCCCGTTCGGTGGGGCCTCGGCTGGCGGGATTCGGACGTGAGCGTGCGCCCATCCCGTCGCTGACCGGCCCGCCGACCGTCAGCGGCGGCGGCGGTGGGGCTGCCCGGACCGCTGCCCGGACCGCGCGGGCTGCCCGGACCGCTGCCCGGACCGCGCGGGCTGCCCGGACCGCTGGGGCTGGCCGGACCGCGCGGGCTGCCCGGACCGCTGGGACTGGCCGGTCAGCAGGGCCGAGCGGAACACGCCGTCCGGGTCGTACCGCTTCCACAGCCGGCGCACCCGGGCACCGGTCTCACCCGGGTAGATCCGGGCGAACGCGGCCGGGTTCGGTCGGCTCTCGAAGTTGACGTACGCGCCGTCGGCCCGAGCGCCGACGGTCCGCCAGGCGATGTCCAACGCCGCACCGCCCTGCGGCGGGAACGTCGACGCGATGACCAGGGTGTTCTGGTGCCGGTGCGGATAGGCGGTCGCGTCCGCGGCGACGTCGTTGACCGCGCCGCCCATCGAGCGGAGCTGGATCACCGCCCGCCCCGGGCCGGTCGCCGCCCGTGTCACGGCCCGCGCGCCCGCGTCGTCCAGGTCGCTGAACAGGCCGTTGGTGGTGGTGCCCCGCTGCTGCCCCACGTTCGGGTGCAGGTGCGCGGTCGGCACCAACGTCGGGTAGGGCAGCAGGTCGGTGCGGTGTTCGAGCACCTTGCCGATGGCCAGCAGCGGCTCCACCACGGGCCGGACCCGGCGCAGGCTCTCGGCGGCGACCACGGCGGTGATGGACATCAGCGCCGAGCGGCCCTCGGCGAACAGCACCGCGGCGGCGGACAGCTCCCGGGGGGCCTGCGCGAGGCAGCTCGCCCACTCCCGGACGGTACGGCCGTCCGCGTGCGCCTCGACGACCAACTGCGCCACGCCGACGTTGCGCTGCTCGGCGGCCTCGATCTCGAACGCCACCACGATGCCCGCCCCCGCGCCGGCGCCCCGGACCAGCCAGAACAGCTCCGGCTCGTGCTCCGCGTCGGCGCGGACCAGCGTCCCGTCGGCGAGCACCACCTCGACCGCCCGGATCCGGTCGATGGTGAGGCCGTGGGTGCGTACCAGCCAGCCGACGCCGCCGCCGGTGGCCAGACCGCCCACGCCCACGCCGCCGTAGTCGCCCGAACTGATCACCAGGCCGTACGGGGCCAGCGCCTTCGCGACGTTCGCCCACCGGGCGCCGGCCTCGACCCGGACCAGCCCGGCCCGCTCGTCGAGCACCTGCACCCGGTTGAGCATGGACAGGTCGATGACCACGCCACCGTTGTTGGAGGAGGCTCCGGAGAAGCCGTGCCCCCCGCTGCGGACCGCGATGGGCAGCCGCTGCTCCCGCGCGTAGCGGATCGCGTCGACCACCTGCGCCGTGGTCTTCGGCAGCAGGACGGCGGCCGGCGACGCCGACGTGGTGTACGTCGAGCGCAGCTGCGCGTACCGGCGGTCGCCGGGCGTGACGATCTGCCCGGTGAGTGAGCTGGGCACCCGGCCCAAGGCGTGCGTCATCATCCCCCCTCTCCTGCGCAA
>NZ_WBKR01000109.1 GCF_008868155.1 Micromonospora sp. ALFpr18c
CCGCAATCGGCTGGCACCACATCCACGGCGAACCCAACATCGCCCGCGCCAACCGACGCGCCGACCGTCGCTCACACGACCTCATAACCGCTGTGACCAGCAGTTACCCCAGAACGCAATAGCCCTGAGACGGGGCGGTTCACTCAGAAGCTTGTGAACCATGCCGCCCGGCTGTCCGTTTTAACATCACACGGGTGCGAAACGAAGGCAGAAGGGCGGGAATTCCCACAATCAGGAAACGGTTCAATCTGATAGACGACTACACAACCGCCGGCCGGTCACAGACCGTCAAATGCAGCGGCACTGGGGCGGCCGTATCGAACAGATGGTCTGGGTGGGGGATGTCTATAGAAGAACTTCTGTGCAACATCTTGGCTCGAGCACTGTTATGAGCGCGATGGGCGCCGCCTGGCATGAGTGAGTGTAAGAAGAGACTCAACCCCGAGTGATCGATTGCGCGGCCCATGGAACCGGGGGGCGTGAGGGCCGCGTCGAACCTCGCGCACTACCCCACAAGGCTGCAACTTGCATTAGTTCATTAGCGACCATCAAAAAATAATGAATTTGGAGGCATGAATTGTATACCACTTGTATTTTGTCCATCGAGATGCGGGGAGCATTGATCTTTCATCAAGGATGCGCATCGTATGACAGTGGCGCGTTTGACGACGCCGATAGTAGTTTTACCGCATGGGCCAACATAGTTCTTAATAATGGTTTCAGAGGCTTGGTCGGTCAGGTTTACGCGGCTGCACAGCAAGGCAATCCGCCTTCCGTCCGTGCTTATCAGATTTATAGCGAGCTTGCTAGGGAGCAAGCCGCCGCATCGATTAGTAGTTATGTACGTGTCGATGCATCCAGTGCAGGTCCTGGCAGGTATTCTGGTCAGCAGTCACAGCAACAAACCGCGCGCCGTCAACGTTAACCGCGAACATCCGACGAATTAACCCATCTCTGAATACGGCTTTCAAATAATTCTGAGTAATGCCGCCCACGAGACAGACAGGTGGCACCTGCGGCCAGGGCTGTTGCGTTCTCGCGGCGCGGCGGCAGCGCACTCAGATGCCACCACAAAGAGGCAGAGAGCCAGCTCGCGCACGGCATTCGCCCTTTGCCTGCGAGTCGCGGGGTCAGCCTCCCCCAGTGCCTTCTGCTTGAGAGATCAATGCTGCGGGCGGTGGATTCTGCGCCGGGGTGTCAGCCGTCTTGCGGCCCTTGCCCAACCGGTGCTGGACGTACTGGGCCAGCTTCGACAGCGAGTAGTTCACGACGATGAAGAGCACGGCGATCACGACGTACACCTGGATCGGATTGCCCAGCACGCCGATGATCTGCTTGCCGATGTTCAGCGTCTCCTCGTAGCTGATGATGAAGCCCAGCGAGGTGTCCTTGAGCACCACGACCAGCTGGCTGATCAGCGCCGGCAGCATGATCCGGAAGGACTGCGGCAGCAGGATCATCCGGGTGGTCTGTGCCGGGGATAGCCCGATCGCGGCGGCAGCTTCCGCCTGACCTCCGGGCAGCCCCTCCATGCCGGAGCGGAGGATCTCGGCGATGACCACCGAGTTGTAGATGGTGAGGCCGATGACCAGATACCACAGGTTGTCGAAGTAGAGGCCGAACTCGGGGAAGCCGCGAGCCACGAAGAAGATGGTCAGTACGACGGGTAGGCCGCGGAACACCTCGACGCAGACGCGGGTGACCGCCGACAGCAGCGCGCTCAGCCCGCGCAGCAGGTACGCCACCGGCGTCGCCATGCCAGCGAAGCGGAGCCGGGTCAGGCTCTTGAGCTGGATCCGCAGCACGGCGAGCAGTGTGCCCACCACCAGTGAGGCCACGATGGCCAGCGCCGCCGCGATAAGGGTGTTCTTGAAGCCGAGACCGATCCGATCCCACACCTGGGAGAAGTTCTCGTTCGAGGGGTCGATCAACGGGCCCCACAGCTCCATCGAGAGCTGGCCCTTGTCGTCGAGCGGCCGGTAGATCAGGTAGTAAGCGCCGACGAGCAGGATCAGCCCGGCGACGAGGCTGCTGATCAGCGTGATCCGCCGCTGGCGGGGCCCAGGGACGTCGTAGAGGACGCTGGTCTGCTGACTCATCGGGCCACCGCCTGTCGCTTCTCGATCCGGTCCAGCAGAGCGCCGAGCGGCACCGTCATGATCAGGTAGCCGATCGAGATGCCGATGGCGACCGGGATGAAGGCGTAGCCCTCAGCTCCGGTGAGCTGGTCGGCCGTGGCCGACAGGTCGCCGACGACCCCGAAGAAGCCAGCCAGCGCAGAGTTCTTGATCATCGCGATGATCACCGAGCCGAGCGGCACCACGGAGGCATGCCAGGACTGCGGCAGCACCACGTGGCGCAGGTTCTGCCCAAAGGTCAGGCCCAGCGACCGCGCCGCCTCCGCCTGGCCGGCGGGCACCGCGTTCACCCCGGACCGCAGCGCCTCGCAGACGAAGGCGGCGGTGTACAACACGAGGGCGATCAGCGCGAACCGGAAATACGGCAGGTCCGTGCCGAGCCGGGTGAACAGCGAGTCGATCACCGGGATGCGGAGGAAGTCCGCGTTCGAGCCGAGCGCCGGCAGACCGAACGCGGCGAAGAACATCACCACGGTCAGAGGCATGTTGCGGAAGACGGTGACGTAGGCGGTGCCGAGCGCGCGCAGCGGTGGCACCGGCGAGATCCGGAGGACCGCCACGACGGTACCCAGGATGAGGGCGCCGATCGCGGCGAGTACGCAGATCTGGAGGGTGAGCCAGAAACCACCCGCAAAGACGTCGAACTTGTCGATGAGCACGTTCACGGGTCGGTGTTCCTCCCCACCCTCCAGATCGAAGGATCAGATCAGTAGCGGTTGATGGTGGGCGCTGAGCCCAACTCGGCGCCGAACTTGCCGGCGGTGTCGTCCCAGGCCTTCTTCCAGCTGCCGTCGGAGACCGCCTTGTCCAGCGTGTCGTTGATGAAGCTGCGGAAGTCCGCATCCTCCTTCTTCACACCGATGCCGTACGGCTCCTTGGTGAAGTTGTCGCCCGCCAGCTTGAAGGAGGCCTCGTCCTTGGCGATGTAGCCGAGCAGGATCACGTTGTCCGTGGTCACGGCGTCGACCTGGCCGCCCTTGAGGGCGTCACGGCACTTGTCGTAGGTGTCGAAGAGCACCAGCTGGGTGCCCACGTCCTTGACGTACTTCTTGATCGTCTCGGCCGGCGTGGAGCCGGTGACCGAGCAGACCTTCTTGGTGCCGTCCTTGAACGAGTCCGGACCGGTGATGGTGGTGTCGTCCTTCTTGACCAGGATGTTCTGGCCAGCCTCGTAATACGGGCCTGCGAAGGCGATCCGCTCCTTGCGCTTGTCGTTGATCGTGTACGTCGCCGCGACGAAGTCGACGTTGCCGTTCACGATGACGTCCTCACGGACCTTCGACGGCGTCTCGACGTACTCGATCTTGTCCTCGGGGATGCCGAGTTCCTTAACGATGATCTTGGCGATCTCGACGTCGAAGCCCTCCGGCTTGCCGGACAGGCCCTTCTGGCCGAAGCCGGGCTGGTCGAACTTGGTGCCGACCTTGATCTTCTGGGCCTTGTTCAGCTTCTCCATGGTGCTGCCGGCGGCGAAGGACTTGCTGCCAGCGCCGGTGCCCTCCGCGCCATCGTCGCCACCGCAGGCGGTGAGGCCGAGCGCCAGAGCGGCGATCGCGGCGACTGCCGCAACGCGCTTGATACGCATACTCTTCTCCTTCTTCGACGGAGCCCACCGAGGTGCGGCACGCTCCACTACGGACGCCTAGTGCGTGAGGATCTTGGAGAGGAAGTCCTTTGCCCGCTCGCTGCGCGGGTTCGCGAAGAACTCCGTCGGCGGGGCGTCCTCTACCAGCTGACCGTCGGCCATGAAGATGACCCGGTTGGCGGCATGCCGCGCGAAGCCCATCTCGTGGGTGACCACGACCATGGTCATGCCGTCGCTGGCCAGCGAGGTCATCACGTCCAGCACCTCGCCGACCATCTCCGGGTCCAGGGCGCTGGTGGGCTCGTCGAAGAGCATCGCCTTGGGCTGCATGGCCAGGGCGCGGGCGATGGCCGCCCGCTGCTGCTGACCGCCGGAGAGCTGGGCGGGGAACTTGTCCGCCTGGTTGGCGATGCCGACCCGGTCGAGCAGGGCCAGACCGCGCTCGCGGGCGGCAGCCGGCTTCTCCTTGCGGACCTTGATCGGGCCGAGGGTGACGTTCTCCAGGATGGTCTTGTGCGCGAAGAGGTTGAAGGACTGGAAGACCATGCCCACCTCGCTGCGCAGCTTCGCGAGGGCCTTGCCCTCGGCCGGCAGCGGTTGGCCGTCGAAGGTGATGGTGCCGGAGTTGATCGGTTCTAGTCGGTTGATGGCGCGGCACAGCGTCGACTTGCCGGAGCCGGACGGGCCGATCACCACGACCACCTCGCCCCGACCCACCGACAGCGAGACGTCGTCCAGCACGTGCAGCGGCCCGAACCACTTGTTGACCGCGTCCAGCACGATGAGCGGTTCGCCCGTCGTCACGTCGTCCACCGTCCCTGTCGTCTCCCGGATCGGGGTCGGTTGACCCCCGGTGCGGCCACTGTAGGCGGCGTGATGTGGCAGAACGCAACCCGGTGGGTCACGGAGCGGTAACACCGGCCCCGATCGTTGTCGGTCGTCCGATTCCGGTCGCCGTGTGGGTGGTGACGGTGGCGATCGTGGCGCGTTGTCGAGATCATGGAGAGATGACCGAACCGGTACGGCTGACCACGTACGCCCGCGGCGGCGGCTGCGCCTGCAAGATCCCGCCGGGCGAGCTGGAGATCATGGTGGCCGGTCTCGGTCCGGCGAGCGGCACCGCGGAGCTGCTGGTCGGGTTGGACCACGGCGACGACGCGGCGGTCGTGCGCCTGGACGAGCGGACCGGCCTGGTCAGCACCGCCGACTTCTTCACCCCGGTGGTCGACGACGCGTACGACTGGGGGCGTATCGCCGCGGCCAACGCGTTGTCCGACGTGTACGCGATGGGCGGCACCCCGCTGGTGGCGCTCAACCTGCTCTGCTGGCCGCGGGACGTACTGCCGCTGGAGCTTGCTCGGGAGGTCCTGCGCGGCGGTCAGGACGTGGCCCGGTTGGCCGGCTGTCACCTGGCCGGCGGGCACAGCGTGGACGACGACGGCCCGAAGTACGGCCTGGCGGTGACCGGGACGGTCCGCCCCGAGGAGCTGATCACTCTGGACGCCGGTCGGGCCGGTGTGCCGCTGTCGTTGACCAAGCCGCTCGGTGTGGGCGTGCTGAACACCCGGCACAAGGCCACCGGTGAGTGTTTCCCGGAGGCGGTGGCCACGATGAGCGCCCTCAACGCCGACGCCGCGCGCGCGGCGGTCGCGGCCGGCATCCGGTGCGGCACCGACGTGACCGGTTTCGGGCTGCTCGGGCACGCCTCGAAGCTGGCCCGGGCCAGCCGGCTCACGGTGGCCATCGACACCGTCCGGGTGCCCTACCTGGCGGGCGCGCGGGAGGCGCTGCGGGACGGGTACGTCAGTGGCGGCAGCCGGCGCAACCTGGACTGGGTGACCCCGTGGACCGATTTCGGCGCGGCGGACGAGGCGGAGAGGTTGCTGCTGGCCGACGCGCAGACCTCGGGTGGCCTGCTGGTCGCCGGTGAGCTGCCGGGTGCTCCCGTGGTGGGTGAGTTGCTGCCCCGGGGCGAGCATCTGGTCGTGCTGCGCTGACCTCGCCGAACGTGAGGACACGCGGCGGCGGTGGTGCGGATCGCACACGGTACCCGATAAACTGTCACCTTCCCGCTACTCCGAGCAACGTCGCTCTGGGAAATTTTGCCCGGAATGGTCACAGACCGGTAACTTGCCCCCGGCTGAGGTCATATGCCCCCCACCATCGTCAGTAAGGCCCGATCCGGAGGCCGGTGGGACGAACGCAGCGAGGAGGCGGAATGACCGAGCTGTGGAACTGGAGAATCGACCGGGTACGACCCGTGGAGGTCTACCCGGCGCTGGCCGAGGCTCTCGGTCGGGTGGTGATGCCGCTGGCGGTGGCCGATCCGGCCCGGCTGCCGGCGTACGCGGTCGTGTGTGACGTCTGGCAGGCGCCGGGCGAGTTCGCGACGGTGGTGGACTGCTACGGGGTGCCCGAGCGGCTGTCCGAGCACGCCAGCATCGCCGCGCTGGCCCGGCTGCTGGGCCGCAACTGTCTGCTGCGCGACGACACGCTGGACGCCGGTCGGCATCTGCTCGTCGCCCCGGACGGGACGGTCCGCCCGGTGCACTTCGACGTGTGGGACACCGACGACGGCGAGGTGCTCAGCAGGCAGCGGCTCTGCACGCTCGGCGACCCCGGCTGTCGGGGCTGGTCGCAGTGTCACCGCTCGCGGTGGGCGCCCGACACCGTCGCACCGGTGCTCGCGGCGGCCTGACCCACCACTCGGGTCCGGCCGGTGCCCCGCGCCGCGCTGGCGATCAGCCGCGGCCCGAGGCCGTGGCCGGCCGGTCCGCGGTGCCCTGGCCGGCGCCCCGGACCACGAGCCGATCGAGCAGGGTGCGGGTGGCCTCCGTCACGGCGGCCACCGCGGCGTCGAAAGCGGCGGCGTTGTGCGCGGCGGGCGCCCGGAAGCCAGAAATCTTCCGGACGTACTGCAACGCCGCCGCCTCGATGTCGGTTTCGGTCACCTGCGGGGTGAACGGCTCACGCAACGTCTTGATGCTTCGGCACATGTGGTGCTCCTCCTCGGTCGGTGCCCAGTGCCACCGTTGGTGCCGGCACTTGTGCCGACGGTGACACCGGGTCGATATTTGTCTATCCTGGTCACGGACCAGAGCCTTTCGAGCCATTGTCGCCGTTCGCGCTCCCAGCGCCCCGGGCCCCCGGAGACTTCTTGTGGACCATGCCCCCATCCGCACAGCCCGCCCCAATCTTGCCGACCTGACACGCAGCCTGCACACCCCGTTGGAGCGGATCGTCGTCGAGCATGCCGATCTCGTCGAGACGATCCGCCGACGTGTCGTCGCGGGTGAGTCCGCGTCCTCCGAGACCGTGGCCGTCGCCGCCTTCAACTCGTCCATCTGAGCGATGGCCTGCCGGTGCCGTCCACCCGGGGTGGGCGGGCCCTGCCACGGGATCAGCCAGTTCGTGCTGAAGGTGCACAGCCGGTGCGACCTGCGATGTGACCACTGCTACGTGTACGAGCACGCCGACCAGACCTGGCGTGGCCGGCCGGTCCGGATGGCACCGGCCACCGTCCGGGCCGCCGCGAAGCGGATCGCCGAGCACGCCCGCGAGCACGAGCTGCCGGTCGTGCACGTGGTGCTGCACGGGGGTGAGCCGTTGCTGCTGGGCGCGGCCGGGCTCCGCGAGGTGTTGGCCGAGCTGCGCGCGGCGATCACGCCGTGGACGCGGCTCGACCTGCGCATGCAGACCAACGGCGTGCTGCTCGACGAGGAACTGTGCCGGGTGCTGGTCGATCACGACGTGCAGGTCGGGGTGTCGTTCGACGGGGACCGCGCAGCCAACGACCGGCACCGCCTCTTCGCCCACGGCGGCAGCAGCCACGACCAGGTACGGCGGGCTCTGGCCCTGCTCCGCCACCCGGATCACCGGACGAGCTACGCCGGCATCCTCTGCACGATCGACGTCCGCAACGATCCGGACCGGGTGTACGAGGCGCTGCTGGCCGAGCGCCCGCCCCGGGTCGATCTGCTGCTGCCGCACGCCACCTGGGACCGCCCACCGGACCGCCCCGGCACCGGATCGACCCCGTACGCGGACTGGCTGGGACGGATCTACCGGCGGTGGGTGGACGAGGGGCGACCGGTGTCGATCCGGCTGTTCGAGGCGCTGGCGCCGGGTGGCGGCGGCACCGAGGCGTTCGGCCTCGCTCCGGCCGACGTGCTGGTCGTCGAGGCGGACGGCAGTTGGGAGCAGGTCGACTCGTTGAAGACCGCGTACCACGGCGCGGCCGAGACCGGTTTCGACGTGTTCGGGCACTCGGTGGACGAGGCCAGCCGGCATCCCGGGGTGGCCGTCCGGCAGACCGGCGTGGACGGGCTCTGCGCGACCTGTCGGGCGTGCCCGGTGGTGGACCGTTGCGGTGGCGGTCTGTACGCCCACCGCTGGCGCACCGGCTCGGGGTTCGACAACCCGTCGGTGTACTGCGAGGACCTACTCCGCCTGATCGACACGGTGGACACCTACCCACCGCCCGTCGCGTCGGCCGGTCAGCGGGCCGAGCGGGCCGCCCCGCCGGTCGACGACCTGCTCGACGACCTGGCGACCGGGTACGGCTCGGAGCAGACCCTCGATCTGCTCGCCGCCGCACAGCTCTCCATCACCCGGGCGCTGCTGGCGGCCTGGCGGGAGAGATCCGGGCAGACGGCCGCCTGGGATCTGCTCGTCGACCTGGACGCCAAGGCGTCGGACGCGGTCCGGGCGGTGCTCACCCACCCCTTCGTCCGTCCGTGGCTGGTCCACCGCCTCGTCCCGTCGGCCCGGCCCGGTGCCAGCCGGGCGGCCGACCCGCTGCCGGCCATCGCGCTCGCCGCCGCCCTGCGGGCCGGCTGTTCGGCCACGGTGGACGTTCCGGTGCGCTCCGGCGTGCTCGCGCTGCCCACGCTGGGCAGCCTGGTGCTGCCGGTCGCTGTCGACGGGACCGTCGAGGTGACCGTCCTGCCCGACGGTTTCCGGGTCCGTGGCGGCCCCGAGGACCAGACGGTGCTTCTCGACGCGGGTGGACCGGATGCGGCCGGGTGGCGGCCGACCCGACCCGTGCCGGTCCCCGGTGGTCACCTGCTCGTGGAGGACGGTGACCCGTACCGGGACTGCTACGGCCAGCCGGTGGCACCCCGCCTGGAGCACTCCGCCGCGCGGGCGTTGGGCCGTACCCTCGCCGAGGCCTGCCGGTTCGTGGGCCGGGACGTTCCGGTCCACGCCGCCGCGCTCGCCGGCGGTCTGCGTGCCGTCGTGCCGCTGGCGCCCGACCAGGCGGGGCCGCTGCGCAGCGCGACCGCCCGGCACGCGTTCGGCGCGGTCGCCCTCACGCCCGACGCGGCCCCGGAGGCGATCGCCGTGCTGCTCGTGCACGAGTGGCAGCACGTGAAGCTCGGTGCCGCACTCGACCTGTACGACCTCGTCGAACCGGGTCACACCACCCGGATCCGGGTGCCGTGGCGTCCCGACCCGAGGCCCGTCGAGGGTGTGCTCCAGGGCGTGTACGCGCATCTCGCGGTCACCCAGGTGTGGCAGGCCCGCGCCGCCGCCGGCGTGTCCGCGCATCCCGACGCGTCGGCGCACGCCGCCCGGTTCCTGGCCTGGACCCGGGACGGTGCGGATGCGTTGCTGGCCAGCCGGTCGCTCACGGTCGTGGGTGAACGATTCGTGGAGCGGGTGCGCCAGGCCCTGGAGGAGACCGGTGTCGGGTCGGGATGAGCGACAGCCGCCCGCACTGGGCCGACCTCGTATCGCCGACGACCTGCGGGCACTCGGTGTCCGTCCGGGCGTCTGCCTCCTGGTGCACTGCGGCCTGCGCCGGGTGGGCCCGTTGGAGCGCGGCCCGGCGACGCTCGCCGGTGCTCTGCGCGACGCCCTCGGCCCGGCCGGCACGCTGCTCGTGCCCACCCAGAACGACGGCAACTCGACCACCTCCCGGACCCACCTGGCGGCCACCGCCGGAATGGACCGGGCGCAGCGTGCCCGTTACGAGGCCGCCCTGCCGGGTTGGGACCGGCGCAACACCCCCTCGGAGCGGATGGGGGCGTTCGCCGAGTTCGTCCGACGTGCTCCCGGCGCGGTGCGCAGCGACCACCCACAGACCTCGTTCGCCGCGCTCGGTCCGCAGGCGCGGCACCTCACCGACGACCATGCCCTCACCTGTCACCTCGGTGAACGCTCACCGGTGGGCCGGCTCTACGCGGCGGACGGGCAGATCCTGCTGCTCGGCGTCGGCTTCGAGGCGTGCAGCGCCCTGCACCTGGCCGAATATCACCTGCCGGCGCCGCCGGAGCGCGATTACCACTGCTTCCGGCTCGTCGACGGGCAGCGGGTCCGCCTCGACTTCCGTGCTTCCGACCTGGACGATCGGGATTTCCCGCAGCTGGGCGACGCGCTCGACGCCGCGTCGCTCGTCCGGCGTGGCCCGGTCGGTCGGTCCGTCGCGTACCTGCTCTCCGCGCGCGCCATTGTGGATTTCGCGGTGGGTTGGCTGGCGGAGAATCGCTCGACGGCCCGGCATTGACGCGCCGTCTACTCTGATGTTCCGGCCGCGCGAGGAGGGCGGAGGGGCAGCGGTGAGCATGATGGACGCACCCTCTGGCACCCGAGCACCCCTCTTCTTCGTCAGCTACTCCCGGGCGCCGGTCCGGCGGGCCAGCGGCAACCCCGCGGAGTACGTCTCCCGGTTCTTCGAGGACCTGTCGGGCCACGTCAGCGAGTTGGTCGGCCCGGTCACCGGGTTCGACCCGGGCTTCCTGGACAGCTCCATCGCGGGCGGGGAACGCTGGAGCCCGGAGCTGCTCCAGGCCGCCGGCACCTGCCAGGTCTTCGTGCCGTTGGTGTCCAGCGCGCTGCTCGGCAGCGAATGGTGCGGCCTCGAGTGGGACGCCTTCTCCCGCCGACGGATCGTCCCGCGACCCGGTGTGGCGTCGGCGCACGAGACGGCGATCGTGCCGGTCACCTGGTCGCCGACGAACGGCACCCCGCTGCCACGGGTGCTCCGCGACATCCAACGGTTCTCCCCGACCGCGATGCCGGATCCCGACATCGCGGTGCACTACCAGCGGGATGGGGTCTACGGCTTGCTGACCATGCAGTGGGAGAACACCTACCGGGCGGTGGTCTGGCGGCTCGCCCAACGGATCGTCGCCATCCACCGGTCGTACGTGGTGGAGCCCTGGGTGCCGGCGAGCGTGGACGAGTTGTGCAACCGGTTCGTCGAGGAGCTGGGATGAGCCCCCCGGCGGACCGGCGTCGCTCGGAGCGCGGGTCGTACTTCTTCCTCAGCTACGCCCATTCCGCGCCGCTGGGTGCCCGGGCCGACTCCGACGTCTGGGTCGGCCAGTTCTTCGACGACCTGGCCGAGGAGGTGACCCGCCAGGCCCGGCCGGTGGCCGGTATGCGGATCGGCTTCTTCGACCAGCACATCCCGCTGGGCGCGGACTGGAAGGCGGCCCTCGCGGAGGCACTCGGTGACGCCGAGGTCTTCGTCCCGCTCTACTCGCCCGGTTACTTCAGCCGTCCGTGGGCGTTGGGGGAGCGGGACTCCTTCCGGGCTCGGCTGGTCGCCGCCGGGTCGGACCGGCTCACCGCCGGTCACCTGGCCCCGGTGCTGTGGATTCCGATCCCGTCCTGGGAGGACCAGCCGGAGGTGGACGACGCCCTGGATCTGGGCCGGGACGTCCCCGAGTACGCCGAAAACGGCCTGCGCGCGCTCTGCATGCTGGCCTCCTACCGGGAGCAGTACCAGCTCCTGCTGAGCCGACTGGCGGGCCAGATCGTGCACGTTGCCGAGCGGAGACCGCTGGGGCCGTCCCGCGCGCCGAGCATGGACGAGGTCACCCGTCCCGTGTCGGCCGACCCGGACTTCGTCGTCGCCGTCCTGGCGCCCACCCGTGATCGGCTGCCGGCCGAGCGTGATCCCTCCGGGTACGCCTCCAGCGGTCGGCTGTGGCGGCCGTACGGCAGCCGCCAGGAGTTGCCCGCCGCGGAGTACGCGGCCAGCACGGCCGAGCGCCTCGGGTTGACGGCCCGTACGGCGGATTTCGCGCAGGCGGCCGGGCTTCTCGATCGCCGCCCGGCGGTGCTGCTGGTCGACCCGTGGATCGTGGCGGCGCCGGGTGCGCCGGCGGACCTCGCCAGTCGGCTGCGCGGCCTGCGGGAGTGGGTCGTCCCGCTGGTGGTCACCGACGACGGTGACGGCCAGGACGCCGCCGGGTGGGCGACCGAGGTGATGGAGCTGCTGCACGACGCCGGTCGGCCGCAGGTGAAGCACGCGTGCACCATGCGGGAGTTCGTCGACCTGATGCCGGCGCTGGTCACCGAGGCCCGTCGACGGTTCCTCAAACACGCCCCGGTCGTCGGGTTCGACCCGCCACCGGGGCCGGTGCCGAGCCTGCGTGACGGCCCGGCAGTTCCCCCCGACCTCGCGTCCCCGCCTGCTGATCCGGCCACACCGCGTCCCCACGGAGAAGACCGATGAACAACGATCGCAAAGGCCAGGTCGTCACCTTCTACTCGTTCAAGGGTGGCACCGGCCGGACGATGGCGCTGGCCAACGTGGCCTGGATCCTCGCGGCCAGTGGCCGCCGGGTGCTGGTCGCGGACTGGGATCTCGAGTCACCCGGCCTGCACCGCTTCTTCCACCCGTTCCTCGACGCGGAGAGGATCGCGGGCACCGGCGGCGTGATCGACCTGATCCGCGACTACGAGTGGGAGACCACCCGCGCCGGCGAACGGCCGGAACGCTGGATGGAGCAGTACGCGAGGGTCGGCCGCCACGCGTTCTCGCTGCGGTGGAACTTCCCGGCCGGCGGTGGGCTGGACTTCCTGTCCGCGGGCCGGCAGAACAGCGACTACGCCGTCTCGGTGGGCGGCCTGGACTGGGACAACTTCTACAACCGGCTGGGTGGGGCGCAGTTCTTCGAGGCGCTGCGGGCGGACATGAAGCGGCAGTACGACTTCACCCTGATCGACAGCCGGACGGGGTTGAGCGACGTCGCCGACATCTGCACGCTGCATCTGCCGGACACCCTGGTCGACTGTTTCACCCTCAGCGACCAGGGCATCGACGGCGCGGCCCAGGTCGCGCACTCGGTGCGGGACCGCTACCTGCGGCGGGACATCCGCGTGCTGCCGGTGCCGATGCGGGTCGACCAGGCGGAGAAGGAGCGCGCCGAGGCGGGTCGTCTGCTCGCCATGCGCCGGTTCGCCGGACTGCCCGCCGGGATGACCGAGGCCGAGCGGCGGCGGTACTGGGCCGCGGTCGAGGTGCCGTACCGGCCGTTCTACGCGTACGAGGAGACCCTGGCGACCTTCGGTGACCCGCCCGGCTCGCCGACGTCACTGCTGGCGGCGTTCGAGACGTTGACCGGGATCCTCACCGACGGTGCGGTGACCGCGCTGCCGGTGATGGACGAGTCGGTGCGGGAGCGGGGCAAGGCTCGCTTCCGTCGGCGTACCGAGGCTGCCGACGACCAGATCGTGCTGCGCTGCGCTCCGGAGGACGCCATCTGGGCCGAGTGGCTGGAGCGGGTGCTCAACTCGGCCGGGATGCGGGTGGTCGAGCCGGCCGCCGCCGTGGGGTCCGCCGGTACGCCCGCGCCGCGCACGCTGAGCGTGGTGTCCCCGGCCTACCTGGCGATGCCCTCCGGGGAGTTGCCGGAGCGGGACACCAGCACCGGTTCCACCGCCCTCGCCGTGTACGTCGCCGATCTGCGTCCGTTGGCGGAGTTCCCGGCGCAGAGTTCCACCAATCTGGTCAACGTGAGCGCGGCGACGGCCGTGGAGCGGGTGCTGCGGTTGGTCGGCCGCCCGGTGCCGCCGTCGGTGGACGGCCCCGCCGGCGGGGGTGCCCGCTATCCCGGCACCGAACCGTTGATCTTCAACGCGCCCAACCGCAACGCCCGGTTCACCGGCCGTGAGGACGACCTGGCCCAGTTGCGGGCGCAGTTGCAGAGCGGCGGCAAGGCGGTGGTGCTGCCGGTCGCCCTGCAGGGCATGGGCGGTGTCGGAAAGACGCAGGTCGCCCTCGAGTACGTGCACCGCTTCAAGTCCGCGTACGACGTGGTCTGGTGGATCGTCGCCGACCCGCCCCAGTTCGTCGACACGGCCCTGGCCGACCTCGCCGGCCGACTCGGCATCGTCGCCGGGCCCACCCTGCCGGACACCGTCCGGTCGGTGCTCCAGGTTCTCGGTCGGGGCGAGCCGTACGAGCGGTGGCTCGTCGTCCTCGACAACGCGGAGGAACTGGACCAGATCGAGCCCTTCCTGCCGCAGGGCCCCGGACATGTGCTGCTGACCTCCCGTAACCGCGCCTGGGGTGACCGGGCCAAGCCGATCCAGGTCGACGTCTTCGACCGCGCGGAGAGCGTCGCCCACCTCGCCCAACGGGTGCCCACGATCACCGACGAGGAGGCTGATCGGGTGGCCGACGCGCTCGGTGACCTGCCGATCGCGGTGGCGGCGGCGGGCGCGTGGCTCGCCGACACCGGCACGTCCGTCGCCGACTACCTGCGGCAGATCGAGCGGCACGGCCCCAGCGCGCTGTCCGTGGAGGCCACCTGGGACCTGTCGTTGAACCGGCTGCTCGACCAGGCGCCGGCCGCGTACCGCCTGTTGCAGCTCTGTTCGGTGCTGGCCCCGGAGATCGCCCTGGACCTGATCTACAGCGACGAGATGGCGGCGGCGCTCGTGCCGTTCGACCCGTCGGTGTCGGAGCGGCTCGTGCGTGGCGCCCTCATCCAGCAGATCAACCGGCTGGCGTTGCTGAAGCTCGATGTTCAGGGTGGCCGGGTCCAGGTGCACCGGCTGCTGCAGGCCGTGGTCCGGGACCGGATGACCGACGACGAGATCAGCGCCGCCCGCCACCAGGTGCACCTGGTGCTTGCCGCGTCCCGGCCACGTGGCGACGTGGACGACCCCTCGACGTGGCCCCGGCTGCGCATGCTCTGGCCGCACCTGGAGGTCTCCGACGCGCTGACCTGCCCCGACGAGTCGGTGTGTCAGCTGTTGATCGACCGGGTCCGCTACCTGTGGCTGCGCGGCGGCCTGAACCAGGCCGAGGGGTTCAGCCAGGAGGTGGACGACACCTGGTCGGAGCGGCTGGCCGGTTCCGAGGACACGGCCGACGCCGAGGCGCTGGGTCGACAGTTGCTGCACCTGCGGTTTAACCGAGCGAACATCCTGCGCAGCCTGGGCCGGTTCGACGACTCCCGGGCCATGGACGAGGCGGTCCTGGCCGAGCAGCGTCGCCTGCTGGGTGCGCTGCACCCACACAGTCTGATGACCGCCGGCAGCCTCGCCGGTGACCTGCGGGCCCTCGGCCGGTACGCCGAGGCGCTGGAACGGGATCGCTCCACCTACGCCTCCTGGCTCCAGACCCTGGGCGAGGACCACCCGCGGACGTTGAGCGCGGCCAACAACCTCGCCGTGTCGTACCGGCTGGTCGGCGACTACCGGTCGGCCCGACGGTGGGACGACGAGGTGCACCAGCGGCGGCGGCTGGTGCTGGGTTCCACCCACCCGTACACGCTCGTCTCCGCCGTGCGTCTCGGCAGCGACCTACGGGAGGCCGGCGAGTACGAACGGTCGGCAGCGCTGCTGAGCGGGGTGTACGAGACGTCCTGCGAGGTGCTGGGCACGGACGACGCTCTGAGCCTCGGTGCCCAGGTCAACCTGGCGGTGTCACTGCGCAGCGCGGGCCGGTCGGCGGAGGCCGCGCCGATGTTCGAGACGGCGTACCGGAAGCTCGACGAACGGTTCGGACCGGACAACCCGGACACGGTGACGTGCCGGTCGAGCCGCGCGGCGAACCTGCTGGCCGTCGGCGACGCGACCCGGGCGCTCGCCGAGATGACCGCGGTGACCCGGGCGTACGACGAGGAGCTTCGGCTCGGCCCGGAGCATCCGCACACCCTGGCGACGTTGAGCAACATCTCCGCCGCCGAACGCGCGATCGGTCGCGGGTCGGCCGCCCGTGCGTCCGCCACCCGGGCGGCCGGCGAGTTGCGCAAGGTGCTCGGTCCCGATCATCCGCACACACTGGCGGCGGAGGTGAACCAGGCGGTGTGCCTCGCCGAGGACGGTGAGT
Source organism: Micromonospora sp. ALFpr18c (assembly GCF_008868155.1). GTDB lineage: Bacteria > Actinomycetota > Actinomycetes > Mycobacteriales > Micromonosporaceae > Micromonospora. The sequence goes on from NZ_WBKR01000109.1 coordinate 15,800, forward strand.
GGGTTCCGGCGCGGGACCGTCTGCGGGAGACCGCCGAGCGGCTGACCGCGGTGATCGGCCCGGAACACCCCGACACGCTGCGCTGCCTCGGTGATCTCGCCCTGGTGTCCAAGCAGCTCGGTGACGGAGGTCCGGCCGACGACGCCGGCCTGGTGGCCGACCGGCTGGCCGAGGTGATCGGCCAGGAGCATCCGACGGTGCAGACCCTGCGGGAACGGCGGTTCGTCGTCCGGGTGATCGACCCGCACCCGTTCTGATCGGGCCGGCCGCCCGCTCCGGCCACCGCGGCTCGTTTCAGGGTCGCGGACTGGCCGCGAGTTCCGGTGTGGCCAGCCAGGCCAGGGTCTGCGGCAGGATCTCCATGGCGCCGAAGTGCGCGGCACCGGGTTGCACCTGGACCTCGGCGCTCGGGATCCGCGAGGCCAGCCAGCGGGAATGCTCCACCGGGGAAAACCTGTCCTGCTCACCGTGCCAGAGCCGGACCGGCGCGCGGATGGCACCGAGGTCGAAGCCCCAGCCTCGTCGTATCGCCAGGACGTCGTCGATCCAGCCGTCAGGACCGTGCCGGAGCGCTTCGGCGTACATGTCGGTCAGCAGCCGGCGGATCGCGACGTCGTCGACGACCCGGATGTCCGCCTCGGGCAACTGGGGTCGGAGGAACTCCAGCAGCGTCATCGGATCCCGCTGCGCCTCCTCCGCACGGACCTTCAGGTTCAGCGTGAGTTCGGTCAGGTCCTCGTCGGCCTGCCCGAAGTCCTCGACGTTGGTCTCCGACATGCCGGCGTACCAGTCCAGGTCGGGTGCGCCGGCCGGGGCGAGCCCCACCAGCACGGCGGCGCGGGTGACCCGGTCCGGCAACAGCGCGGCGCAGGCCAGGGCGTGCGGTCCGCCACCGGAGCGACCCACCACCGCGAACCGCTCGATGCCCAGGTCGTCGGCGATCGCCGCCACGTCGGCCGCGGCGTCGGCCACCCGCCGACCCTCGTGTCGTGTCGAGTCTCCGTAACCGGGTCGGTCGTAGCAGACGAGGTGCACGCCGAGGCGGTAGACGACGATGCCGCGGGGTCGAGGGCCGCTGCGGCTGCCCGGGGTGCCGTGCAGAAGGAAGACCGCAGGACCGTCCGGCGCGCCGGAGGTCTCCACCGCGAGGTGACGCCCGTCCGGGGTGGCGACGGAGCGCTGTGCCGCGTGTTGTCGCGTCACGGTTGGCCTCCCGCGGGTCGTCATGTTCTCCCCCGTGAACGGAGCCGCCCGACGGCGGCGTCGAGTGCAAAGCCCCCGAAACCGCCCAGAACACATCCTTGCTGTGCAGCGTACTGCCCGGCGTGTGCCCCCGCTATGGGCCGCCGGGTCAATGCCGGTCTCCATGCCCCACCCGGCGGGCCGCTACCCTGGTAGCCCGAGGGGAAGGGGCGCCAACAGGGTGGCTAGGACCTACAACGTCGTGACGTACGGCTGCCAGATGAACGTGCACGACTCCGAACGCATCTCCGGCCTGCTGGAGCAGGCGGGGTACGTGCGCGCACCCGGCGGCGACGAGACCCCGGACGTGGTGGTCTTCAACACCTGCGCCGTGCGGGAGAACGCGGACAACCGGCTCTACGGCAACCTCGGTCGTCTGCGTCCGGTGAAGGACAAGCACCAGGGCATGCAGATAGCCGTCGGTGGCTGCCTCGCCCAGAAGGATCGCGGCGAGATCGTCCGCAAGGCGCCCTGGGTGGACGTCGTCTTCGGTACGCACAACATCGGTTCGCTGCCGGTGCTGCTGGAACGGGCCCGGCACAACGCCGCCGCCGAGGTGGAGATCCTCGAGTCGCTGGACGTGTTCCCGTCCACGCTGCCGACCCGCCGCGAGTCGACGTACGCCGGCTGGGTGTCGATCTCGGTGGGCTGCAACAACACCTGCACGTTCTGCATCGTGCCCTCGCTGCGCGGCAAGGAGAGGGACCGCCGCCCCGGCGACATCCTCTCCGAGGTGCGCGCCCTGGTCGACGAGGGCGTACTGGAGGTGACGCTGCTCGGGCAGAACGTCAACTCCTACGGCGTCGAGTTCGGCGACCGGTACGCGTTCGGCAAGCTGCTGCGCGCGACCGGTGACATCGACGGGCTGGAGCGGGTCCGGTTCACCAGCCCGCACCCGAAGGACTTCACCGACGACGTGATCGCCGCGATGGCCGAGACGCCGAACGTCTGCCACTCGCTGCACATGCCGCTGCAGTCCGGCTCCGACGACGTGCTCCGCGCGATGCGCCGGTCGTACCGCTCCGAGCGCTACCTGGGCATCATCGAGAAGGTGCGGGCGGCGATGCCGGACGCGGCGATCACCACGGACATCATCGTCGGGTTCCCCGGCGAGACGGAGGCCGACTTCCAGCGCACCCTGGACGTCGTGCGGGAGGCCCGCTTCTCCTCGGCCTTCACGTTCCAGTACTCGAAGCGCCCCGGCACCCCCGCCGCGACGATGGACGGCCAGCTGCCCAAGCAGGTCGTGCAGGAACGCTACGAGCGGCTGATCGCGACCGTCGAGGAGATCACCTGGGCGGAGAACAAGCGTCTGGTGGGGGAGACCGTCGAGGTGCTGGTCGCCATCGGCGAGGGCCGCAAGGACGAGCGGACCGGGCGGATGTCCGGCCGGGCCCGTGACGGTCGGCTCGTGCACTTCGACGCCGGCGGCTTCGCGGGGTCGATCCGGCCCGGCGACATCGTGCACACCGCCATCACGTACGCCGCCCCGCATCACCTCAACGCCGACGGGGCGCCCCTGTCGCACCGTCGCACCCGTGCCGGCGACGCCGCCGAGGCGGGACGCTCCCCGCGTACCCCCGGGGTATTGCTCGGTCTGCCGACGATCGGCGCACCGCCGGTCGCGCCCGCGACCACCGGAGCCTGCGCCGCCCACTGACCGGTCGGGGTCCGCCGGCACGGCGGACCCCGACCGGCTCACGGTCAGACCGTGATCCGACCCGCGCCGGCACCGCCCGTCACGATGGACTTGACGGAGCTCGCGGTGTCGAGCTGGTACGGGTAGGCGACCTGGCAGCCGGCCGCCGCCTGGGCGGTGACGGCGGTCAGCAGGCTGGCGGTGACGAGGGTGGCTGCGGCGGTGCTGACGACCAGCGTCATCCGACGCCGTGGTGTGCGCATGCAGCTTCCTATCGAGGAGGCGGACGGACCGTCGCGGCGCCCATGCCCGTGGGCGTGTAAATGCCGGGACGGCCGGTGCCCCGTGTGGCGGCGCCGGCCGTCCCGACAGCGCGGACTCAGCAGCCGGTGCCGTTCAGCTTCACCGTTGCGGGGGCGCTGGCGGTGCCGTTGGCGGTGAAGCCCACGGTGACCGACCCGCCCGCCGCCAGGGACGGGGCGTGACCCGGTGCCGCCGCGGTGACCGTCGTGCCGGACTGCGTGACGGTGGCGTTCCATCCGCTGCCCAACGTCACTCCGGACGGCCACGTCCAGGTCACCGACCACGGGTTCACCGCGGCCGAACCCGTGTTCTTCACGGTCACCTCACCCTGGAAGCCGCCCTGCCAGGCGTTGACCTGCCGGTAGGTGGCGGTGCAGGCGCCGGTGGGCGGGCTGGTCGGCCCACCCGTCGGCCCCCCGGTCGGGCCGGTGCCACCGGACGGCGCGATCAGGTACGGCTGAAGGATCGCCTGCTTGGTCGTGTTGATGGTCGTCCAGTCGTCCAGCGCGATGCCGCCGGTGTCACCCGAGTTCGGATTCCACGACCAGTAGGTGAAGGACATTCCGGTTACCCCGGTGCCGGTGTACGCCATCAACCTCTCCAACCACACCCGGTCCTTCGGGTCGGCCAGCGTGCTGCCGAACTCACCCATCATGATCGGGGCGATGTTCTGCTTGTAGAGGTAACCCCAGTACTTGTCCCAGATGGCCGGCATGTTCGCCGGGTAGTCCGGGGCGTCGAACCACGTCTGCCGGTACACCGACGTGGCGTACTCGTGCGGTGAGTAGACCAACCGGTTCGCCACGCTCAGTCGTACCGGGAACGCACCGGCCTTCGACAGGTTGCCGCCCCACCAACCGCAGTCCTCGTCGTTGCTGGGGTCGTTGTCCCACACGTTGGAGAGGCCGCCGCTGGGGCAGCTCACCCCCTCCACGAAGATCAACCAGTTGGGCTGGACACCGAGGATCGCGTTACCGGCCCGCTCGGCGGCGAGCCGCCAGTCCCGCGCCGTGTCGCCGCAACCCCAGCACGCGCCGGTGGCCGCCGGATTGGTGCCCTCGGCGTGCGGCTCGTTGTGCAGGTCGGCGCCGATCACCGTCGGATTGCCCGCGTACCGCTGGGCGAGCATCTTCCAGTCGTTGATCCAGGTCGCCTCGGAAACCGTCGCCGTGTACCACAGCGGCGACTGCCCGGCCGCCGTCGGCCGGTGCCGGTCCAGGATGATCCGCATCCCCTTGCTGCCGGCGTAGTCGATCACCTTGTCCAGGATCTGCAACGGCGAGAGCCCGACCAGGTCAGGGTTGACGAAGTCGTTGACCCCACTGGCGGTCGCGCCCGGCTTCAGCGCGTCATTCGAGTACGGCACGCGCAACGTGTTGTAACCCAACCGGGCCATCGTGTCGAGCTGCCCCCGCCACGGGTTGCTCGACCATAACCCGTGGAAGGTCTTGTTGTCGGTCTCCATGCCGAACCAGTTGATGCCGGTCAACCGGACCGTGGCACCGGTGCTGTCCACGATCTGGTTGCCGCTGGTGTGCAGATAGCCGGTACCGGTGCCAGCGGCCACGGCCGGACTGGTGCTGACGGTCGCGGCGATGAACACGCCGGCCGCGACGGTGGCGAGCGCGGTCAACGCGCCGCCAAGAGCTGTGGGACGGAACATTCGAGCTCCAATTCGGAGGCCCGGCGCCATCGGAGGACGACGCCGGCGGGCGGCCGTCCGCACGCCACGGCCCCTCAGGGGTACGCGGACAGTGCGCGACGGTCCATGTCACGCGGACGTGGTCACTCGCGAACGCTCACCGGCGACCCTCGACAGCGGTGCTCCGCCGTCGTCGCCCTCGTGCCGGTGGCCCTACCTGGCCCCGCCGCCCATTCTCATCAGCCCACCTCAATGCGTCAACCTGCCACCCATCCACCGCCCTCCGTGCTGGCCGCCCTCCGTGCTGGCCGCCCTCCGTGCTGGCCGCCCTCCGTGCTGGCCGCCCTCCGTGCTGGCCGCCCTCCGTGCTGGCCGCCCTCCGTGCTGGCCGCCCTCCGTGCTGGCCGCCCTCCGTGCTGGCCGCCCTCCGTGCTGGCCGCCCTCCGTGCTGGCCGCCCTCCGTGCTGGCTGTCGTCCGTGCTGGCCGTCCTGCGCGCTGGCCGCCGGCCCCGTGGGCCCGTCTGCACGCCGCCTGCCGCGCCGGCCCGTGCACCCCGCCCGGCAAGATCATGCTCGATCCTGGATGTAGTGGTCATGAGGCGTCGGGATGCCACTACATCCAGGATCGAGCACGACCTTGACGGGCGGAGGCCCCAACCTCCGCTCCCGGTCGGTCGGTGATGACGCCCCCGTCAAGATCCGTCCTTGGCGCACCCCAAGATCCCCCTCGATCCTGGATGTAGTGGCATCCGTCGACGCCGAGACCACTACTTCATGGATCGAGCGCGATCTTGGGGCGCGGCGCGGCGCGGGCGCGGCGCGCGGCGCGCGGGGACGGCGCGCGTGGGGGCGCGGCGCGGCGAGCGTGGGGGTGCGGCGCGCGGGGGGGTGCGGCGCGCGGACGACACGGCGCGTGTGGGGGTGCGGCGCGACGCCGAGTCCAGCACCT
>NZ_WBKR01000110.1 GCF_008868155.1 Micromonospora sp. ALFpr18c
GCCCCGTGCCCCGTGGCCCGTGGTGCGCGGCCTGTGGGCGCGCGGCCCGTGGCCCGCGGCGTTGATCCACTCGCCTTCCCGGAAAACGGGGTGTCCGGGCGCCCTCGATGCCCCGATTTCCAGGAAGGCGAGTGGATCTCCGGCGGGGGCCAGCGCCGCGCCGGGGGTGGATTCGCGGTGCGGGGCGACGACCTGTTAGCCTTGCTCCCGGCCCGCCCGGTGTAAGCCGGGTGGGACCGAAGCCGGTTCGCCGGCGGGGGGCTGTGGCGCAGACTGGTAGCGCACCTCGTTCGCATCGAGGGGGTCAGGGGTTCAAATCCCCTCAGCTCCACCCATACCATCAATGGCCAGCGGAAACGCTGGTCATTGATCGTTTAGTACAACCTCAGTACTTGCAGCTTCTGGCGTTGTTGATCCGTGCAGCGGCTAGAGCGTAGTGTGTTCAGACTTTCTTTACTTGGTCAAGGGCGGGCCTGCGGCCCGCCGCCGTGTGCGCCGGGGCGCGCGTGCGGCCTGGCGGCCGGTCACGCCCCGGCGCACACGGCGCGGTGGTGAAGAGCCGTAGACATGGCTGCGCGGCACGGCAGGCCGCCGGCGATGGCCGCCGGGAGCACGCCTGGTTCTGGCGCTGCCCTCGATCGGATGCCCGCGCGACAGTGGGCGCGACGGGTGCGTCGGGCTCGGGGTTGCTGGGCGGGTTTCCGGCTGCGTCGGTGGCTCAGCTTTGAAGGCCGAGAGGCGTGGTCACCCGGTTGCCGGCTCGCGGTGACTCCTCACTCTGGCAGGGGATGCTGCCGCGCCGTCGTGGTCGTCATTCGGTGGCTGGGCGACCGTGCGACGGATGATCTTGGGGGAGGAACCGCGACGCCGACGGTCGTAACGCTGGGTAATCTATCTGGCGATCGGGCTAGCAAATGACGGCCGCTGTACTACCGCAAAGTGTGCTAAACGGTCAAAGCTCGACCTGGCGAATGCCCTGCGTGAACCGTCGGTCCGCCGTTCACGTTGACCGTGGTGGGTGCCCGTAGCGACCCAAGAGATGCCTGCGGTGACAGGTCTTGGAGGGAACAATGAACGAGTCGGATTTCGTCAGTCAAATTCGTGCTGCAATGCGTGGGTTTACCGGACCAAAAGATTTCATCGCACAGAATGTCAGGAAGCAATCCCTCGATACGATGCGCATCGCGGAGGAGGTGGTGAACAGATCCGAGGCAGAATTCGAGCGGTCCGGTAGCCGATGGCACACACCTACGAGCCTGGCCATGGAGATCGCGAAGGCCTTTTACGAATTAGGCGTAGAGCAGACCGCCTATCACGAAGCTCTGACGAGTTACCATAAATTCGATAAGTTTGATAGCTACCGCAGCAATTTGGCTAACAATCATTTTGTCGCCAAATCCCGACTGGTGTCTGCGCGCGTGCTGACAGGAGGTGAAGATTATTGGTCGGCTTCTCAGGAAATCGGCGAGAAAGCGCAGGATATTGCCTATTTGATTGAACGCAGTGTGAAGGCTCGTGAAAGTTCGATGGCAGGCCGGGCACCCGTCGCCACTGTGGCTTCATCGGCGCTGCTCAGCAGCACTTCGCGGGTTGTCGCATTGGCTAACGTTAGGACCAATGCACCCGGACAGCGCCCTGCGGTTAGGAATACCCAGCCATCAACAATCGCAAAAAGGCGCTAACGATCGGCCGGTCGGCTGCGGGGTTGGTCCGCCAAAGTGGTGCCGGCACCCCGCGTCCGTGGCAGTTCCAGGCACGCCGCGACGGTGGAGGGTGGCGGGTTTGGAGCGTCGACCCGTACCCGTGGTGCGGTGGTCACGTCCGCGCCGACGCCTGCCGATGAGCGCGAAGTTATCCGTGTATTGACCCGATGCATCCTGAAGGGCCGACCCCTGACCAGGGAGTCCGGCCCTTCTTGGTGACTGCGTGCCTCCGGCGGGGGCCTCGGGCTCCGCGATGGCCAGGGGCGACCAGGAGGCGCGGTGGGAGGGTGGTTGAGGGAGAGCCATCCCGTCGCTGTCGTCCCAGGCGGAGGCAGTGCAGCGTGCTACGTCGATCGCCGCACGGGGTGCAGGCCGGCGAGCTGAACGAAGATCTCCCGCTTGCTGACGGCGTTGCCCCGGTCGTCGAGCTGGTATCCCGTCACCCAGGCCCAGCCCCGATAGGTCGGCTTTGGGCACACCGAGATCACCCGAAACCGGAACCGCTGCCTGAGGAACTGCACCGAAGCTGCGCGGTCAATCCATAGTTCCTCGCCGGGTTTGGGCGAGCGGGGCTGCGGCCTAACCCACGCGCGGCCCTCCTGCTCGATAGGCATGAAGGTCCCTTCCCGCTCGAAGGTTGCCCTGCCCGGCCGAGTCGAAGGAGCCCGGCCGGGCAGGGGGTACCGCCGCACCGGGGCGAGTTCGGGTCCTCTACGACCAGCGCAGCGGGTTAAGCGGCACCGTGCGCTACGTAGATTAGTACGTACAGACGTAGGGGTCTACGTCCGCACCTACTGTCAAATTTGTGATCGAGTGGAACCCGGAGCGGGCCATCTGGCGACAGGTTGCCGACGACATCCGCCGCAAGGTGTCGGTGGGTGAGTACGTGGCGGGGTCGAGGCTTCCCAGCGAGACGGATCTGTCTCAGGGCTACGGCGTCAGCCGGACCACCATCCGAACCGTGATCGCCGCGTTGAAGAGTGACGGCCTGGTGGTGGTCGAGCAGAGGCCGGGTCACCCACGCGCGACGTACATCCGCGCTGTTGGACAGGTCGAAGACATCACCATCGGGCCGGGCGACTCCGTGACCTACAGCGGCCCCGGCGCAGTGGTGGTTACCAGGGCTGCCGGGGAAGTGGAGACGTACGAGGCCGGTCAGGTTCGCATCATCGGATAAATCGATGCAGATGAAGGTGTTGGCATGATCATCAAGTACAGATCCAGTACAACTGGGGCCGGAAACAGGTGTAAAGCGTCGAAAGTTGCTGGCGGTTCCGATGCTGGTCAGGGGCAGGATCTGCCCGATTGCGGATGATCTTTGCCCGGCCCACGGCGTTTGGGGTTCAAATCCCCTCAGCTCCACCCCAGATCAAAGGCCGTTTCCCGCAGTGGGAAACGGCCTTTTCGATCGTGTGCCACGCCCGGGTGCGACGGCGGGGGCCGGCCTCGGCCCGGGGCCGCCCGGCCGTCAGCCCTTCATCTTGGCGAGGTGCCGTTCCTTCGCGTCGGCGAAGACCTGCTTGACGGGGTCGAGTGCCTGGACGAACTCGAGCTGCTCACCCTCCGGGCCCTTGCAGTAGATCAGCGCCCACCCGTTTGACTTGCCCTCGCGGATCTTGTTGGTGTTGGCGGTCGCCGGTGCGGCGAGGCGTGCCTGCTCGGTGCGTACGGTGATGACCCGGTTTGCCTTGACCTGGCTCATTCCGCGCCGGGCGCTCTCCGCCTCGAGGTCGGCGATGAACTTGTTGAAGTCGACGTCGTCGCGGATGTGGAAGCAGATGTGCATGGAGCGCGGGTAGGCCGGGCTCATGCGGTCGCGTGGCGGCGCGAAACTCCGGCCGGTGCCCTGCGGCTGGTTCGAGTCGCGATACTGCAGGAGCTCGATCACCACGTTGTCGAATTGGACGAACCGCACGTCGAGTCGCTGCTTTCCGCTGGCCAGATCCGGCACACCGATCTTCGCCGGATCGATCCTCTGCTCGGTCGCGATGATCTCCTGATCGGTGAGGATCGTGTCGTGGATAACCTGGCCCTGGAAGTCGCCGTCGCGCATCACCTCGGTGCCGCCGAGCACTTCGGTGTAGAACTCGAAGGCTCGCTCCATATTGTCGACCGTCACCCCGAAGTGCTGGATGCCCTGCAACCTCAGGCCGAGCGCCGCGCCGTCCCGGTTGGCTGCCGGCATCGCCGTGCTGGACGCGGCCGGGGCCGCATCGCTCTTCTCCGCCGTGCAGCCGGTCACCACGGACAGCGCGGCACCGGCGCCGGCCGCCGCAAAGAGGCTGCGACGAGAGATTTTGGACGCGATCACTTCTTCCACCTTGAGGCTCCTCTGAGGTCGGTGCGCTGTGCCATCGATGATTAGTGCGGTGAATGTATGCGGACTGGATTACCACTTGATTCGGTGCGGGCTCCCGCTAATCGACAACGAATTGGAAAAGGCCCGTTTGGCGTTGCCCCGGACGGGGAACTGAAAGCCGATTATTTTCTGCACTGGGGGCCCGTGGGCGTGGTTGCCGGTCCGGGAGTCGCGTGCTAACTTTCCATGCGAGCAAGTACTTTCCGTCGCGTGAAGGAGCTGTCTCATGAACACCACGCCCACGCCCGAAGAGGCAGAAGGGGCCTTGCGGGACGTCCACCGGCGGCGAGGCCAGACCGCGGCTGCGGCCGGTTGGCCGTGGTGGGCCTGGATCGTGACCGGGGTTCTCATCGCGGCGCTCGGAGTTCTCGCCGATCGGTATCCGGAATTCACACGCACCTACGGCACCACCATCGCCATCCTGCTGCTGCTCGTCGCCATGGCGAGTAACACCCGGTGGGGTGGTGCCCTGCTCCGCCGACCGGTGCGCCCCCGCATTCAGCCAGACACGTCGGCCCTGATGTGGTCGGCGCTGATCCTGGCCCTCCTCATCGGCGGCACCGCGCTCGCCGGCGCCCTGGGCGTCCCGCACGTCCTGCTCTGGGGCGGACTGTTCATCGGTGTCCTGCTGGCCGCCGCCGGCCCCTGGTGGCAGCGCCGGGTGCTCATCCGCGCGGCCTGACGGCCGTCGACCGGGCGGCGGCACTTCGCCCGCCGACTGAATTGCTGTTCCGCTAACCATCCGTGTGTTCCCCAACCATCTGGTGAACGGCGGAACGACCGATCCGCCCTGAGGTTAGGGAGCCCCATCATGCCGGTGGAGAAGCTGGACGACCTGTTCGACATCGAGATCGAGGAAGCCGAGATCGAGACGGCGGTGGAGAACGGCATCGTCGCCTACCCGACGATCGACCGGACGATCACGACCTGCGCCATCTGCTGATGTCCCGGCCGGACGGAAGGCAATCGCCGTCCGGCCGGCCGGCCCCACCGTCAGGAGTCGCATGGACGTCGTCTTCACCTGCACGGAGCAGTTCGTGCTCAGGGCGGCGGCGCTGCCCCGCAGTGCCGCCCGAGGCACCCGCGCGGCGCCGGTGGACGTGCGGAACGTGGTTGCCGATCCGGTGGCCGCACCGTTCGCGGAGGCGGTCGGGCTCGCGAGTCGGTCGTTGGACGCGACGTTCGCGAAGGTGGCACACGGTCGGGATCTTCCGGACCGCCGCGCGGATCGGGCCGCCGATTCACTGACCCGGTACCTGCTCCGGATGTCGGGCCGCGCCGGAGACCGTCGCGCCGCTGAACCGTTCACCGCGCGGCTCCGCGAGCACCTGCACGCGTTCGCCGAGCCGGAGAGCATGTTCGCCGTGCGAACGGTCCCCGCGGACTGGGCTGGTCTGCTCGATGGCGCGGCGGGGGTCGCGCTCGCGTTGGGCGGTACGAGCCCGGGCGGCCCGGTGCTGAGCTGGGACGGCGCGCTGTTGTTGTCCTGAGCGGGGGACGCCCTCAGGCGAACCGTTCGGTCGTCACGGGGACCAAGCCGTGCTGCCGCAGGATGTTCGTCAGGTCGGACAGGGTCGAACTCACCACGGCCTGCGCCGCGCTGGACCTCATCAGGACGGTCACGTCGAGGCACCAGGCCCGGCCGTGACCGACCGGGCGCACATCCCAGGTGAATCGGTCCCCGCCCTCGTCCAGTTGCCCGCTGGCGAGCGACCCGGTGCCGACGTCCGTCGCGCGCCAGAGCATCCTGAGGCTCGCCACCTGGTCTGCCCCGAACTGTCGGGCGAACAGAACGCGGTACACGCGCCGCTCGTGGAACCCGTCCGGTGGCTGCGCGGGGCCGAGCCGCAGCGGCGGGGCGGACGCGAGATCCAGGTGCTCCCGGAAGTACGTGCGCAGCACCGATTCGGCCGGCAGGTCTCCGCCACCGAGCATGCGGCAGATGACCTCGGCCTCGTGGCGGGAGCTGGGAACCACCCTCGCCAGGGTGTCCGGGTCGGTGCGAACGCTGCGGCTCAGCGCGGCGGAACTCCACCAGCCGGCCTCTCGTGTCCAACCCGCGCTGTTCAGGCCCGTGGTGGAGAAGTCGTGCGCGCGGCTGAACTCCTCGACGAGGATCCCCTCCGGTTGGCCGGTCGGCGCAGCGCCCGCGCGTCGAGGAAGGACCACGTAGTAGTCCAGCTCGGGCTGCCGGGCGGCCACGTCGACGGGCACCGCGCGCAACGGGTTGGCGGTCACGGCCGTAACCCTAGACGAGTAGTTCCGAAGTCAGGGGTCGATGTCTGGGCATGAAGAGAGGGCGTCCATGATCATGTTGTGACGCAAGACCTGGACACCCTCTTGACCGCACTGTACGTGAAGATCGACGACAGCATCCGTACGCCCCGGTGGCGGGGCCGGCCACCGCTGCTGACCGACTCCGAGTTGGTGTGCCTGGCCGTGGCGCAGGTCCTGCTCGGCGCCCGCTCGGAGGCACACTGGATCCGCTACGCCCGTATCCACCTGGCCGGCATGTTCCCGTACCTGCCGCAGCGCCCCGGGTACAACAAGCGGCTCCGCGCGGCGCTGCCTTTGATCAAGAAGGTGATCCGGGACTTGGCCCGCGACAGTGACTTCTGGTTCGACAACCACTGGATCGTCGACTCCACTCCCATCCCCTGTGGCATGTCCCGCCCCACGGTTCAACGCTCGGACCTTGCCGGCTGGGCCGGATACGGCTACTGCGCCTCGCACTCCCGGTTCTTCTGGGGCCTGCGGCTGTACCTGGTCTGCACCCCGACCGGGATGCCGATCCTGTGGGCCCTCGCAAACCCGAAGATCGGCGAGCGTGAGGTCCTCGCCGCGATGCTGCAGGTCGAGGCGGGCGTGGTGGCCGAACACGACGGGATCCTGCTGATCAGTGACAAAGGCTTCGCCTCCAAGCCGTTCGAGCGGCAGCTGGCCGAACAGGGCATCGAACTGCTCCGACCATCGCGCAAGAAGGAGAAGACCCGCTACGGCGAACCGATGCTCAAGAAGGTCCGACAGCTGATCGAATCCGTCAACGACACCCTCAAAGACCAGCTTGACCTGGAACAACACGGCGGACGAACCTTCACCGGCGTCGCCGTACGCGTCGCCCAACGCCTCCTCGCCATGGCCGCCGCGATCTGGCACAACAACAAGACCAGCGCACCCGTCACCCGGTCACTGATCGCCTACGACCACTGACCGGAATTCGGAACAACTCGTCTAGCGAGGAGAAACGGCTAGCATCCGGATCTCGACGTGAGGAGCCCGGATGACAGCCGCCACCCAGACCCGGTTCGGCCTCGTCGGCAGTGGCTGGCGGGGTGAGTTCTTCCTCCGCCTGGCGGGGCTGTTGCCGGAGCGGTTCCGCGCGACCGGCGTGGTCACGCGTACCGGATCGCGCGGTGACGCCGTGACGGCCCGGTGGGGTGTGCGAACGTTCCGTACGACGGCCGACCTTCTCGCCCACGAGCGGCCGGACTTCGTCATCGTGTCGGTGCCCTGGTCGGTGACGCCCGACGCGACCCGTGAGCTGGTCGCGGCCGGCGTGCCGGTGCTCGCCGAGACACCACCCGCGCCCGATGTGGCGGGGCTGCGGTCGCTCTGGTCCGACGTCGGCGGCAGCGGCCTGGTGCAGGTGGCCGAGCAGTACCTGCTGATGCCCGGGCATGCGGCCCGCCTGGAGGTGATCCGCGCCGGGGTGCTCGGCGAGCCGACCTCCGTCCAGCTGTCGTCGACGCACCTGTATCACGCGGTATCGCTGATCCGTGGTCTGCTCGGCGTCGGGTACGACACCGCCGAGGTCAACGCACGGGCGTTCGTCGCGCCGCTGGCCAACCCGTTGTCGCCGGACGGCTGGAGCGGTGACGCCACCCCGCAGCAGCTCACCACCACCCTCGCGACGATCGACTTCGGTGGGCGGATGGGGCTCTACGACTTCACCGACAACCAGTGGTGGAATCCGCTGCGTACCCGTCGGCTGGTGGTCCGGGGGTCACTCGGCGAACTGGTGGACGACCGGGTCGTCCGTCTGGTCGACCCGACCACACCGGTGGAGTCCGCCCTGGTGCGGCGGCAGACCGGTCTGGACCTGAACCTGGAAGGGCTCGACCTGAAGCACATCAGCTTCGACGGCCGGGTGGTCTACCGCAATCCGTTCGTCGGCAGTGGATTGTCCGACGACGACCTCGCGGTGGCCGACATCATGGCGCGTACCGGCGCCTGGGCGCGGGAGGAGGGTCCGGCACCCTACCCGCTGGCCGAAGCCTGCCAGGATCACCTGATCAGCCTCGCCATCGAGGAGTCGGTACGCACCGGTCAGCCGGTCGTCACCGCCGAGGAGTCGTGGGCGCGGTAGCCCTCCGTCCGGCTAGTCGTCCTGCTCCCAGCTCGGCCGGCGCTGCCGTGCCACCTCCGCCTGACTCGTCGCCTGCGGGGTCCATCCCTCATGCGGCAGCAGGATCTGCGGGTAGACCTCGCCGAACCCGATCACGAAGGCGACCACGTCGATGATCACGTGGGTGGTCCGCGCGGCGTAGATGGAGATGCGGTCGGTGCTCCAGTTGACGCCGGACATGAACGCGTTCGACACGGTCTGGTTGGTCTCGAAATTGATCGTCGAGAACGACGTCGGGCGCGGCAGGCCGGCCGGGAAGATCTGCAGGAAGCTGCCCGCGACCGAACCGGTGACCGTCACGTTGCCGAACACCGCGTCGGCGATGAAGACGTAGCCCGCGAGGGTGACCTCGATCGTCCGACCGCCCAGCAGTCGGCCCGTGCTGTCCAGGTCGCCCGGGGCGGCCAGGCCGCCGGGATCGTGGATGTTGACGCGCCCCTGTGGCGTGCGGGTGTCGAGGACCCGTTGCGGTATGACCGGCACGATCCGGTTGGAGTTGGCGCTGGTGTGGACCCGGTCCACGAAGCCGTAGTGGCGGTAGTTGCCGGAGGCCGCCCAGATGGTGCCGGTGGTGTCCATGCCGATCGAGCCGATTTCGGCCTGGGCGGAGAGCCCGGTCCCGTTGGGTGCCAGGCGCAGGGTGGGTGCGGTCAGCGCCTTGCCGTTGGGGCCGGTGGTCACCTTGGCGTTCGCCAGCCGCAGGGTGGCGGTGTCGGAGGAACTGCGGAGCGTGGTGGCGCTGCCGGCGTCGTTGTCCGCACCCTGGAGCACGGGATCGCCCGGGTCGGCCTCGGCCGAGGCGGCGGTCGCCGCGGCGGTCACGCCGGCGCCGGCCAGCCCGGCGGCGACGGTTCCGGCCCGCCGCAGCAGACGGCGGCGGTCGACGGTGTTGTCCTGGTCCCTGTTCATCCGGGCCCCCGAAAGGTATTGACAGTGTTCGACATGGCTGATACTCGTCCCCTTCGTTGTCGGCCGCATCGCCCGAACGGCCCCCGGGGCATCAGCCCTGCCCGGAGGGCGCCCACGCCGCCCTCGGTGACACCCCGGCCGTCCATAACAGACCGAAGGTCCGGCGCGTCGACTGTGTCTCTCATCCGATCCATGGCAACCATCGGCCGTGCTCGGCGTGTGTATCGGATACCACTTCGACGCCCGGAGTATCCGGGCACACACGGGGAGTAGAAATGACTCGTACCGCTCGACGCAGGATCCTCGGTGGCGTCGCCGCCGGACTGCTCGCCACCTCGCTCGGCCTCGCCGTCTCCGGCACGGCGACCGCCGCGACCGCCGGACCCGTCGGCGCCTGCACGATCAGCCCGCTGCCGTACCCGGCCGACACGTACCGTGCCGACGCGAACGCCGTCGACCCGACCGGACGCTTCGTCGCCGGTTCCGCCCTGCGGGTCAGTGACAGCGGCAACCAGCCACTGCTGCTGGTCTGGGACCGGGACCAGCTCACGACCGTCGAGTCGCCGACCGACGGCGACGTCGTCGACGTCAACGCGTACGGCGTCGTCGTCGGCAACGGCTGGGTCAACGGCATCGGCCAGCCGTGGAGGTACCGCGACGGCCGGTTCGAGCAGCTGCCGGTGGTGCCGTCCGACGGCATCTTCGTCACGGCCATCAACAAGGCCGGCGACATCGTCGGTCACGGCTCGAACAGCGCGACCGGGGAGTATTTCGCGTTGCGTTGGCCGGCCGCCCGGCCGGCTACCGTCGAGGTGCTCGACGCCCCGGCCGGTGCCGCACCGGTGGCGATCACCGCGAACGGCACCATCGTGGGCAACGCCGGCGAGTGGGGTAGCTGGTCCGCCTGGGTCCGTCGGCCGGGCGGCCGGATCGAGGCACTCGGCGCGCCGGGTGCCCGCACGACGGTGGCCGTCGCGGCGGCGGGGCACTGGGCCGTCGGCCAGGCGGATCTGGGCGGCGAGGGCGGCCCGGTGGACGTGCGGTGGGACCTTCGGGACGGCTCCTACACGGCACTCGACCCGCGGCTGGAATGGGTGACGGACGTCAACAACAAGGGCGTGGTCGTGGGCGGCGACCGGGTGGTTCGTGGCGCGACGTCCCGCGTCCTGCCGGGTGGCGGTGACCGGGTGACCATCGGTGCGCGTTCGATCTCCGACACGGGCACCATCGTGGGCTTCCGCAACGGCGACCGGGTCACCCCGGTCCGCTGGACGGGCTGCTGACCCGACTCACCAACGGCGTGGGGCCGGCCCGCCAGGGGTCGGCCCCACGCCTGGGGTCACGGCTTCCAGGAACCGGCGGTCTCGAACTGGTGCTGGTACTCCAGCACCCCCGAGGTGTCGTGGACGTCGAACACGACGCTGCCGGTCTGCCGGGTGCCGGCGGTCAGGTCGTTGCCGGCGGGCATCGGTTTGCCGCAGCCGGAGAACGCTCCGCCGATCGCGTTCGTCTCGGTGCCGTCCGCGGCGACCCACTGGAAGGAGAGCGGGTTCGTCGCTGCGGTGCCCTTGGTCACGGTCACCGTCACGTCGGCGATCACGTACATGCCCTCGTCCGGCTTGAGACCGTACGACTTGCAGGGCTTGGTCGCGGTGCTGAACTTCGTCACGGTGATCTCGACGGTGCCGTCGTCACCATCGATGACCAGGGTGTCGCCGGCGGACATGTTCCGGGTGTCGCCGTTTGCCGAGCGTGGGGTCGACTTCGGCGCGGCGGCCGGCGGCCGCCCGACACCCCGGGTGACACCCGGCGTGGGCAGCGCGTCGGTCACCTCGTTCGCGGCCCGGTTCGCGCCGATCACCACCGCGACGATGCCGCCGGCGCAGCAGAGCAGGGTGAGTACGGCAGCCGTGACCGCGACGGCCACGACGGTCCTCTTGGAACTCTTCGGCTGGACGGGCGGCGGCATCGTGAGCGGATAGCCCGGCCCGCCGGCTGCCGGGTACGCGCCACCGGAGAACGGGGGCTGCGGCCACGCCTGGTCGGGTGGTGCCGTGCTGGCGTACGGCGGCGGTGGCACGGTCTGCGGCGCCCACTGGCTCGGTACGGCCGTCACCGGCGACCCCGGGACCGGAGGCGCGGACACCGGCGGCTGCGGTGTCGCCGGGTTCGGCTGCGTCGGCGGTTCCGGGTTCGGCTGCTGGCGGTCCTGCGGCCCGACGGGGGGCTGGGGGTGGGTCACCGTACTCCTTGACGCCTCGGTACGTGCGGTTCGGGAACCCGCCGACGTTACCGTGCGTCGCCCACCCTCCTGTCGTCGCGCCGGATCGCGTCCACCCCCGGCGGGATCCACCAGGGTGGACGGTGGGAACGTCAGCGCAGCGGAAGGACGGCCGCGGTACGGATCAGCCCCTCGGCGACCACGAAGCGACCGCTGATCGTGGACGGCGGATCGGCGACGTCGGCCGCGTCCAGCCGGGCCGGAGCGATCCGAGCCGTGAACGTGCCGGCGTCGGGATCCACCTCCAGCCGGGCGTCGTGGAAGTCCAGCCAGCTGCCGACGACCGGGTACCAAACCTTGTAGACGGTCTCCTTGGCACTGAACAGCACGACCGGCCAGGAGATGCCGGCGGGCAGCCGCGCGCACGTCTCCTCCTCCTCGGGCAGCAGCACGAGTCGTCGTACTCCGGCGTTGATCTCGCGGTGTTGCTCGGCGTCCATCCCGACGGACCGGATGTCGGTGCGGCGCGCCGCGGCGGCGGCGCAGTAGCCGGTGGTGTGGGTGATGCTGCCGATCATCCCGGCCGGCCAGACGGGCGCGCGGTCGGCGGCGGCCGGGACGGCCGTCGGCGGTAGGCCGAGGCTGGCCATGGCCCGCCGGGCGCAGACCCGCCCGGCCGTGAAGTCCCGTCGGCGGGTCTGTACCGCCTGCTCGCCGAGGCACGCCTGTTCGGCGGCGAGCAGTTCCCCGGCCCAGTCGTCGGGGCCGGCGACCGCCACGGCGACCGTCGGCGGCAAAAGGTCACGCACGGTCGCCACCTACTGACGGGTAGGAAGGAGGCGTCCGGCCGATCGTCAAATTTCCGACTCCCACGACGGGAGAAGCTACCGCAAAGATGTAACACCGGAGGGACGTGTCGCGCTCTCCTGATGGCTCCGGGGGGACCACCATCAACATCTGGCTAGCCCCGTATACGTCTGGAGAGGACCTGCGATGACCGATGGTGCCCGATCGCCGGGGGGACGGGTTGACGACCACGCCCCGACGACCCCCGGCTGGAGCTGCGGCTCCTGCGGGGACGAGTGGCCGTGCGCGACGAAGCGTGGTCGGCTGCTGGCGGAGTACGGCGGCGACCGGGCGATGCTCAGCGTCTATCTGGGCTCGTGTCTCGCCGCCGCCACGGAGGATCTGCGTGCCGCCCCGGTGATGTCGCTGCAGGATCGGTTCATCGGCTGGCTGCCACGCGGCTCCCGACGGGTCTGAACACGCCGGTGGCCCCGCCGTCGGGCGGGGCCACCGGGCGCGGCGGGTCGGTTCAGACCCGCCGGGGCCGCCGGGTCAGGGCGAAGCCGACCACGCCGGCCACGGCGGCGAGCACGCCGCCGACGCCGGTCCAGATCCAGCGCGAGCCGAGATCCGGCAGCCAGTCCGTCGGCCAGTCACTGTCCTCGTCGGCCTCAGCGTCCACCGGGGGTACGGCGTTGAGCACCGTGCCCGCCTTGGTGTTGGGCACCAGGGGTGCGGCCAACTCACCGTCGTCGGCCGAGGCGCCCCGGTCGGCGACGGTGCCGACCAGCAGGTCCACGTCGATCGGCGCGCCCAGGTCCGGCTCCGGCAGGTCGATCACGGAGAGCCGGATGACGTACGTGCCGGGCAGCGGGTCGCCCGACCAAGGCTCGGCCCACGGCCGCACCTCGCGCAGCGTGCAGCCCAGCGTCACGCTCGACGCCTGCGCGTCCACGGTCGGGGTCTGCGCCCCGGCGGTGCACGCCTGACGCCGGCGCAGTCCGTCGAACACGTCGACGGTCCAGGTGGAGGCGCCGCCGCGTGCCTTCGGGAAGGTGACGGTGGCGTTGATCTCGTGCACCTGGCCGGCCGTCGCCGGGAACGACCAGTAGAGGTGGTCGCCGACCGAGGCGTCCACCCGTACCGGCTGCCCGGCGGTGATCGGGGTGGCGGTGAGGAACGAGGTGCCGGCCCGGTTCACCGGCGTGGCGCCCGGCGAGGGCGTCGGTGCGGCGACGGCCGCCGCGGGCAGCAGTGCGGACCCACCGGCGGCGAACAGCGCGGCCAGCGTCCGGAGCAGTGCGGTACGCATCAGTTCTCCCTCCAGGTGGCGACCCACCAGCGGGTGAGCAGGCCGGCAAGCAGGCCGGTGAGCAGTCCGGCCACGGTGAGCAGGGCGAGCAGCACCCAGCCCCGGCCGAGGTCCGGCCCGTTCGGTGCGGGTGCGGCGGCGACCACGTCGATGGTCAGCTCCACCGGCATGCCCGGGGTCGCGGCGGTGCCGGGACGCGCGGCGAACGAGTTGCTCACCACCAGGCACATGGTGGTGGGCTCCACGACCGGCGCCGAGGTCTGCTCGGCCTCGTCGGCGTCCTCGTCGTCGGCGGTGGCCGACCAGCGCAGCCCGGCGGAGAGCACGTCGGCCCGTCCGCTGCCGGCGTCCGCGCCACGGACCAGTTCCCGACCGTCTGTGGCGGTGGCCCGCAGCAGCACGCCGTAGTCCCGGTTCACCGGCCGGTCCAGCGCCATGCTCACCGACGCGCGCAGCTCCTGTCCGGGGCGTACCGGCACCCGGTACCAGCGGTGCTCGGAGAACGCCTCCCGGTCGGCGTACACGCCGGGTGCGAGCAGCGGCGCCGAGTCGCAGGCGTTCGCACCGCCGACGACGGTCGGCGCGCGGGTGTGCGTGTCGCCGGCACGCTCAACGAGCTGTTTGATCCGGTCGGTCAGCTCCTCGGCGCTCTGCGCGGCCGTGTAGGTGCCGCCGGTCGCGCCGGCGATGCACAGCAGCTGCCGGCGGACCTTCTCGTCGGGCGCCAGGCCGAGCGTGTCGACCACCAGGCTGGTGCCCTTGGCGGCCAGCTCCCGGGCCACCTCGCACGGGTCCGGTGGGGCGCAGGTGTCCTCCCCGTCGGTGATCAGCACGATCCGGCGGGTGGTGGCGCCGGTGCCCAGGTCCTCCGCGGCGGACCGCAGTGCGAGCCCGACCGGTGTGAACCCGGTCGGCCGCAGTGTCGCGACCGCCGCCTTGGCCGCGGACCGGTCGACCGGGCCGACCGGCACGATCTGTTGTGTGTCCTGGCAGCCGACCTTCTTGTCCTTGCCCCGGTAGGTCGCGCCGAGCACCCGGATGCCGAGCTGGGTTTCCTCCGGCAGTGCGTCGACCACCTCGTTGAACGCCTGCTGCGCGACCGAGATCCGGCTGCGCCCGTCGATGTCGGCGGCCCGCATCGAGCCGCTGACGTCGAGCACCAGTTCGACCCGGGGCGGCTCGGCCACCGGCTCCTCGTCGTCGGCCGCCGCCGGGGCCGGCCCGCTCAGCGCGGTGGTCGCCAGCAGTCCGAGGAGGACGGCCGTCGATCGTCTGAAGTTGATCACGGCCCGCAGTGTAGTGAGATCCACTTTGGATGATCACTGGGGTGGCGGGGTTCGAGACCAGTGCCCCGATCAGGGCGCGGACCGGCGCGTCCCGCGCTCTGGGTCCACGGTGGCTCACCCTCGGTCAACTGCCGAAAGACAACTAACGGTCCGGGCGCCATCCGTCGGAAATCTGACCCAAGTTGACCCGTTGTGCCGGTGGTGCGCCGTGGTTAAGCTCTTCATGCGCGCCCCAATCGCCCGCTTCCCCCGTGGCAGGCGATCGGGGCGCGCGTCTTTGTGCAACGGGCCCACACGCTCCAGAGCGTGTGGGCCCGTTTCTGTCGCGCTGAGCGGCGCGTCGCCTGCCGATGCTTATATCCAGCGACCGTCCAGCCACATCCGGGCCAGCCAGTCCGAGTACGGGATGAGTTTGCCGACGAAGATCGGATAGAAGTACGCGAAGCACAGCGCCACCAGCAGCACGTACGCCCCGGCCGCGATGCTGCCGACCAGCCGGCGTTCGTAACCCGGGTCGCCCGGCACGAGCGGAGCCACCTCACCGACCTCACCACCGGCCGGGGCGATCAGCGCACCCAGCACGTACACCACGGCGAGCACCAGGAACGGCAGCGCCGGCGCGGTGTAGAACGAGAACATCGTCCGGCCGTCGAGGGCGAACCAGAACCAGGGCAGCAGCCCCGCCGCCACGCTGAGCAGGATCGCGCCGGCCCGCCAGTCCCGGCGGGCCACGCCCAGCCAGACCAGCGCCACCAGCGCGGGCAGGAACGACCACCACAGCAGCGGTGTGCCGAGCAGCAGGATCTCGGAGGCGCAGCTCGGCGCGCCGCAGGCGCCGTCACCGGACCAGTGGAACGCCACCGGGCGACCCAGCAGCAGCCACTGCCACGGCCACGACTGATACTTGTGCGCGTCGTCGAGTTGGGCGTGGAAGCCGTACGCCGCCCGGTGGTACTCGAACAGGTTGATCAGCGGACCGACCACTGGGGCGTCGCTGAGCGGGGCGTTCGGGTAGGACGACGCGAGCCGGTAGTAGCCGTCGTCGCTGAGCAGCCAGCCCGACCAGGTGGCCAGATAGGTGCCCACCATGACCACGCCGGCCAGCACCAGCCAAGGCAGCTCGTCGAGCAGGGTGTCCCGCCAGGGCCGGCGGACCCCCGCCGAACGGCGGACGCCGACCTCCCAGAGGATCACCAGCAGCGCGAAGGCCGGCACGAAGTACAGACCGCTCCACTTCACCGCGCAGGCGCAGCCGAGTAGCACCCCGGCCGCCAGCCGCCACCACGGCCAGGTGCGCCAGCCGCCCGGTGGCCGGCCGGCGCGGCCCGGCCGGCTCGGGTCGAGCCCGTCGTCCAGTGCCCGCGCCCAGCGCCGACGCCGGGCGTCCCGGTCGAGCACCAGAGCACCGAAGGCGGCCAGCACGAAGAAGAGCAGGAAGATGTCGAGCAGCGCCGCGCGGGACAGCACCAGGTGGAAGCCGTCCAGGGCGAGCAGCAGGCCGGCCGCGCAGCCCAGCACCGTCGAACGGAACATCCGCCGGCCGATGCGGACGAGCAGCAGCACCGACAGCGTGCCGATCACGGCGGCCGAGAACCGCCAGCCGAACTCCGGCGCGGTGGTGAACAGGTGCCCGGGGACGGTGACCCGTGAATCGGCGTCCTGGTAGCCGAAGGCCCACTCGCCGACGCCGATCAGCCACTTGCCCAGCGGCGGGTGCACCACGTACGACGGGACGTTGTCCTTGTAGTTCCACTCGACACCACGGCTGATCAGCCCGTAGGCGTCCTTCGCGTAGTACGTCTCGTCGAAGATCTTGCCCGTGGGGCTGGACAGGCCGACGAAGCGCAGGATCGCCGCGATGGCCACCACCACGGCGGTGGCGAGCCACGAGTAGTGGTCCAGTCGGCCGTCGACGGTGGCGAACCGTCTGCGGACCACGGCGGCCACACCGCCACCGCCGGCACGCGGTGTGGTGGGCTCCGCATCGGGGCTGTGGTCGGTCGTCACCTCGACCATCTTTGCCGGGTCGGCGCTCGGGCTCTGCGCTGTCGACGCACTCGTCACCCGGCGATCGTAGGCTGCCAAGGTGTCCGGTGGCGCCCGTCGTCCCTGATACCGGTATCCGCTGTCGATGAAGGAGACGAATTCGTGGGTGAAATGTCCGAAGCTGGACGCCTGATCCTGCTCGGCGCCCCGCTCGGCAACCCCGCCGACGCCTCGACCCGGTTCCGGGAGGTGCTCGCCAGCGCCGACGTGGTGGCCGCCGAGGACACGCGTCGCCTCACCCGGCTGGCCCGCGACCTCGACATCACCATCGGCGGCCGGATCGTCTCCTACTTCGAGGGCAACGAGGAGCGCCGCACCCCCGAGCTGGTCGAGGTCATCCTCGGTGGATACGTGGTCGCGCTGGTCACCGACGGCGGGATGCCCAGCGTCTCCGACCCCGGCTACCGGCTGGTCCGCGCCGCGCTCGACGTCGGCGCGCCGGTCACCGTGGCACCCGGGCCCAGCGCGGTGACCACCGCCCTGGCCGTCTCCGGGCTGCCCTGCGACCGGTTCTGCTTCGAGGGTTTCCTGCCTCGTACCCCCGGCGCCCGCCGGACCCGACTGCGGGCGCTCGCCGCCGAGGCGCGCACCCTCGTCTTCTTCGAGGCACCGCACCGGATCGGCGCGGCGCTCACCGACCTGGCCGACACCTTCGGCGCCGACCGGCCCGCCGCGCTCTGCCGGGAGCTCACCAAGACCTACGAGGAGGTGCTCCGCCGCCCGCTCGGCGACCTGGCCCGCTGGGCCGCCGAGGGGGAGCCGCGTGGAGAGATCACGCTGGTGGTGGCCGGTGCGCCGGTGACCCCGCAGGAGCGCCCCGACGACGACACCCTGCGCGCGGCGGTCGCCCAGCGGGAGGCGGCCGGCCGGTCGCGCCGGGACGCCATCACCGACGTCGCCACCGAGTACGCGCTGCGCCGCCGCGACGTCTACACGATCGTGCACAGCTGACCCGCGTCGCCAGCGTGACGCGGGTCCGTGCGGCGGCCGGCGTGATCCTCCGGGATCAGGCCGGCCGCGTGGCTGGTGGCCCGGCTGGCGTGCGGGAATAACCGCGTCGGGTGCCGACCGGGACCAGCCGTTCGCTTCTCAGGCCAACTGCTGAACCAGACGTGAGCGGATTCACGTTGGACGGGTACGTGGTATCACCCGACAGGAAGGAACTTTGACTGTGGATCCCAGGGAACAGGCGTTACGTAGACAGGCGTCACGTGAACAGGCGGTACAGGCGTTACGGCAGGTGCTGTTACACAAGGAGGAGGTGCGCCGCCAGCAGGAGTCACGCCGCCGGCAGGCGTTAAGTGATCAGGCGGAACGTGAGCGGGTGTTACGGGAGCTGCTGCCACTCAGGCAGGAGTGGTTATACCCCGAGGACTCGACCGTGAGGCGCGTGCCGAGGGAATACGAGCCCAATTTTCTAGTCTGGCGCCAGGAGAACAATGCAGTTCAGGAGCGGTTGGATAAGAGGTATCTGGCCGAAGCAGCCAGGACCGCTGCGAGACGCGAGGAAAGTGCGGAGTTGGAAAGGACCTGTTTGGCTGCCGCAAGCGCGGCACACCTGGCAAGTGCGGCGAGATTGCTCCGAGGCGAAGCGGCAGCGCTCGGGTCGACGGCACTGCCCTCGACCTCGTCACGATCGGCACTCACCAAACCGGCGGCGACGAATGTCTCTCGTGACCCGTCAGCCTCGGCCTCGAATCCGACTCGCCGATAAGGCCTGGACGAGTAAGTCCTAACGACCCTGGGTGGTGGAGATAGGCGAAGGTGTTGAGGGCCATTTTGTGACGACCGGCCCCAACACCCTTCTAACCGCACCGTCGGTGAAGGTCGATGGCTGTCTACGCGGAACTGGCTCACCCTGGCCGTGGCTCAGGCTCTGCTCGGCGTGCGGTCCGAAGCCCGCTGGCTGCGGTTCGCCCCGGGGGATCTGCCCAGGGCGTTCCCATACCTGCCCGGGCGGTCCGGCTGCAACAAGCGGTTGCGTGCGGTGGTGCCGCTGCTCAAGCGAGCGATCCGCGTGGTCGCGGCGGACACCGACCTGTGGACGGACACACCGTCCTCGACCTGGTCGGCGTCATCGGCGAACAGGTCCTGGTGAACCTGCTACCGGAACGCCGCGTCCGGACGAGAACCCGCATGATCAAACGCTCGAACTCCACGTACCAGGCCCGCAGACCGAACATCGACCGTCGCACTTACAGGCCCCCACCAACATTGACGTCATCACCGACGAACCTTGACGAACCAGCCGCCGCCCTAACTGAACGGCGTTGGGTCCTGGGTGATGGTGCAAAGCCCGGCGGCACTGGGGCCGTCCGGAAAGACGCGAGTATCCTGCGGTGAATTCTGGGTCTCGATCTGTTCATCAGGAGGCCGAAGGGTGTTTATCCCGGGTACCTAGCGTGTGGTGGATGATCGGCGAGAACAACGGCCAAGGAATCGCTGCGTCTGCCGCAGTCATGTCGTCACGGGAGTCCACCCCGGAGCCGCCGCGACCACTGACCCCGTTCCCTTCCGAGATGGTCCACCAGCTTGCGGCCGTCACGTCTGGTCCCGCGAAGCTGGTGAGCCTGCCGCCGGCTCCCGCCACGCCGCGGACGCCCACCCCGGTACCGACCCGGGCGCCGGAGCAGGCCACCGATTCGAGGTCAGCCGTCGCCACCGAGGCGCTTCAACCCCTTGAGGCCCCGCACGCGTGGCGCCAGGGCGGCGCTGCGGATGACCTCGAGCGGAATCAAGTCCGTCAGCCGGTACCAGCGGCGCGGAGCAGGGCTGGTGACGTCCCGAAGGCCGTTTTCGCCGCCCTCGCGACTGCCGGGCCGTTGCTGTCGACGGCTGGTCAGGACCGGGACGCGGTCGCCGGTGCCGTGGGCATGGCAAGCGCGACGGCAGTCGGGGACGCGATCAACGAGATCTGGAAGTGGGGCCGTGCCGCGAGCAGGTACGAGGTCAACGTGCCGAAGATCGCCGCAGGTGTGGTCATCGCCGGCGGCATCGTCGCCAACGCCGTAGGCGCACAAAAGGCCATGCATGTCGTACGCGCGGGCGGTTTGATCACGCAGTCCGCCGGCCTCGGCCTCAAGGGGGTCGGCGAGTGGTGGAAGTCGGAGAACGGCTGGAAACTGATCCCGGACGGCGACTACGCGAAGGCCGCTGGCGCCTTCTTCGCCGTCGCCGCCCCGATCCTGCAGAAGCGGGCCGTGGAGCTGCAGAGGCAGCTGGCGGAAACCGGCGTGGGATCACCCATTCCCTTCGCCGCGGCCTCGGCCGGTATGGCCGGATCAACTGCGGCGGGTGAATTTTTCAGCGAGGTCGGCAAGGGTTTCTTCGCGGACGGATTCACCCAGGGAATCAAGCTCGACAAGATCAACATTCCGAAGATCCTGGGTGGCTTCTTCGGGATGGTGGGCGCTGGCGTCATTGCCGCGGGCACGGCCACCGACAACCGCGCCGCGCGCATCGCCGGCTTCACCATTCAGGGGTTGGCCCTGCTCACCAAGGCGGTCGGTGAAGCCCACAAGTGGGAGAACCACCCGTGGGGCAGGCCGCAGAACTGGATCTCCACCCCTGTGCCGCAACAAGCCGGAGACATCGCGGCAGCGGCGACACTCACCGGCCGCCGTCCCACGGCCGGCCCGCCGCGGGGCTCTGACCAGAGACCTGCACGGGTCACTCACGATCACGGAAACTCGCCGGTCCGAGCCGCAGCACGCTGAGTCGGCGGCTCACCAGGCGGCGGCGAGGAAGCCGAGGGTGATCAGCGCCGGGCCGGCGAGGGCGGCGGCCACCGCCCAGCGACGGTGTCGCCGCCCCGGTAGTCGGGTCGACCCGGTCCATCGGGCGATGCCGGCGGCGCAGCCGATGACCATCAGCAGGCCGGGCAGCCAGCGCAGGTGCCGGCCGACGCCGGTGTCGGCGTACGCGGTGCCGCCGTCCGGGCCGGTCATCCGCGCCGGCAGCGAGGTTCCGGGTGCGTCCCGTCCGTCCGGTACGCCGCTGACCCGTACCCCGTGTGCCAGGAACCGCCCGTCGTCGGCCGTGAAGATCCCCCGGCACCGCTGGGTGAGCCCGCCGCCGGTGCAGTCGTCGATCAGCACCGTGCCGACGCGGGCGTGTCCGACCGCGAGCCAGAACGGGCCGGCGCTCACCCAGGCGAAGAAGGCCACCACCAGACTGAGCAGCACCAGCACGGTCAGCCCGGGCAGCGGGTCCGGCGGTCGGGGGGTACGCGCCGGCGAGCGGCGTCCCGCCGGCCCGGAACCGCGCTCCCGCTCCGGCGCGGCGTCCTCCCGGACCGGGGTGCCGTCCCAGTGCACCTGCTCGATCGGTGCCCAGAAGGCGCTGTCGTCGGTCGGCGCGTCGCCGTCGGAGGGGCGGGACCCCCGGTGCCACCGGCTCTGCTGCCGGACCGGCACCCGGCGGGGCACCGCGTCCACCGGCGCCCCCGTCGTCGGCTCCACCTCGACGACCTCCACCGGATCATGCCCGGTCGGCCCCGAGCCGGCCGCCGGGCC
>NZ_WBKR01000111.1 GCF_008868155.1 Micromonospora sp. ALFpr18c
GGGTGGGGGCCACGCTGGGGGCCGGTGTCGGTGAGGTGCTCGGCGCCGCACCACCACCGAGCAGGTCGTCGACGATCTGCCCGACGCCCCCGAGGAGTTCGCCGACCGGCCCCGAGGTGCTCGACGGGGACGGCGCGGGGGCGAGGGCGAGGGTCAGCACGAGGGCGACGACAGCAGGCATGAGTCCACCTCGGAGGTGTCGATGTGCCCCGCACGGTACCGCAGTGCGGTAACGCATGGGTGACACCTCGGCGCGGCCAGAGTGCCGGCGAACAGCGACTTCACCCGCGACGCCTCGGCCGAGCCGGATCACGCGGTGCGGCAGGAGACCGGGTGGCGCGGATCCTCTTCCGCTGTTACGTGCCTGTTACGCCGCAGCGAAGTGGCCGTTCCGAGGCGCGACCACGGTCGAGGTCGAGGGCCACCGGCAACGCCGCCGCGACGTGGCTCCGCACAGTGGACGGAGACACCACCATGAGGATCAGAAGCGCACTGACGGCGCTCGCGGTCGTACTCGCCGGCCTGGTCGCCGGCTCGGGTAGCGGCGCCGCGGCGAGCACCACCACCGCACCGCCGTACTGCGGCATCACCTGGGGCAGCACCGATCGGACGGCCGGCGCACTGAGCGGCGCCCCGCTGGTCGACGTACGGACCGGCCGGCACGACTGCCACGACCGCGTGGTGTTCGAGTTCGCCGGCCCGGTCGACGGCTACTCGGTCGGCTACGGCGAGACGTTCACCGAGGGCGAAGGGTTGGCGCTGTCGCCGTACACCGCCGGAGGCGCCGTGCTGCGGGTCTCCCTGCGGGCACCGGCGTACGACGAAAGCCACCAGGGCACCGTGCCCTACGCGGTCGGCGCGCACGCCGCGAACCTACTGCGCTACCCGACGCTGCGCGACGTCGTCTTCGGCGGCAGCTTCGAGGGCTACAGCACCTTCGCGGTCGGCGTGCGGGCGCGGCTGCCGTTCCGCGTGCTCGTGCTCGCCGGTCCGGGCACGCACAGCCGGATCGTGCTCGACGTGGCCCACCGGTGGCAGGAGTGACCACGGCGGTGTCGGAGATCCGGCCGGACCTCCGACACCGACCGTTCCGCCAGGCGAAGGGCCACGACATCGGGTCTACGCTCGGGTGGTGGAGGGCCGCGTGCTGGTGGTCGAGGACGATGCCTCCATCCGGGAGGTGACCGCCCTCGGTCTGCGCCGCGCCGGCTTCCGGGTCGACACCGCCGTCGACGGGCGGCAGGCGCTGGTGGCCTGGCGCGCCCGCCCGGTCGACGTGATCGTGCTCGACGTCATGCTTCCCGGGCTGGACGGCCTGCAGGTCTGCCGGGAGATCCGGCGCACCAGCCAGGTGCCGATCCTGATGCTCACCGCGCGCACCGACACGCTCGACGTGGTGGTCGGGCTGGAGTGCGGCGCGGACGACTACCTGCGTAAGCCCTTCGACCTGCCCGAGCTGACGGCCACCGAGTTCCGCCTGTTGCTGGAGCTGGCCCGCCGACCCGGCCAGGTCTTCACCCGGGAGCTGCTGCTGGACCTGGTCTGGAACCACGGCTTTCTCGGCGACTCCCGGCTGGTCGACGTGGCGGTCCAGCGGCTCCGCGCGAAGGTCGAGGACGACCGGGCGCACCCACGGTTGGTGCAGACCGTGCGCGGTGCCGGTTACAAGCTGTCCACGGGCTGACGGGAGGGTCGGCGATGGCCGGACGCGCGGTGCCCCCGGGCCGGCTGCGGCGCCGGCTGACCATCGCGTTCGTGCTGGTCGCCGGGGTCTCCGCCGGCCTGCTCGCCGGCGGGACGGTCACCCAGTTCCCGACCGTGCGGCAGGTCCGCTTCGACGGCGGGGCACCCCTCGGCCGCGCCTCGTACACCGATCTGCTGCCGCCGATCGTGGTCACCGGCCCGGTACCCGGCGACCGGGTGTCCGCCCCGCTCACCGTGACCGGCACCGCCGACGTGTTCGAGGCCACCGTCAGCGTCCGGGCGCTCGACGCCGCCGGCCGGGAGGTCGCGTCCGGTTTCGGCACGGCCGGCTGCGGCTCCGGCTGCCGGGGCGGGTACCGGGTGGTGGTGGGCTGGCGCACGACCCGGGAGCAGCGCGGGACCGTCGAGGTGTACGAGGTGTCCGCGCGCGACGGCTCCCGGATCAACACGGTGGCCGTGCCGGTGGTGCTGGCGCCGGGACCCTGACCACCGCGTTCATCTGCCGGACGCCGGGGAGAAACGTAATCGTTTCGTCTACCCGGTGCGACGGAAGTCATAAAAACCTGCACGGACGCTGACCACCGCACTAGGGTCAGTACGACATCGTTTCGCGGGGGTTCGGGGATGCTGGGTGGTCAGCAGGTGGGCGCGGGTGCCGGTGTTCCGGCGGCCCGGGGCGCGCGGTGCTCCGACGGCGACCTGTTCGCCGTGGTCATCGACCTGCTGCGCGAGGTCGGCTTCGACCGGATGACGATCGACGCCGTCGCCGCCCGCGCCCACGTCAGCAAGGCGACCATCTACCGGCGCTGGGACGGCAAGGCCGAGCTGGTCGTCGCCGCCCTGCGCGACCGGCACGTCGGGGTGCACAACCCGCCCGACACCGGTTCCCTGCGCGGCGACCTGATCGAGTTGCTGCGGGCAACCGTCGCGATCTGCGTCGCCGACTGCGACCTGATGCAGGCGTTGACCTTCGCCATGCGGACCAATCCCGAGCTGGAGCGCCTGGTCCGTCACCAGGTGCTGCCCGCCGGGCGGGTGGCCAGCACCGCCATCCTGGTCCGCGCCGCCGCCCGGGGGGAGATCCCCCCCGAGGCCGGCGAACGGGAGATGTTCCACGATCTGGCGCCCGCGCTCACCATGTCCCGCATCGTCGCGCACGGCCTGCCCGCCGATGACGCGTTCCTCACCCAGGTCGTCGACCAGGTGCTGATACCGGTGCTCCGCTACCCCGCCGACCGCCCGTCCCAGGCCTGATCCATCTACGCACGCAACACGGAAGGCTTCACCATGCCCGGAACCACCTCGACCGCTCCCGGCGCACCCGGCGCCGGGACGTCGACAGGCGCGCCGCACCCGCGGCGCTGGATCGCGCTGGGGGTCATCGCGATCTCCCAGCTCATGGTGGTCCTGGACGCCACCATCGTGAACATCGCACTGCCGCAGGCCCAGGCCGATCTGGGGATCACCGACGCGAACCGGCAGTGGGTGATCACCGCCTACACGCTGGCCTTCGGTGGCTTGCTGCTGCTCGGCGGCCGGATCGCCGACTACTGGGGTCGCAAGCGCACCTTCCTGGTCGGCATGACCGGCTTCGCGCTGGCCTCCGCGCTCGGCGGTCTGGCCACCAGCGGCCAGATGCTCTTCGCCGCCCGCGCGTTGCAGGGCGCCTTCGGCGCGCTGCTCGCCCCGGCCGCGCTCGCGCTGCTCACCGTCCTGTTCACCGAGGCGGCCGAGCGGGCCAAGGCGTTCGCCGTGTACGGCGCCATCGCCGGCGGCGGGTCGGCGGTCGGCCTGCTGCTCGGCGGGGTGCTCACCGAGTACGCCGACTGGCGCTGGTGCCTGCTGGTCAACATCCCCGTCGCCGCCATCGCCATCGCCTTCGCGATCCCGCTGGTGCCGGAGAGCCGGGCGCACGGCAACACCCGCTACGACGTGCCCGGCGCGATCGTGGTCACCGCCGGCCTGGTCTCCCTGGTGTACGGCTTCACCAAGGCCGCCGAGGACGGCTGGGACGCCACCGCGACCCTCGGTTTCATCGCCGCCGGTGTGCTGCTGCTCGCCGCCTTCGTGGTGATCGAGCTGCGCTCCAACCACCCGCTGCTGCCGCTGCGGATCATCCTGGACCGCAACCGGGGTGGGGCGTACCTCGCGTCGACGCTCATCGGAGCCGGCCTGTTCGGCGCGTTCCTCTTCCTGACCTTCTACTTCCAGGTGGTGTTGCAGTACAAGCCGCTGGAGGCCGGGCTCGCGTCGCTGCCGGTCACCGCCGGCGTGCTGATCGCGGCGGGCGGCGCCAGCCAGCTGATGCCGCGGGTGGGCGCCAAGCCGCTGATGGTCGGCGGTGCCGTGCTCGCCGCCGGGGCCATGCTGGTGCTGACCCAGATCGACGTGGACACCTCGTTCCTCACCCTGCTGCTGCCCGCCCAGGTCGTCCTCGGCATGGGTCTGGGCTTCACCTTCGTGCCGCTGTCCAGCCTCGCGCTGGTGGGGGTGCCGGAGCACGACGCCGGCGCGGCCAGCGCGACGCTCAACGCCACCCAGCAGATCGGCGGCTCGTTGGGCACCGCGCTGCTGAACACCTTCTACACCAGCGCGGTCGCCGCGTACCTGGTCGGTCGGGTGCCGAACCCGGTCAACCAGGTCGAGGCGCTGGTGCACGGGTACCGCGTGGCGTTCGCCTGGGGTGCGGCCCTGATCGTGCTCGCCGGGTTGGCCACGCTGGTCCTGGTCAAGGTCCGCAAGGAGGACATCCCGACCGGCAACACCGTGCACATGGGCTGAGCCGACCGACGCGGCCGCCGGCCGGACCGCCCCGAGCGTGGGGTGGACCGGTCGGCGGCCGCGTCGGGTAGCGTCCCGACCATCGTCGAAAGTCCGTTTGAGGAGACCTATGTCCACCCCTGCCGACCAGATCATCACCGCTCTGCGCGCGGGCCACGAGGAGCTCGCCGCGCTCGTGCGGGACCTCAAGGAAGACGACCTGCTCCGCCCCTCGGGGGCCAGCGAGTGGCAGGTGTCCCAGGTGCTCAGCCACCTGGGCAGCGGCGCGGAGATCAACCTCGCGGCGCTGACCGCGGCCCGCACCGGCGCGCCCGGCCCGGACGGCGACTTCAACCGCGGCGTCTGGCAGCGCTGGGACGCGATGCCCCCGGCCGAGCACGCCGCCGGGTTCCTCGCCGCTAACGAGCGGCTCGTCGAGGCGTACGAGGCGTTGGACGCCGACACCCGGGCGTCGCTGCGGATCGACCTCGGGTTCCTCCCCGAGCCCGTGGACGTCGCCACCGCCGGCCGGTTCCGGCTCAGCGAGTTCGCCCTGCACCAGTGGGACGTGGAGGTCGCCGTCAACCCGTTCGCGGCGGTGACGCCGCTGGCCGTGTCGCTGCTGCTGGACCAGATCGGCGGCATGCTGGGCTGGACCAGCCGGCCGCAGGAGCTGGCCGGCCGGCAGGCCACGCTGCTGCTGCGCCTGAGCGAGCCGGAGCGGACGTACGGGCTGCGGCTGGGCGAGACGATCGAGCTGGTCGACGCGCCCGAGCAGCCCGACGGTGAGCTGACCGCGCCGGCCGAGGCGTGGCTGCGCCTCGCGGTGGGCCGGCTCGGTCCGGCGTACACCCCGGACGGGGTGCGGGTGACCGGGCCGGTGACCCTGGACGACCTGCGCCGGGTCTTCGTCGGCTTCTGAACATCGCCGTACCGCCGTGCGGGCCGGTGACCCGGCCCGCACGGTGGTTCAGCCCTTCACGCAGACCACCTGCTTGAGGTGCGCCACCACCTCCACCAGGTCCTCCTGCTGGGCCATCACCTCGGTGATGTCCTTGTACGCGCCGGGGATCTCGTCGACCACCCCGGCGTCCTTGCGGCACTCCACTCCGGCGGTCTGCGCGGCCAGATCGTCCGTGCTGAACGTCCGCTTGGCCTGCGCCCGCGACATCCGCCGCCCCGCCCCGTGCGATGCCGAGCAGTACGCGTCCGGGTTACCCCGACCCCGCACGATGTACGACCCGGTGCCCATCGACCCGGGGATGATGCCCAGGTCGCCCCGGCCGGCCCGGATCGCGCCCTTGCGGGTGACCAGCACGTCCACCCCGTCGTAGCTCTCCTCGGAGACGTAGTTGTGGTGGCAGGAGATCGGCTCGTCGTAGCCGACCTGCGGGAAGTGCTCGCGCACCACACCGCACAGCAGGGCCAGCATGACCGCCCGGTTGCGCCGCGCGTACTCCTGCGCCCACCACAGGTCCCGCCGGTAGGCGTCCATCTCCGGCGTGCCGGTGAGGAACACCGCCAGGTCCCGGTCGGGCAGGTCGGCGTTGTGCGGCAGCCTGCGGGCCACCCCGATGTGCCGCTCGGCCAGTTCCTTGCCGATGTTGCGCGACCCCGAGTGCAGCATCAGCCACACCCGGCCCTCGTCGGCGCTGCCCTCCTCCAGGCAGACCTCGATGAAGTGGTTGCCCCCGCCGAGGGTGCCGAGCTGCCGGCGCGCCCGCGTCTCCAGCTGCGCCACCCGCCGGTCCAGGCCGGCGAACCGGCTCCAGAAGTCGTCCCAGCCGGCCTGCTCCAGGCCACGGATCCGACGCGTGTCGACCGAGTCCTGCCGCTGGGCGAACCCGACCGGGATGGTGGCCTCGATCGCGGACCGCAGCGCGGCCAGGTCGTCGGGCAGGTCGGCGGCGGTCAGCGAGGTGCGTACCGCCGACATTCCGCAGCCGATGTCGACGCCGACCGCGGCCGGCGAGACGGCCTGACGCATGGCGATGACCGAGCCGACCGTGGCGCCCTTGCCGAAGTGCACGTCCGGCATGACGGCGACGCCCTGCACCCAGGGCAGCGCGCCGATGTTGCGCAGCTGCCGGGCGGCCTGCGGCTCGATGGCGTACGGGTCGGTCCAGACCCGCACCGGCGCCCGGGTGCCGGCGAGAGGGGTGAATCCCATCGTGGTCTCCTGATGTCGTGCCGATGTCACCGTCGAACGGTGACCGATAAAGATCATGCGTTGCCGAGCGGTGGCGCGGCGGGAGAAGGGGTGGATACGAAGAAGCCGCCCGATCCCCGGTGGGGTGGGCGGCGCGCGGACGCGTGAGCGTCGGCGTCAGTCGCGCCACCCCGGCAACAGCCCCTGCTCTGGGCAGTGCCGGTATCGGGTGCCGGTGAGCAGCGGGGCACCGGCACACGGCAGACACCGTGTGGCGTTGGTGCGGACGCGCTGCGACACGGCGTACTCCCCCGGGGGTGCTTGTGGTTGACCTTGCACCGACGAGAGTAGGAGGACGGTGGCGCGTCCGCAATGGATATCGGCGACCGCCCGCTACCGGGCGCTCCCGCCGCCCGTCGGCGGGATCAGGCCCGCCGTCGCGCCGGCGGCGGCGCGAGCCTGCCGTTCGGCATGTGCACGACCCGGAGGAACGCGGGCAGCCGCCACGGCCGCGGCCCGCCGACGACGACGTCGCGTCGCAGCACCGCCTGCGCGGTGCTGATCCGGCCGAACATCATCAGGTTGAACCGGGCGGGGCGGAACGTCACGCGTGCGTCGAACGGACCGTCGGGCGGCGCGATCCACACCCGTCGGTCGCCCAGCGTCAGTGTGGTGGTCGGCGTGTACCGCGATCGGAACTGCACCGACACGGGGTGACGGGGCATCGGCAGTTCGGTGTTGAGCAACACCCCGTACGAGTCGCGCAGCATGTCGTACATGAACAGGTCCCAGTAGAGCGCGGCGTGCGCGTCCGGCATCGGCCACGGTCGGCGCAGCGCCCGCGCGATGTCCCAGCCGTGCACGAGCAACTCGTTGGTCAGGTGGGCGAACAGACCGCCGACGGTCACCCGCGAGTTGCCCAGCCAACTCACCGTGGACCGCGGATCCGCGGTCGTGGCCAGGAGGGTGTCGACCGCGGTGTTCAGCTGCGACAGCAGGACCCCCGGGTCGCGTTCGGTGAAGTGGGCGAGCACGTGGCTGTTGACGTCGGCCACCGTGTCGACGTTCGTGACGGCCAGCATGTCCTCCAGGCCCGGCACGCGGATGACGACCTCGGTGCCCTGCAGTCTCGACACGTACAGCACCGCGATCGACACCACGTGCGCGACGGTGTCGGCCACGGTCCAGTCGGCGGTCGCCATGACATTCGGCGACGGCGCGGCGGCCACCAGATCGCCGAAGCGATCGGCGGCCGTCCGCAGTGCCGTGTTGGCCAGGCCCCAACGATTCGGATCCCCCGCGTCAGTCATATCGACAAGCATCGGGGATTCGCCGTACCCGGGTCATCTTTGAACGTGCACTCTTCACGGGCGCCGGTGGCCGTCAGTGGTTGTAGAACATGGTGGGGAACCAGCCGAAGCCGAAGATGGCGGGCACCCGGACATCCCAGTAGACGACGGTGAAGACACCCAGACCGATGAGCAGTGCGCCGCTGAGCACCATGCTGCGTCGCACGTCGGCGGCGAGCCAGCTGATGAACCGGCCGCGCGTCACCACGACCAGGAGCGCGAACAGCGCGGTGACCACGACGATGTTGCCGAGCGACTGCAACACGAACGCGGCCGAGCCGTACAGCGGGTTGCCGCTGTCGACCGCCCAGTGGAACAGCTTGTTGAACAGCGGGTACGGCCGGCCGATGAGGAACCCGCCGATGAGCGCGCCGAGGGTCACCACCCGCGCGACCGGCCGGTCGGCGAACACGTCCGGCACCGTCCGGATCGCGGCCAGCCCGAGGTAGATGAGGGCCAGCCCGATGATGCCGAACACCACCGACGACTGGATGATGCGCACCGGCACTCCGCCGGCCGTGTCGGTCGACAACTGCGGCAGCCGGTCGCCCAGCAGGACCCCGATGAACCCGTACACCGCGGCGACGGAGACCATTCCCAGGGTGAGGTAGCCGACCGGCCGCAGCAGCAGCCGGAGCCGGTCGCCGCTGCCGCTGCCGGCCGCGCCGAGCGGCCCGATGGACGCGAGCATCGCGATGTTGCACGCGGTGAACGTGCCGGCGAGGCCGGACACGAACGCGAACAGCAGGCCCGCGGCGGTACCGGAGATCGCCGTCGCCTTCGCGTCGTGACCGAGGATCCCGCTCGCGACGGTGTCACCGATGACCGAGTCGACGAACTCGAAGGACCACAGCACCGACAGCAGGACCCCGGCCGCCACGCTGGCCGCGATGATGACGCCGTTGCGGTGCGGTCGCCCGTCCACCAGGACGCGCGACGGGTTTCGGGTGGCGGTGACTGGCGTTTGCGTCATCGATCTCTCCCCGGGTCGATTGACGTGTTGATTACTGCGCGCGGCGATAATGTCACTGTGTGCGCTCGGGCTGCATCTCGAAACGTGCGCACCCGTCGCACGACTGCGGGCAGCCGCTCCGAGCCGACCGGATCCGATCCCGGGTTGCTCGACCCACCTGAGCTGCGCGCCGTGCTGAGCGATGTCGCCGCCCGGTTCGGTCGCGCGGCTCAGGTGTCGTAGCAGCCGTCTCAGGGCGGGTCGAAGCCCCGATCGTCGGGGACGAATTCGGCGTCTATGGCTGCGCCACCAGCCGGAAGGACTGGGCGGCGGTGCCGTTGCAGGCGTACTGGATGAGCTGGACGCTGTCGGCCGTGGACGCGCCGGGCACGTCGAGGCACTTGCCGCTGTTGCGGTTGACCAGCCGGTAGTAGCCGCCGCCTTCGGATTCTGCCCGCCACTGCTGGTTGTTGCCGCCGCTGTAGGACCAGAGCTGGATGGGTGCCTCGTCGGCGGTCGACCGGTCGGTCACGTCGAGCACCTGGGCGCTGTTGGTGCGGTTGTTGACCCGCAGGTAGCCGCCGCTGGTCGGGACGAGTTGGTACTGCTGGGCGGCGCTGCTGTTGCAGGTGTACTGCTGGATGGCGGTGCCGTTCGCGCTGCCGGCGGCCCGCGCGTCCACGCACTTGCCGCTGCCCTTGTTGACCACGGTGTGCCAGGCGGTCGGCGAGATCGGGCCGTCGCTCGGCGGGGGCGTCGTCGGGGGGACGGTGCTGGCACCGGCGAGCCAGTGCAGCCCGTCGATGAGCAGGCGGTTCTGCTGCTCACTGTCGAACGTGGACGACAGCCCGGTGTTGGTGCTGTAGTTCATCGCGTTGTGGCCGAAGTTGGCGTACAGCATCTTGTACTGCCGGTTGCTCCAGACCAGCGGGTAGTAGCCGCCGTACCAGGACTGGCTGGGGTCGGTGCCGACCGGGAAGCTGGACGCGTCGACCGAGGCCAGGATGTCGATGTTGGGGTTCTGCCGCAGGTCGTTGCTCCAGGAGTACCACTCGCTGATCGACGACGGGAACGTCGCCGGGAGGTTCCGGGTGGCGGCGTGGGTGCGGTTGTCGGCGCGCATCGTGACCCGGGTCGGCGACCAGGTGTTGGTCTGGAACGAGCCGCTGCCGAGGAAGGTGTTGTAGTACCAGCTCCAGCTCGACGGGTTGTCGGTCCACGCGCTGACGTGGAAGCCGAACCATCCCCCGCCGTTCTGCATGTACTGCTGGAACGCGGCGCGCTGCGCGGTGGGCGGCGCGTCGTCGAGGAACATGATGACCTTGTACTGGGCCAGGTTGGCGGTGTTCAGCAGGCTCCAGTTGGTGGTGGCCTCCCAGGAGAAGCCGTACTGGGCGGCGGCCTGCGGGAACCAGGCGCGGGCGTCGCGGACGAAGTCGATGTGCGCGGGATCCCAGGTGCCGTTGTAGAAGGCCAGGACCTTGAACGTCGGCGCGGCCTGCGCCGGTCGCGAGGCGTTGACGGCGACGCCGACGCTCAGCGCGACGACGAGGGCGACGAACAGCGACAGGATCCTTCTGGTACGGGAGGAGAGTTCTGCGATCACCTGATCGTCCCTTCGGTGGGGACGCGCGCCGCCGCGTCGATGAGCATCTGTTTACAAGGTTTACAGATAGATGAAAGGTTATGCTTTGTCGTCGGGTGGCGTCAATCGTGGGTCGCCGGATCGGGTGGGATTCCTGCGGTGACGGGTACCCCGCCCGGATGACCAGCCCGGACGCCGTCGACGTCGACCAGCCGCTCGCCGTGGACGTGCCCGCCGCACCGCACGACGCCAGCGGCGAGCGGGTGCCGATCCGCGACCTGGCCGGGCTCGCGCCCGCAACCCGGCCGGCGCGCCGCTGGACTCCGGGCCGGGTGGTGATCACGCCGGCCGCGCTGGAGCACCCCCACGGTCGGCGGATCATCGACCGCGTGCAGGCGCAGGGCATCGAGGTGGAACACCTACGGTCCAACCGGCTCACCGGGGTACGCGGGCAGACCGACCGGGAGACGTACGCCCGGGCCAAGGCGACCATGGCGATCGTGGTGAGCCCACCCTCGCGGCGCGCCCTGCAACCCATCGCGCCCAGCGCAGACTGGCGGGTCGACCTGGCCGAGGGCTGCCCGGCGCACTGCCAGTACTGCTATCTCGCCGGTTCGCTCTCCGGCCCGCCGGTGACCCGGGTGTACGCGGACCTCGACGACATCCTCGCCGGGCTCGCCGCGTACGCCGGACGCGGGACGGTGACCAGCCGCAACGCGCGACGCGCCGACGAGGGCACCACGTTCGAGGCGTCCTGCTACACCGACCCCCTCGCGTTGGAGCACCTGACCGGCAGTTGGCGGCGCGCGGTGCAGCACTTCGCCGCCTGGGACGCGCCCGTGCAGTTGCGCTGGACCACCAAGTACGCCGACGTGGACAGCTTCGTCGGGCTGCCGCACGCCGGCCGGACCCGGGTCCGGCTCAGCGTCAACTGCGCACCGGTCAGCGAACGGTTCGAGGGCGGCACCGCCCGCGTACCGGACCGGCTGGCCGCGCTGCGCCGACTCGCACTCGACGGCTATCCGGTCGGGCTGACCATCGCACCGATCATCGCCCTGCCCGACTGGCGGGAACGCTACGGCGAGCTGCTCGACCAGGTCGCCGCGGCCGTCGACGGGGTGCCGGAACTGGACCTGACCGCCGAGCTGATCACCCACCGGTTCACGCCGGGCAGCAAGGAGGTGCTGCTCGGCTGGTACCCGCGCACCCGGCTGGAGATGGACGAGGAGTCGCGCAGCCGCAAGCACGGCAGGTTCGGCGCGGTGAAGTACGTCTACCCCCGCGACACGATGGCCGAGCTGCGCGGCTGGTTCCAGACCGAGCTGGCCGCGCGGGTGCCGGCGTGCCGCATCCTCTACTGGACCTGATGCTCAGCTCTACTGGACCTGATGCTCAGCCGACCGACGAGCGGGCCACCGGCGCGGCGAAGAACGTGTCCGGGTACGGCTCGTCGCGGAGGCTGTAGTGCCACCACTCGCGGTCGTAGTTGACGAACCCGGCGTCGGTCATCAGCCGCAGCAGCAACCGCCGGTTGTCCCGTGGCGTACCGGTGACGCGGGGGTCGGCGGTGTGCGCGCGGGAGTCGAAACAGTCGAAGCCGGTGCCCATGTCGATGCTGTTGTCGGCGAAACGCTGCCCGCGCGGCCTGGTGCAGGCGACCAGCGGCTGCCCCGGGCGGTACGGCGGCTGGCCGGCGGCCGGCTCGTCGACCAGGGTCAGATCCATGGTGCTGCCCCGGCTGTGCGCCGTCGGCGCCCCGATGTAGCCGTCGGCGAAGAGCCGGTCCTTCGCCACGTCCGGGTAGAACTCGGCCTTGGTCTGCTGCTCGCCGGGTCGTTTGGACCAGGCGACGAAGTCGTCCACGGCCGGCTGCGGGCGATAACAGTCGTACACCTTGAGGCTGTGCCCACCGGCCAGCGCGGCGCCCTGCACGCGGCGCAGCGCCTCGGCCGCCTGCCGGGTGAGCAGGCACAGCGGCTCCGGGTAGCCGGTGATCGGGCGGCCGACGAAGTTGTGCGGGGTGGCGTAGCGGATGTCGGCGTGGATACGCGGGTCGACGTCGGTCAGCACCACGAACCCGGGTAGCCGCTCGGCGGGCGTCGACGCGGGCGTGGGGCTCACCGGGGTCGGTGGTGGCACGGCCGGCGCGGGACGGGGCTCGGGTCGCGAGCAACCGCCGAGCAGCGCGCCGAGCACGAGCACGACGCCGATGCGGGAACGCACCAGTCCTGTCTATCAGCCCTGGCCGGGCCGCACGCCGGATCAGCCGTCGAGGAGGTGCTCCCGCAGGAAGAGCAGCGCCGCCTCGTCGTCGTCGATCCCGCCGGCCTCGTGACCGTTGTACCGCCACACCGACAACTCGGTC
This sequence comes from Micromonospora sp. ALFpr18c, assembly GCF_008868155.1. Classification (GTDB taxonomy): domain Bacteria; phylum Actinomycetota; class Actinomycetes; order Mycobacteriales; family Micromonosporaceae; genus Micromonospora. Next base: position 12,865 of record NZ_WBKR01000111.1, read on the forward strand.
GGTCCCGCGTGGGCGTTGACGGCCGCGTACACCGTCGACGGCGGCACGATGTCGTCCATCAACGCCACCGAGAACCGGGTCGGCCGGCGGCAACGCCGCGCGAAGTTGACCCCGTCGACATACGCCAGGGTGGTCAGCACCCGCTCCTCGGCGTGGCGGTGGACCGCCAGGTAGTCGCGGATCTCCCGGTACGGGCGGGCGTCGGTGGTCACCACCGCGCGCGGAATGTCGCAGAGGAACGGCACGAACGCGACCACCGCCCGCAGGCCGGGTGCCAGAGCACCGGCCGCGAGCGCCAGCCCGCCGCCCTGGCTGTGCCCGAGCACCGCCACCCGGGTCGGGTCGACCATCGGCAGGGACCGGACGGCGTCCACGGCCCGCACGCCGTCGGTGATCAGCCGGCGGTAGTAGTACGTGCGCGGGTCGGCGATGCCCCGGGTGGCCACCCCGGGCGCCTCGGGGCCGGCCGCGCCGGGGTCCGGGGTGTCGCCCCGGCTCCAGCCCGACCCTTGACCCCGGGTGTCCATCTGCAGGTGCGCGAACCCGGCCGACGCCCAGAGCAGGTTCTCCAGCGGGTGCCCGCGCCCGCCGCCGTAGCCGGCGTACTGGACGACGGTCGGCAACGCCGCGCTGGCCCCGCGCGGCAGGCGCAGCCAGGCCCGCACCGGCTGGCCGGCGAAGCCCGCGAAGGTCACGTCGAGGACGTCGATGCCGGCCAGCCCGGTCGCCACCGGCTCGGTCCGCACCGGCCAGCCGGCGTCGCGCGCCTCGGTCAGCGTCGCGGCCCAGAACTGGTCGAAGTCCCCGGGATCGCGCACCGCGCTGCGATACCCGCGCAACTGCTCCTCGGCAAGGTCGGTGTACACGTGACGTCCTTTCGACGCTGCGTCGGACAGCCGACCGGCGGGCCGGTGCGGCGAAACGGGGCCGAAATATGTCCGGAAACCTTCCGCAACTTCGGCGAACGCTAGAACCGACCTGGCATGTCGTCAACCCCTGCCGGTGAGGCAAGATGGCGCGAGGAACGGTGCACGCCGTTCCGGGACACACGGTGGCGACGGCTTGCGGTCGCTTCCGGACCGGTGAAGGAGACGCGGGTGGGCGCGGACGACGGACGCAGGGTGACCATCACCGCGATCGCACGGGAGGCGGGCGTGTCGGTGCCGACCGTCTCGCGCGTGCTCAATGGACGCTCCGATGTGGCCCCGGACACCCGGGAACGGGTCGAGGAACTGCTGCGCCACCACGGCTACCGGCGGCGCAGCAGCCGCAGCGTCCGCCGCGCCGGCCTCGTCGACCTGGTCTTCAACGACCTGGACAGCCCCTGGGCCGTGGAGATCATCCGGGGCGTCGAGGACGTCGGGCACGGCGCCGGCGTCGGCACCGTGGTCTCCGCGATCCACCGGCAGCCGACCGCCGCTCGGCAGTGGTTGCAGAACCTGCGCACCCGCGCCACCGACGGCGTCATCTTCGTGACCTCACACCTGAGCCCGCCGCTGCACGCGCAACTGCGCCGCCTCAACGTGCCGGTCGTGGTCGTCGACCCGGCCGGCGTACCCGCCATGGACGTGCCCACGATCGGTGCCACCAACTGGTCCGGCGGGCTCGCCGCGACCGAGCACCTGCTCTCGATCGGGCACCGGCGCATCGGGTTCGTGGCCGGGCCGACGCACCTGCTGTGCAGCCGCGCCCGCCTCGACGGGTACCGGGCCGGGCTGGAGGCGGCGGGCATCCCCATCGACGACAAGCTGGTCTACCCGGGCGACTTCTACCACGCCTCCGGGTTCTCCGGCGGCACGGCGCTGCTCGATCTCGACGACCCACCGACCGGCATCTTCGCGGCCAGCGACCAGATGGCCTTCGGCGTCTACGAGGCCATCCGGCGGCGCGGCCTGCGGGTTCCGGACGACGTCAGCGTGGTGGGCTTCGACGACCTGCCGGAGGCACGCTGGGCGTCGCCGCCGCTGACCACCGTGCGCCAGCCATTGGTCGAGATGGGCCGACTGGCCGCCCGGACCGTGCTGCGGCTGGCCCAGGGCGAGGGCATCGACTCGCCCCGGGTGGAACTGGCCACCGAGTTGGTCGTCCGGGACAGCACCGCCGCGCCGCCGACCGGGTCACCCGCCTCGTCGTGACGGGTGGAACCGCCTCGGACGCCGGTCACGCCGTTCCGGATCGGCTCCCGAAAGTTCCACCGGCAGCCGGTCGGCGTGGTGAGCGGCCCCGGGCCGCCCACCGCGCGCCGAACGGTCAGCGGTGGTGCGAACGGACCGCCCGCCGGATCTCCACCGGCAACGCCGGTGCCCCGTCGACCGGGGCCGGGTCCTCGGCCGTCGGCGCCACTCCCCCGGCCGCGATCCGGTCCAGGGTGGCCAGCCCGGCCGCGTCGACCTCGCCGAAGATCGTGTAGTTCGGGCGCAGCGCCGAGTTGGCGTACACCAGGAAGAACTGGCTGCCGTTGGTGTCCGGCCCGGCGTTGGCCATGGCCAGCACGCCCCGGGCGTAGACCCGGCGCTCTCCGGTCGGGTCGGTGGGCGCGGGCGGCAGGTCGGTCGGCAGCTCGTCGCGGTACCGGTAGCCCGGGCCACCCTCGCCGGTGCCGGACGGGTCACCGCACTGCAGCACGCTCAGCGTCGGGTACGCGGTGAGCCGGTGGCACGGGGTCCGGTCGTAGAAGCGCTTGGCGACCAGGTGCAGGAAGCTCTGCACGGTGCACGGCGCGGCCTCCCGGTCCAGGGTCAACCCGATCGGCCCGTGGTTGGTCGACAGGGTCACCCGGACGTTGCCGCGGGCCGGGGTACGCCGCGGGTCGGGCGGCAGCGGCAGCGGCCGGGCCGCCGGCTCGTCGGGCGTCTCGGTGTACGCGCACGGGCCGTGGGTGGTGCGCGGCGGGCGGGTGGCGGCGTCGGCGGACGCAGCGGGCGCGGCAGCCGGTGCGGGCGCGGCAGCAGGCGCGGCGGCGGCGATGCCGGCGACCAGCGCGCCGGCGAGCAGCGTCACTCCCGCGAGGCGGGTCAGGGCGCGTACCGGTCGGCGGGGTGCCGCCGTCCCGGGGCGCGGTGGGAGTTCACTCGGCACAGGGATCCTCCTGGACTCGTGGTGCCAGAAAGACCGGAGTCTATGGACGCCGGGGCCGGTTGTCGATGCGTCAGGGCAGCCGGCGGCGCCGCCGCCACAGCAGCCCGCCCAGCAGCACCAGCACTCCGGCGCCGCTGATCGCCGTCACCGACCAGAGCCACCCCGAGCCGGAATGCCCGGGCCCGCTGGCCGCCGCCGGTCGAGCCACCCCGGGTGCCGCCAGCGCCGACGGCGCGGCCGACGGGGTGGCGTTCACCTCCCCCGGCTCAACGAGACGACCGACAGCGGCGTCGCGGGGCAGCGTGAACCCCCAGTCCAGCAGCGCCGCACCCTGCTCCCAGCCGCGCTTGGGCGCCGACTCCGCGCCCAGCAGGGTCACCACCAGCCGCCGTCCGCCGCGTTCGGCCGCGCCGACGTAGGTGTGCCGGGCCAGATCGGTGAAGCCGGTCTTGCCGCCGAGCGCACCCGGGTACCGGTAGATGAGCTGGTTCTCGTTCTGGATCTGGAACCCCTTGGTCCGCTGCGCCGGCTGGACCGGGATCCGCGCCTCCTCGGTGAGCGCGTACCGACGGAAGGCCGGCTGCGCGAAGCAGGCCCGCGCGATCAACGCCAGGTCGTACGCGCTGGTGAACTGCCCCTTGCCGTCGAGCCCGGACGGGGTCACCGCATGCGTCTGGAGCGCGCCGAGCCGGTGGGCCTGCTCGTTCATCGCGCGTACGCCGGCGGCGGCGCTGTCCGTCCCGCTGCCCAGTCGCGCCAGCGCGTTGGCGGCCTCGTTGCCGGAGTTGAGCAGCAACCCGAGCCAGATGGTCTCGATGGTGTACCGGCCACCCGCGACGAGACCGACGGCGGAGGAGCCGGGCTCGATGTTCATGTCCTCGTCGGTGACGGTGACCGTCTGCTTCGGGTCCAGCCGGGGCATCATCGTGGCCGCCAACAGGAGCTTCTGCACGCTGGCCGGGGTGCCGTACTCGTGCGGGCCGCAACCGCCGAGCACCTGGCCGCTGTCCAGGTCGGCAACCAGCCACGAGGTGGCGCTGACCGCCGGTGGCGCACCGGCGCCGGCCGGCACGACCAGCCCCTCGGTGGCCAGTCCGGCGCCGCCGACCATCCGCTGCGCGGGCACCGCACGGTCGCGGTGGCGCCCGGGGTCGCGGCGACCAGCGCGGGAGCGAGCAGGACGGCGGACGTCGTGGCCGCCAGCAGCGCAGCTCTCATGAGCCCGACCCTAGTCAACAAGATCGCCCGGCGGGACCGGATGGGCTCGCTCGTGCAGGTAGTCGTGCAGCGCGGCGCTTCCCCGCAGCCGGCGCAGGCTGCGCGCGTGCAGGTCCTGCTCACGGCGGGCAAGCTCGGCGCGGACCCGCTGGGCGCTGCCGGTGGTCCGCAACTCGCCCAGCACCGCCTCGATGATCTCGAACGGGTACGCGCCCCGGCGCAGCAGCGCGACGACCTGCGCGGCGCGCAACTCGGCCTCGTCGTACACCCGGTAGTTGGTGCCCGGCGCGCGGGTCGGGCGCAGCAGCTCGCGCGCCTCCCACAGCCGCAGCTGTGAGGTCCGGACCCCGACCAGTGCGGCGACCTCGCCGATGCGGGCGCCCCGGCGCGGCGCGGGCCGGGCCGCCGGGGCGGCGGCCAGCACGGTCTCGAAGGCGCCGAGCACCCGGCGGATGTCGGCGCGCTCCCGGTCCAGTTCGGCATGGCCGCCGTCGAGCGCCGCGAGCGCCGCCGGCAGGTCGCCCCGGTGCACCGCCGCCATGATCTCCCGGGTACGACCCCAGCCGTGCCCCTCGGCGAGCCGGCGCGCCACGGTGAGCGCCCGGGAGTGCTCGGTCGTGAAGATCCGGTAGCCGCTCGCGGTGCGCCGCACCGGTGGCAGCACGCCCTGCTCGACGTAGTTACGCACCTGCTGCACGGAGATCCCGACGGTGGCGGCCAGGTCCACGGCGCGCAGGCGGTTCTTCGTCCCGACGTCCACGCCGGCAACCGTACCGGTTGTCATGTGATTTGAGACTTCCCCTGCTATTTCGCTGCGGTGTGCTCTGGTATCTCGGCGAAAGTCTTTACATGGGGATGAATGAGACAATGTAATGCGTCAGGTGCTCGGCGGGGGTTTACCCCGCCACGATCTCGTGAAGGGTTCGCATGTCGCAGCCAGCAGGGTCCGCCGCCGACAGCCACGACATGATCGAGGTACGCGGAGCGCGGGAGAACAACCTCGCCAGCGTCTCGGTCGACATCCCCAAACGCCGGTTGACCGTCTTCACCGGCGTCTCCGGCTCCGGCAAGTCGTCGCTGGTCTTCGGCACCATCGCCGCCGAGTCACAGCGCATGATCAACGAGACCTACAGCGCCTTCCTCCAGTCGTTCATGCCGAACCTCAACCGGCCGGACGTCGACTCGCTGCGCAACCTCAGCGCCGCCATCGTCGTCGACCAGGAACGGATGGGCGTCAACTCCCGCTCCACCGTCGGCACCGCCACCGACGCGTCCGCCATGCTGCGGATCCTCTTCAGCCGGCTCGGCCAACCGTCGATCGGCGGCGCCGGGGCGTTCAGCTTCAACCTGCCCGAGGGCATGTGCCCGACCTGCGAAGGGCTGGGCCGGGTCTCCGACCTCGACGTCAACGAACTGGTCGACGTCGAACGCTCCCTCAACGACGGCGCGATCACCGTGCCCAACTTCGCGGTCGACTCCTGGTACTGGCAGACCATCGTCGGCTCCGGCCTGTTCGACCCCGACGTCAAACTCCAGGACTACACGCCCACGCAGTGGGAGGACTTCCTCCACAAGCCGGCCACGAAGATCAAAATGGGTAGCAACAACTGGACGTACGAAGGCTTGGCCGTCAAGGTCAAGCGGCTCTACCTCACCAAGGACCGCGAGTCGATGCAGGCACACATCCGCGCCTTCGTCGACCGGGCGGTCACGTTCACCACCTGCCCGGACTGCGACGGCACCCGCCTCAACGCGGCAGCCCGGTCCTCCCGCATCGCCGGACGAAACATCGCGGACTGCTCGGCGATGCAGATCAGCGACCTGGCCACGTTCGTCCAAGCCGTCGACGACCCGGCGGTGGCACCCCTGATCGCCAACCTGCGGGACCTGCTCGACTCCCTCGTCGAGATCGGGCTGGGCTACCTCAGCCTGGACCGCGAGTCGGCCACCCTGTCCGGCGGCGAGGCGCAGCGGGTCAAGATGGTCCGGCACCTCGGCTCCAGCCTCTCCGACGTCACGTACGTCTTCGACGAACCCACCGTCGGCCTGCACCCGCACGACATCGCCCGGATGAACGACCTGCTGCTGCGGCTACGCGACAAGGGCAACACCGTGCTGGTGGTCGAACACAAACCGGAAACCATCGCCATCGCCGACCACGTCGTCGACCTCGGCCCGGGCGCCGGCGCCGACGGGGGCCGGATCTGCTTCACCGGCGACGTGCCCGACCTGCGCCGCTCCGACACGCTCACCGGCCGGCACCTCGACCACCGGGTGACCCTGCGCGACCACGTACGCCCACCCACCGGCCACCTCGCCATCCGCCAGGCCGACCTACACAACCTGCGCAACGTCGACGTCGACATCCCGCTCGGCATCCTCACCGTGGTCACCGGCGTCGCCGGCTCCGGCAAGAGTTCGCTGATCCACGGGTCACTGCGTCGCCGCTCCGGAGTGGTGATCGTGGACCAGTCCCCCATCCGCGGATCACGGCGCAGCAACCCGGCCACCTACAGCGGGCTGCTCGACCCGATCCGCACCGCCTTCGCCAAGGCCAACGGGGTCAAGGCGGCCCTGTTCAGCGCCAACTCCGAGGGCGCCTGCCCAGCCTGCAAGGGCATCGGACTCATCTACACGGACCTGGCGATGATGGCCGGCGTGGCCAGCGTCTGCGAACGCTGCGAAGGACGACGCTTCACCGACGAGGTGCTCACCTACACGCTGCGCGGCAAGAACATCAGCGAGGTGCTGGCCATGTCGGTCACCGACGCGTACGCCTTCTTCCCCAGCGGGTCGGCGCACCTCATCCTCGGCCGGCTGGTCGACGTCGGGTTGGGCTACCTCAGCCTCGGTCAGCCGCTGACCACCCTGTCCGGCGGGGAGCGGCAACGACTCAAGCTCGCCATCCACCTTGCCGAGAAGACCAGCACGTACGTGCTGGACGAGCCCACCACCGGCCTGCACCTGGCCGACGTGGACCAACTTCTGGCCCTGCTCGACCGGATGGTCGACGCCGGCAACACGGTCATCGTCATCGAGCACCACCAGGCGGTAATGGCCCACGCGGACTGGCTCATCGACCTCGGCCCCGGTGCCGGACACGACGGCGGCCGGATCGTCTTCACCGGCACGCCAGCCGACCTGGTCGCCCACGGCGACACCCTCACCGCCACCCACCTGCGCGAGTACGTCAACCAGCCGGCATCGACGCCCCAGGGATAACGGCCGGAACGGGCGGCCGGGCGGCGCAGTTCTCCCCCGGCGCTCGGCGCGAGGTGGTCAGGCGACGCGGCGGAGCCAGCGTCGCTGCCAGGGGGTTTCCACCGCCTTCGGGTGGTAGCCCGCTCGCACCCACGGCACCGCCCGTTCGGCCGGCAGGCCGTCGAGGATCGCCAGCGCGGCCAGGGCGGTACCGGTGCGCCCCACCCCACCTCGGCAGGCCACCTCGACGCGCTCACCGTCGTGCGCGCGCCGCAGCGCCTCCCGCAGGGCGTCGAGCGCATCGGCCCGATCGAGCGGCACCCAGAAGTCGGGCCACCGGATCCGCCGATGCGCCCAGGTCGGCTCCGGGCCGGGAGCCAACAGCAGGGCGAAGTCGGCGGGCGAGGCGGTCGCAGCGACGCGGCGTCCGCGCACGCTCGCGCCACTCGGCAGTACGAGGACATCGGGCTGTTCGGACCAGGGCTGAGTCACCCGAGCATTGTGCCGCCACCGCCCTGACCGGCAGGTACGGACAGCGCCGCCCCCGGCCGGTGGGGTCGGGGGCGGCGCTGGTGTCGGTGTGCAGGTCGCCTCTCGGCGAGTGGCGCGACGCGGCTCCAGCCAAACGGAAATCCGCGACGGCAATATTAGGTGAGGCCCGGGGACACTGAGTCACACCGACACCCACCACAACCAGCCCGCCCCCGA
>NZ_WBKR01000112.1 GCF_008868155.1 Micromonospora sp. ALFpr18c
GCCCACGACGCCTCCACCCACCACGCCTCCACCCACCACGCCTCCACCCACGGGTGGCTGCACGGCGGCGTACACGGTGGTCAACCAGTGGCAGGGCGGCTTCCAGGGTGAGGTGCGGGTGACCGCCGGCGCCAGCGCCATCACGGGCTGGACCGCGCGGTGGACCTTCGCCAACGGCCAGAGCGTCAGCCAGTCCTGGAACGCGACGCTGACCAGCAGCGGAGCCGCGGTGACCGCGCGCAACGTGGACTACAACGGCCGACTCGCGGCCGGAGCCAGTGTCAGCTTCGGCTTCATCGGCGGCTGGACCGGCAGCAACACCAAGCCGGAGGTGAGCTGCACCCCGAGCTGAACGACGGGTTGGTGGCCGGGCACACCCGGCCACCAGCGCCTGCCGTCGTTCAGTGTTCTCCGACCAGGTTCACGATGACCACCCCAGCAATGATCAACGCGATGCCGGTGAGTTTCACCAGCCCGACCGACTCGCCCAGGAACACCGCCCCGATCGCGACGATCGCGGCGGTGCCCAGACCCGACCAGAGGGCGTACGCGACACCGACCGGTATCTCCTTGACGGCCTGGGCCAGCAGGAGGAACGCCAACGCGTAGCCGGTGAGGCATCCCAGCGTCGGCCAGAGGCGGGTGAACCCGGCGGTGCTCTTGATCAGGCTGGTCGCCAGCACCTCGGCGACGATGGCGATCCCCAGCAGCACGTACGCCATACGCCCCTCGGCCTTCGTGGTCGGTGAAACCGTCGGTGCCCAGGCTAGTGCCGTCGCCCGAAGCCGACCCGCACCACGGCGAACCGTCCGCGCAGGCCCGACGTGTGTCATCCGGCCCCTGTGGAGTTGATGCCGCAAACGAATCGGATCCGTCCCGGCCTAGGCCCTCACGGGGGCGCGTAGTGGGTGATTCGTCTACGGCATCAACGTCAAAGGCAGCCCGCACACCTACCCCAAACCCCGGCCGAAAAAATTCTCAGCCGATCGCGGTGACCTCCAGGACCAGGCTCTGCTCCGGGTGCAAGGCGGGCAGCTGCACGCCCAGCCGGGCCAGCGCCGCCCCGGTGAGCGTGACGCCGGCAGCCAGCCAGGTCGGCGCGGACCGGTCGATGGTCGCCGGCACCGGCACGTCCGCCACCGGCCGTACCCGGTAACGCCGGGCCGGGTCGAGGCCGGGCAGTCGTACCGCGCCCGGGGTCTGCGTCACCGACGTGGCCAGCCGCGCCACCGCGTACACCGCTCGGGTTGCGTCGCCCGCGACCACGCCGTGCGCCCAGACGGCCGGGTCCGGATGGTCGACCCGGACCACCCGCCCGGCGTGCAGCAGCGGACGCAGCCGCTTGTGCAGCGCCACCCAGGCGGCCAGTTCGGTCTGCTCGGCGGCGCTGATCGACGCGATGTCCCACTCGATGCCGTGGTGGCCGAACAACGCGGTGGCCGCCCGGAAACCCAGGTCGTGTACGCGGTTCGTGGTGTGCGAGCGCTCCGGACCGATGTGCGTGCCGACCAGCTCCGGTGGCAGCAGCAGCCCGGTCCAGCGTTGGATGCTGAGCCGTTCCAGGGCGTCGTTGCAGTCGCTGGCCCAGACCCGGTCGGTGCGGGCCAGGATGGCCAGGTCCACCCGGGCGCCCCCGGACGAGCAGCTCTCGATCTCCACGCCCGGGTGGCGCCGGCGCAGCTCGTCGAACAGGCGGTAGACCGCCAGGGTCTGCCCGTGCACCCCGGGGCGGCCGTGGTGCCCGGCCTCGGTGAGGTCCCGGTTCTGGTCCCACTTGAGGTAGCTGATGCCGGGATGGTCGCTGAGCAGGGCGTCGAGCCGTTCCAGCAGGTGGTCGTACGCCTCGGGGCGGCCCAGGTCGAGCACCTGCTGGTTGCGCCAGGCCGGTGGCAGCCGGCCCGGTACGGCGAGCAGCCAGTCGGGGTGTGCGCGGAACAGGTCGGAGTCGGGGTTGACCATCTCCGGCTCCACCCAAAGACCGAACTGAAGGCCCCGGCCGGTGACGTGGTCGATGAGCGGTTGCAGGCCGTCCGGCCAGACGCTCTCGTCGACGTACCAGTCGCCGAGCCCGGCGGTGTCGTCGCGCCGGCCGCGGAACCAGCCGTCGTCGAGGACGAACCGTTCCACGCCGATCTGCGCGGCCCGGTCGGCGAGTGCCCGCAACCGGTCCAGGTCGTGGTCGAAGTAGACGGCCTCCCACACGTTGAGGGTTACCGGGCGGGGGGAACGCGGGTGGCCGGGCCGGGCCCGCAGGTGGGAGTGGAGTACGTCGCTGAGCCCGTCCAGCCCGTCGTCGGACCAGACGGCGTAGAGCAGGGGAGTCTCGTACGACTCGCCGGGGCCGAGCCGGACCTCACCGGGTGCCAGCAGCTCGCCACCGCCGAGGGTGGACTCGCCGGTCGGGCGGCGCTCGGCGAACGTGACGTGGTCGCCGCTCCAGGCGGTGTGCACCGCCCAGACCTCGCCGTGGCCGAAACCGAACCCGGCCGTGCCGGCGACCAGCAGCAGGGTGGCGTCGTGTCCGGTACGTCCGTGCCGGCCCTCGCGGACCCATGCGCCCTGCTGCCACGGGTGCCGCTGCGGGGAGCGTTCCCGACACCAGCGCCCGGTCAGGTCGAGCAGTTCGGTGGCGACCGCCGGCACCGGCAGCACCGGCGTCAACTCCCGCAGCTCGTACGCGCTGTCGCCGTCGTTGCGCAACCGGTGCCGGATGGTCAGCAGGCCGTACGGGTCCAGGGCGATCTCGATGGTCAGGGCCAGCCCGGCGGCCGGGTCCGACGCCCGTACGGTCACCAGCGCCGCAGTGTCGGCGGGCTGGTCGACGTCGAGACCGTCCAGCCGGAACGCGGTGGACCAGTCCCGCCCGTCGCGGTGTCCGGCGAGCCCGGGACGGCCGCTCCAGCCGGCACTGAGTTCCGGCAGCAGGGACAGCACGGTCGGCTCGTCGAAGCTGCTCGGCACCACCGGTGGCACGGTGGCGTCGACGAGGTGGCGCAGGCCGTCGTCGTCGAGGTTGCCGACGTCGCCGCCCCAGTGCACGACCCGGGGCAGCCCCGGGCCGCGCGCGTCGAGCACCAGGCTGGTCCGCGCGCGGCGCAGGTGCAGGATCGTCATCCCTTTGAGGCTCCCAAGGTCAGGCCCCGAACGAAGTGCCGCTGGAGCATAAAGAAGATCACCAGGGTGGGGATCGCGACGAGCACGCTGCCCGCCGAGACCAGGTTGTTGTCGGTGAAGAACTCACCGCGCAGGTTGTTGAGCGAGCTGGTCACCGGGAACTTGTCCCCGGTACGCATCAGGACGGTGGCCCAGAAGAACTCGTTGTAGATCCAGGTCACCTCCAGCGTCGCCAGCGCGGCCAGGGCCGGCCGGCACAGCGGCATGGTGACCTGCCAGTACTGCCGCCAGATGCTCGCCCCGTCGACCATCGCCGCCTCGTACAGGTCGCGGGGCAGCGCCTTCATGTAGTTGCTGAGCACGAAGACGCAGAAACCGCACTGGAAGGCCACGTTGATCAGGATCAGGCCCCAGTAGCTGTCGTAGAGCAGCTCCGAGTCGCTCATGAACTCCGGCAGCGGCACCTCGGTGAACACCCGGAACAGGGGGATGAGCAGCGCCTGCTGGGGCAGCAGGTTGGCCGCCGTGAAGATCCCGAGCAGGACGAGGTTGAGCTTCCAGCTGAACCGGGCGATGACGAACGCCACGCAGGAGGCGAGGAAGAGCGTCAGCAGCACCGCCGGCACGGTGATGTACACCGAGTTGAGGAAGTGCTTGCCGAACTCCGCCGTCCGCCAGGCGGTGACGTAGTTGTCGAAGGTCCAGCCGCCGAACGAGACGTAGCCGTTGGCGGCGGTGTACTCGTACGAGCGCAGTGAGGTCAGCACCGCCCAGGCGATCGGGAAGAGCCAGGCGAGTGAGACGACGATGAGGAAGCCGTGCAGCAGCAGCCGCAGTGGGGTGAGCGTGCGGCGGCGGACCGGGATGTCGGTGCTCATTGCCGGTTCTCCCTCATCACGGTCGCCAGGTAGAGGGTGATGAAGACCAGCGAGACGACCAACATGATCGTCGCCAGTGCCGAGCCGAAGCCGATCCGGCTCGCCTCACCCACCACGTTCTGGGTGACCAGCGCGGAGATCAGCTCCAGCCCGTTGCGGCCCTTGTTCACCACCCAGACCAGGTCGAACGCGCGCAGCGACTCGATCACCGTCACCACCAGAACGATGATGTTGATCGGCCGTAGCACCGGGAAGACGACCCGGAAGAACGTCCGGCTCTCTCCCGAGCAGTGGCCCGAGGAAACCTGGTCCGAGGACATCGAGCTGATGCGCCGGGCCGGGGTCAACCTGGTCTCCGTCGGCATCTTCTCCTGGGCACTGCTGGAGCCCACCCCGGGCCGGTTCGAGTTCGGTTGGCTGGACCGGGTCCTGGACCTCCTGCACGACGGTGGCATCCAGGTCGACCTGGCCACCGCCACCGCCAGCCCGCCACCGTGGCTGGCCCGCGCCCACCCGGAGACCCTGCCCCGCCGGGCCGACGGCACGATCCTCTGGCCGGGCGGCCGGCAGGCGTACTGCCCCAGCTCCCCGGTGTTCCGCGAGCGGTCGCTGGAGCTGGTACGCGCGGTCGCCGGCCGGTACGCCGATCACCCCGCCGTAGTCATGTGGCACGTCTCCAACGAACTGGGCTGCCACAACGTGCACTGCTACTGCGACGTCAGCGCCGAGGCGTTCCGCGGCTGGCTGCGGGAACGCTATGGCGACCTCGACGGGCTCAACGACGCCTGGGGCACCGCCTTCTGGAGCCAGCGCTACGGCGACTGGGCCGAGATCAACCCGCCGCGCACGGTGACGGCCATCGCCAACCCCACCCAGCAGCTGGACTTCCTGCGCTTCTCCTCCGACGAGCAGCGCGCCCAACTGCGTGCCGAACGCGAGCTGCTGAAGACGATGGTCCGCCAGCCGGTGACCACGAACTTCATGGTCGGCATGGACATCAAGCACATGGACTACCACTCCTGGGCCCCCGATGTGGACCTCGTCTCCAACGACCACTACCTGACCGCCGCCGACCCGCAGGCGCAGCTCGGCCTGGCCCTCGCCGCCGACCACACCCGGGGCGTCGCCGGCGGCGACCCGTGGCTGCTGATGGAGCACTCCACCAGCGCGGTCAACTGGCAGCCGCGCAACGTGGCGAAGCTTCCCGGGCAGCTCCGCCGCAACAGCCTGGCGCACGTCGCCCGCGGCGCCGACGGGGTGCTGTTCTTCCAGTGGCGCGCCTCCCGGGCCGGCGCGGAGAAGTTCCACTCCGCGCTGGTGCCGCACGCCGGCCCGGACACCAAGGTCTTCCGCGAGGTCTGCCAGCTCGGTGCGAACCTCAAGGCCCTCGCGGAGGTACGCGGCAGCCGGGTGGACGCCGACGTCGCGATCCTGTTCGACTGGGAGGCGTGGTGGGGGGTCGAGTTGGATTCACACCCCAGCGTCGACGTCACCTACACCGACCGGCTCGCCGCCCTCTACGGCGCGCTGTGGCGAGCCGGCGTGACCGCCGACATCGTCCACCCGTCGGCCGACCTCAGCGGCTACCGCCTCGTTCTGGCACCGACCCTCTACCTGGTCCGCGACGTCGACGCCGAGGCACTGCACCGGTACGTGCAGGCCGGCGGCACCGCCGCGGTCACCTACTTCAGCGGCATCGTCGACGAGAACGACCACATCCGGCTGGGCGGCTACCCGGGCGCGTTCCGCGAGCTGCTCGGCGTACGGACCGAGGAGTTCTTCCCGCTGCGCGAGGGCGAGCAGGTGCGCCTCGACGACGGCAGCGTCGCCGACGTGTGGACCGAATGGCTGCACCCCGACGGCGCGGAGGTGCTGGCGTCGTACACCGATGGGCCCTTGCCGGGCGTCCCGGCGCTGACCCGGCACCGGGTCGGCGCGGGCGCCGCCTGGTACGTCGGCACCCGGCTGGACGAGCCGGCCACCGACCGGCTGGTCGCCCGGCTCGTCGACGAGGCCGGCGTCCGTCCGGCGGCGCCGGCGCCCTCCGGCGTGGAGGTGGTACGGCGGCGCGACGGTGAGAGGACCTGGCTGTTCGTCATCAACCACACCGAGGCGGAGGTACGAATCCCGGCGGCCGGCGTCGAGTTGTTGACCGGGGCGCGGTGTGCCGGTGAGCTGACCGTGCCGGCCGGTGAGGTGGCGGTCGTCCGTGAGGATCGGGTCTGATCCGCACGGCAGTCACGGCGCGAAGGAGGTTCCTCAGATGCTCGCCCAGCAGCGGCAGACCGCGATTCTCGATCTGATCCGCCAGCGTGGCGGCGTGCGGGTGAGTCACCTGGTCAGCCGGTTCGGCGTGTCCGACATGACGATCCGGCGTGACCTGGAGGTGCTGGCCGAACGCGGCCTGGTCGACAAGGTGCACGGCGGCGCGACCCTCGCCGGGCCGGGTTCGGCCGAGGAGCCCGGCTTCGCCGCGAAGTCGATCCGCCAGCAGGAGGAGAAGCGGGCCATCGCCGAGCGGGCGGCGCGCATGGTGGAGCCGGGGATGGCCATCGCGCTGTCCGCCGGCACCACCACGGCCGCGCTGGCCACGCTCCTGTCCGACGTACGCGGGCTGACCGTGGTGACCAACTCGATCCCGGTGGCCGACGCTCTTTATCAGAACCCGCGCGCCGACCAGACCGTCGTGTTGACCGGCGGCATCCGTACCCCGTCCGACGCGCTGACCGGCCCGGTGGCCGAGGCGGCGATCAGCGCGCTCAACGTCGACCTGCTGTTCCTCGGCGTGCACGGGCTCAGCCCACGCACCGGCTTCACCACCCCGAACCTGCTGGAGGCCGGCGTCAACCGCTGCCTCATCGGGGCCGCCCGCCGGCTCGTGGTGCTGGCCGACCACACCAAGTGGGAGACGATCGGCATCGCCACCATCGCCCCACTGGAAGCCGCCGACGTGCTGATCACCGATCGAGGGCTGCCGCCCGAGGCGCGCACCACGATCGGCGAACAGGTCGGCGAGTTGGTCATCGTGGAGCCATGACGCCACTCATCTCGGCCGCCCGGCTTGCCTCCGCTTGCTGAGGTACGGCAACGCGAACAGGTACAGCCCGGTGAACAGGAGCAGGGCAAGGGGGAGGAGTGGCACGTAGGACACCCAGACGATGGGATCGTCCTGCGCCAGCGCGCCCTCTCGCCACCGAACTCGGGCCATGATCCGAACAAGAACAGGGAAACTGGCCCCTCAAGCGTCCTGGAGGCAGCAGTTTCCCGGAAACTGAGCGGATCTTGCCGGGGCGCGCGGGCCTAGGGGTCGTTGTTGAGCTGGCAGGGGCCGGGGTGGTCGGCCGGTAGGGTGCAGCGGCGGCGACCGGGCATGATCCGGTCGCAGAAGACCCAGTGGCGTACGTGCTGCGCGTCCTCGGCCGACACGGTGATGCCGCCCACGTCGACCTGCGGTGTGGAGGCCAGTGCACGGGCGAGCGTCCGCGCCAGGTCCAGTGCCCCGGCCAGGTCGGTGACCGCCACCGGCAGGTGGATGACATGCCAGGGCCGCTCCGTGTACGCCTCGACGGCGAACCGGGGCAACGGCGTGAAAAGCCCGCTGTACTGGTGCTCCCATCCCGGGCTCACGGTTGACGCCGCTCGGACCAGGCGCTCTGCCAGTCGCGCAGCGCCCGCTTCACCCGGGCGTTCTCCTCGCTGAGCCGGGCCACATCGTGGTGCAGCGTCGCCAGGTCGAGCGCGACGCGGTGCAGGAACCGCCGTACCTCCTGGGGGTCCAACCCGCGCCGGCCGAAGCCGACCACGGTGAACTGCCGGTCGCGGACCTGGCTCGGGTGCAGCCGGGCCAGCCGAGCGCCGCCGTGCAGCGTGCCGTCGTAGAGCGTGCCTCGGGTCATTCATCACCTCACGCGTCGTCGACCGATGGGCGGGTCAGGGTCGCGAGGGCGCCCTTCGCCGTGGTAGTTATTCGTCAAGTCGGTTCGGAGCCGGGATTCGCATATCCCGACGCTCTAGTTGAGACCCGACGAGAGCCGGTATGCGACTGCCACTCGCGAGGCCGTCTCTCGTCACCTTCTCGGCTGTTGGCACAGCCGCGGTTGCCGTGTTTGCACCGGGCGTCCCCGGGGGCCGGCGATCACCCTCACCCGCAGGCCACGCTTCCAGTGGCCTCGGTATTGGTGCAACGACACCAACGAAGTTCGTCATGAGGGACGTCATGAGAGGGGACCCATGCTCGGCAGACGTGAATCGTTCGTCCAGACATTGCGCGCACAGTGGCTCGGCCAGCAGATGCGGCAGTTGCGGGAACAGCGCGGCATCACCCTCAAGCAGGCGGGCGAATTCCTGGAGCGGGACTTCTCATCGATCGCCCGTTGGGAGCGTGCCGAGTGGCCGTTCCGCCGGGGGGTCGTCGTGTCGCTGCTCGATCTTTACGGCGAGCATGACGGACGCGAGCGGAGCCGCTTCATTCAGCTCGCCGAAGATGCCTGGCGGACGGATCGGTGGGACGACGACTACGACGAGTTGGTGGATGCCTCCTTCATCGATTTCCCCTGGTTGGAGACGAGGGCTGAGCACATCTGCTCGTGGGATGCATTCCTGATGCCGGGACTGATGCAGACGACGGCCTACGCGGAGGCAGTGATCCGCAACGCGGAGGGCGAGCAGGCAACGGATTTCTCGGTGAGCAAGTGGCTGCAATTGAGGATCGACCGTCAACGTGTGCTAACTCGCGAGCCTGCCGTTCGCGTAACGGCGATCATCGACGAAGGCGTTCTTCGTCGACCGGTCGGAAGCCCTGACGTGATGCGCGGCCAACTGCAACACCTCGCCGAGCTGATGCGGCAGCGGAACATCGACATCCGTGTACTGCCATCGAGGGTCGGCCTGCATGCCGGTCTTGACGGCTCCTTTGTCCTCTTCCGGATGCCCAAGCCGTATCCCGAGGTCGCCTATGCCGAGACCCTGGGCGGACGCCGATTCATGGAATCTCCGAAGTCGAAACGCTATGCGCTTGCGTACCATCGCCTCCAGGGTGTCGCGCTCGATCAGCGCGAGGCGGCCGAGCTGATCGCGACGATCACGGAGGAACTGCCATGAACGAAGCCTTGCCATCCGTGGCCTGGCACATCAGCACTCGGAGCAACAGCAACGGCGGGAGCTGCGTCGAGGCGGGGCCTGTTCTCGACGGGTCAGGTCGAGTGGCGGTGCGCGACAGCAAGGACCGCGCGGCAGCGACTCTCCTCTACGGCGCCCGCGGCTGGACCGCGTTCGTCAACGGGGTCAAGGACGGCACGTTCGCGCGCACCGATCCGTGATCGACTCGACATCGCCGAAGTGGGGGTGTCCCGGTCACGGTGATACCGCCACATCGGCGATATCGGGTTGATCAAGACCTGGCCGGCGGGCACCATCCCGGGCGTGGAGGCGCATGAGATCGCGGACCTGTTCGGCCGGGCGGTACGGCAGTTGCGTCGGACCGTCGAGCAGGGCGACTACGACGACGGCTCGGAGCTGCTTCGGCAGGCGGCCGGCTCGGGTCTGGCGGCCGTCCGGCTGGCGGTCGGACACCTCGCCGATCCGGACCGCGTGGTGCGCGCGGCGGCCTGCGACCTGCTCGGCTTCGCGAGTGACGTGCATGGGGACGACCTGCGCCGGGACGCCGCGACGGCCCTGATCTCGCTGGCCACGACCGAGGCCGATCCCGAGGTGCACTGGTCGATCGCGCGGGCCCTGGGTGCCACCTGCGATCCCCGCGCCCTGTCGACCCTGGTCACCCTCGCGAGTAGCGCCGACAGCGACGTACGGTTCCAGGTCGCGGTCGCGGTGCCGGCGGTCCTCGACGACCCGCCGGCCGACGCCGGCGCGGCGGTGTTGATCGACCTGTGCGCGGATCCCGACCCGACGGTGCGGGAGTGGGCCACCTTCGGTCTGGGCTGGGCGAGCACCGCCGACGGCGACGCCGTCCGGAGGGCAGTGTGGGACCGCACCCACGACGTCGACCCGGAGGTACGCGCGGAAGGCGCCCGAGGGCTGGCGCGGCGACGGGACGTGCGGGCGCTTCCACTGGTACGCGGGCTGCTCGCCCAGGACGCGGTGCACACGTTCACCTTCCAGGCCGCCGCCTACCTGGCGGACCCGTCGTTGCTGCCGCTGCTGGACGGGTTCGATCCCACCGCGGCCGGTGTCGCCGAGGCGCTGCGCGAGTGTGACCCGGTGTGCCGTGGCCAGCGCGACGAGTCGGTGTGGCGGCTCCTCGACGCCGTCCATCGTCGCCGCCCCGATCTGCAGGTCACCGTCTTCGGGGAGCGTTGCGACCTCGGCCTGTACCTCGACGTCACCGACGGATCGGGCATCGCCGGCCACTGGTTCGCGGACGGGCTGCTGAGTCGGGCCGGCGGCGACCCGGACCATGCGGCCGAACTGGCGATCGAGGATCTGCGACGCTGATCGACTCGGGTTCGCTGGAACCGGGGGTGTCCCGGTCGTGGTGATGCCCCGGTTTCCAGGAACCCGAGTCGATCAAGGGCCGGAACGCGGGGCGCGGCGCTTCACAGCCACCTCACAGGGGTGCTGGATAGGGTGCCGGTCGAGTCAACGTCCGACTCCAGCCTGGAGCGGTCGGCGTCGCACAGGAGTTTCGATGGTCTTCAAGAAGATGTTGAGCGCGTTCGGCGTGGGCGGTCCGAGTGTGGACACCGTGCTGACCAACCCCAACACCCGGCCCGGCCTGACCCTCGACGGGCAGGTCAACCTCGTCGGCGGTGACGCCCCGGCGGCCATCGAGCAGGTGGTGATCGGCCTGGTCACCCGCGTCGAGGTCGAGGGACACGACACCGAGTACGCGGGCACCATGGAGTTTCACCGGATGGGCGTCAGCGGCGCGTTCGAGCTCGCCCCCAAGCAGCAGCTGTCGATTCCGTTCCGGCTGCCGGTGCCCTGGGAGACGCCGATCACCGACGTGTACGGCCAGCGCCTGCACGGCATGACGATGGGTCTGCGTACCGAGCTGTCCGTGGCCCGCGCGGTCGACAAGAGCGACCTTGACCAGGTGGCGGTGCACCCGCTGCCGGTGCACGAGCGGATCCTGGAGGCGTTCCAGCGCCTCGGTTTCCGGTTCAAGCACGCCGACCTGGAGCGGGGTCGCATCCAGGGTGTCCAGCAGACGCTGCCGTTCTACCAGGAGATCGAGTTCTTCGCGTCCCCGCAGTACGCGAGCACGGTCCGGGAGGTCGAGCTGACCTTCGTGACCAGCCAGCGCGGCGTCGATGTGATCCTGGAGTGCGACAAGCGTGGCGGTTTCCTCAGCGCCGGGCACGACGCCTTCGGTCGGTTCCAGGTCTCGCACGCTGACGTCGACCGGGTCGACTGGGCGCAGGTCGTCGACGGCTGGCTGCGCGAGACCACGTCGCGCTACGGCAGCCTGCGCTCGCAGTACGGCCACGGCCACGGTCACGGCCGTGGGCACGGCGGCATGGGCGGCATGGTGGCCGGCGCTGCGCTCGGCGTCGCCGGCGGCATGATCGCCGGGGAAATGATCGAGGACGCGTTCGAGGGCGACTTCGGCGACTTCGGCGGCGACGAGTAAGCAGTCCACACGCGACAGCAGTGGCCTCCGGGAGAAGTCTCCCGGAGGCCACTGTTCACGCTCGACGCGTCAGCGCCCTCGCATGTTCCGTTCCTTGCCGGACCGGCGCGCGGAGCCGGCCTTCGACAGACCACGGCTGACCAGGTAACCACCGGTCAGGATGGTCAGGAACAGCCACGCACGGTTCGGGTCGTTGATGTTCAGCCCGTTGGCCGTGGTGCCCTTCCAGAAAGCGGAGATCACCACGAGCGCGACCGCAGCGGCGTAGACCCAGAATTCCGTCGTCAGGAACGCCTGCTTGGTCTCCGTACCCGGCGACGGCATCGGGTCTCGGTGCCCGTCCCGCATGGCCGGCATCTGCTGCGTGTCCCGCATCATCGCCGGATTCTGCGGGTCGTTCATCGGCCGGTTCATCGGCCGGGTGGAAGCAGCCTGCGTGCTCATCTGGTCCTCCTCAGGATGCGATGAGTCGTACCTGCATTCCCTCGCCCCGCTACCGCGTTTCGGCCACGGCACGGTTCGCATTCACGGCGGGGACACCCCCCGACTACCCGAGGCCGCTGAGCAGGTAACACCGACCGCCGGCCGAAAATCTGTCCGGCCGGCGGTCGGGTCGGCGCGTCAGCGCAGGCCGTTGCGGATCGCCACGCTCACCAGGAGGTCCGGGTCGTCGGTGATGATGCCGTCCACACCGAGGTCGATGACCCGCTGCATCACCGTCGCGTCATCGACGGTGTACGGGATCACCTTCAGGTCGTAGCGCGTCTGAAGGGTCCGCACGTCCGGTCCGTGGAAGTACGCCGGGTTCTCCCGCAGGTACCAGTCGGCCGAGGCGACCGTGCCCTGCTTCGGGTCGTGCACCTGCCAGTTGGCCGACACCGTGCCCGCGCCGGCGGCCCGGGTCAGCTTGCCCAGGTCCTGGTACTTCCACCAGTCCAGCCCACCGGTCCACGGGCTCTTCACCGACGGGTTGCCGTACACCGCCTCCAGGGAGCACTCGTCGGCGAGGGTGGCGCACTCGGCTGGACCGTACTGCCAGACCAGGCCGACCGTACCGATCCGCCGGTCGAGCTGCCGGGCGTACGTGATGGTGCGCCAGTCGAACGACTGGATGGTGGCCCGGCTGGTGAAGCCGGCCCGCTGGATCGCGTCGACGAGCTTGCGGGTGAAGCTGCGGTACGGCTCGGTGTCGTTCACCACCGGGCTGATCTTCGTCTCGATGTTCATCCCGATGTCGCTGCGGCCACTCGCCTTCACCAGGGCGAAGACCTCGTCCAGGGTCGGGATCCGGGCACCCGGGGCGGGCACCTGCGCGGGCAGTTCGGGCAGCGTCTTCGTGCCGCAGTCGACGGTCTTGAGCTGCGCCAGGGTCAGCTCGTGCACCGGCTTGCCCACGTACGGGAACGTCCGGTCGCCGGGGCGTACCGGGGCGGTGTCGACGCAGTGCGACCCGTTGACGGTGCGGTCGTGCAGCACCACGAGCTGCCCGTCGGCGGTCACGCCGGTGTCCAGTTCCAGCGTGGAGATGGCCCGGTTGGCGAGCGCGTTCGCGAACGCCGGCAGCGTGTTCTCCGGGCGGGTGGCCCGACCGCCGCGGTGCGCCTGGATGTCGAACGGCGCGGCGTACGCCTTCGGCAGCCGGTAACCGCGCTGCGCCAGCAGACCGCGCAGCCGGTCCGGGTAGTCGGTGATCATGCCGTCCACGCCGTCGTCGATCAGCTTGGCCATGGTCGGCAGGTCGTCGACCGTCCACGGAATCACCTTGATCCCGTAGCGGTGTGCCTGGGCGACCATCTCCTTGGTGACGTACGGCTTGTAGCCGGGGTCGGTGACTGTGCCGTTCTGCGGCATGCCGTGCACCGGTGAGAAGGCGCTGGCGCCGAAGCTGCGGATCGCCTTGATCGGGTCACCGCCGAAGTCGTCGATGTCCAGCCCACCCAGCCACGGCGAGGCGCCCGGCTGGCCGGTCTGGAGGAAGTCGTAGTTGGTCAGGGCGACCAACGGCAGCTTCGGCTCGACCTGGCGCATACGCATCAGCGCGCCCCAGTCGAAGCTCTGGATGGTGACCTGCTTCAGCAGCCCGGCGGCGCGGATCTCTGCCGCGGTCACCCGGACGAACTGCTCGCGGGGCGCGGTCTCGGTCGGCGCGCCGGCCTCCACCTTGGTTTCGACGTTGAGCTTCACGTCCTTCGCCTGGTAGCGGTTGACCAGGGCGAACACCTCACGCAGCAGCGGCATCCGGGCACCCGGGACGGCGAGCTGGCCGGGCTTGTCGGCGAGGGTCTTCGACCCGCAGTCCAGCGAGCGCACCTGGGCCAGCGTGAGCGTGTTGATGTACTTCCCGACGTACGGGTACTCCGGGTCGCCCACGGTCACGGGGGCGGTGTCGACGCACTTGGCGCCGCTGATCTTGCGGTCGTGGGTGACGACGGCCTGGCCGTCCTCGGTGATCTGCACGTCCAGCTCGAGGGTGCTCACCCCGAGTTGGAGGGCGTTGCCGAAGGAGGCAAGGGTGTTCTCCACCCGCAGTCCGAGGCCGCCGCGGTGGGCCTGCACGTCGAATGTCCGGTCCGGTCGCGGCTTCGCCTGGGCGGGCACCGCGAGCCCAGTCGTCACCGTCGCGGCCACCAGGGCCGCGACGGCGGTACGGCGTACTGTGCGCACGCTGTCTTCCCCTCCTGCCGGCGGGCGTCTCCCACCGGTCGCCGGCCAGCATGGACAGCTTCGGCGGCGGGCAGGCGGCCAGCGGGCGGCGCGACGGTGAACCGGGGTGGACGACCTCCCGGCCGGCGCGGGTTTGGTCGGCCGGTGGCCGGGCACGCAGTCAGTTCCACAGCTTCTGCGAGGTGATGGACGTGCGTGAGGACGACATGCGGCAGGAAGCCGCCCGCCGGGCGGAGAACCGGATCGCCGGCGGCGTGTACGGCGAGGGTGCCCTCGATGAGGTGACGGTGCCCCGCACCGATGTGGAGAGCCAGAATCAACGTGACGACTCGTTCGACCCGGCACGCGAGCGGATCGACCCGCAGGTGCTGCGCGACGGCGGCCCCGTCGGCGGTCAGGGCGCGGTGACCACGACCGGTGGCACGGCCGGCCCGGCGAGTGTGCGGCGGGTGGCCCGGCAGCCGGAGCGGCACCCGGGCAAGGTCGCACCGACCACGACCGGCGACGCCACCACCGGCGGTCTGAGCACCCCGACGGGTGGAGGCACCAGCGACCAGTCCACCTCCGCACCGGAACCAGCCAAGTCCATCCGAGACCGCGCCACCGACTGACCACCCCGGCGCCCTCCCCGCGTGATCATGAGGTTGACGTGGCGATCGGAGATCACACTCCACGTCAACCTCATGATCGACTGCTGAGTCCGGGTCAGGGCCGGGGTTAGGGTTGGGTTTGGGGGCGCAGGATGCCCAGGCGTTGGGTGGCGCGGGTCAGCGCCACGTACAGGTCGCTGCGGCCTCTCGGGGACTCGGCGACCATCCGGTCCGGGTCGACGACCAGCACCGAGTCGAACTCCAGACCCTTGGCCTGCGCGACGGTCAGCACGACCACCCTGCTCTCCAACTCCGGATGCTCGCCCACGGCGGCCTCCGGCAGCGCGGCGGTCAGCGCGGCGCCCAACTCGTCCACCCGGCCGGCCGGCACGATCACGCCCAGCCGACCCTCGGCCAGCCCGGCGGCCTCCCGGGTGGCCGCCGCCACCAACTCCGCCGCCAACTGCCCGTCGGGCACCGCACGGTCCCACGGGGGTACGCCGCTCTCCCGCACCGAGCGCGGCGGCCGCAGCCCCGGGTCGATCTCCGCCAGCACGTCGGCGGCGACCGCCATGATCTCGGCCGGGGTGCGGTAGCTGACCGTCAGCTCGGTCAGCCGCCACCGCTGCGCCACGTACGGCGCGAGGGCCTCCGCCCAGGACGGGGTGCCGCTGAGCGCGCCGGTCTGCGCGACGTCCCCGACGATGGTCATCGAGCGGCTCGGGCAGCGGCGCATCAGCAGCCGCCACGCCATCGGCGACAGCTCCTGCGCCTCGTCCACGATGACGTGGCCGAACGCCCACTTCCGGTCGGCGGCGGCACGCTGCGCGGTGGTGAGCCGGTCGGCCTCCTCCTGCCGTTCCAGCAGCCGGTCGGCGTCGATCAGGTCGGTCACGCCGAGGATCTCGCCACCTTCGGCCTCGTCCTCGACGTCGATCGAGCGGGAACCGCGGGCGATTTCGAGGACGCCCTCGGCGTACTCGCGTTCCATCCGGCGGATCCGGTCGCGACGGGCGGCGGCGGCCCGCTCGTCCTCGCCGAGCAGTTCGGCGGCCTCGTCCAGCAGCGGTACGTCGGCCGGCGTCCAACCACCCGGCTCACGGTGCAGCAGCGCCCGCTCGTCATCGGTGAGCATCGGCGCGGCGGCCGCGATCCGGTCCGGGTCGGCGTACAGGTCGGCGAGCAGGCGCTGCGGGGTGAGCACCGGCCACAGCCGGTCGAGGGTGGCCTTCACCTCGGGTTCGTCGCGCAGTTCCCGGCGGATCTCGGCCCGGTCGGCCTCGTCGAGCAGGTTGTCCCCGCCCAGCGGGTCCGCGCCGATACGTTCGGCGACCTGGTCGGCGAGCGCGTGCACGATCTCCACGTCGAACAGCGCCCGGGCCAGGTTGTGCGGGCGCTCGGTGCGGCGTACCCGGTCACGGGCGGCCCGCACGGTCTCCGGGTCGAGGGTCAGCGCTTCCCGCTCCACCTCGATCTCCAGCGGCTCGTCCGGCACCCACTGCCGGTCCCGTACGGCCGACGCCAGCACCTCGGCCAGCACGGCCCGACCCTTGAGCGCGGCGGTCGCGGCCGGTTCGGTCCGTTGGGCGCTCACCCCGGGGAAGAGATCACCCTGGGTACGCAGCAGCACGCCGGTCTCGGCCAGCGTCGGCAGCACCTGGGAGATGTAGCGCAGGAAGGTCGCGTTCGGACCGACCAGCAGCACACCGCGGCTGGAGAGTTCCCGCCGGTGCGTGTAGAGCAGGTACGCCGCCCGGTGCAGCGCCACCGCGGTCTTGCCGGTGCCGGGGCCGCCCTGGACCACCATCACGCCCGGCAGGTCGGCGCGGATGATCCCGTCCTGCTCGGCCTGGATGGTCTCGACGATGTCGCGCATCCGCCCGGTGCGCCCGGCGTTGAGGGCGGCGAGCAGGGACGCCTCACCGGTCAGCTCCTCGTGCGCGCCGGGGGAGGCGGTGTCGATGTCGAGCACCTCGTCGTTGAGCCCGGTCACCTTCCGCTGGCGGGTCCGCAGGTGCCGGCGGCGGCGTACGCCCTGCGGGTTGGCGGCGGTGGCGAGGTAGAACGGGCGGGCGGCGGGGGCCCGCCAGTCCATCAGGAGCGGGTCGTAGTCACCGCTGGTGTCGAAGATGCCGATCCGGCCGATGTAGCGGCGGGAGTCGTCGTCGCCGTCCAGCCGGCCGAAACAAAGGCCGTTCTCCACGGCGGAGAACTGTTCGACCTGGTCGGCGTACATGGCTACCGAGCTGTCGCGCTGGGAGCGGTCCTGCAGGGTGCCGCCGGTGCTGCGCAGCTCGTCGGTCAGCCGGTTGGCGGCCTGCTCACGCAGCCCGTCCAGCCGGTCGTAGAGCATCGAGACGTACTCCTGCTCGCGGCCGATCTCGTCGTCGAGCGGCAATTCACCGGAACCGCCGGAGTGCCTTGACAAGCCGTCTCCCTAAAGATTAGAATCCTTTGCAGGAACGGCTTTAGGCCGTTCTTTTTTGTGCCCTCGAATTGTTGAAGATAGCGCGTTCCGCGGGCACTCACCAAGCCGGACGGGCCGACGCGCGGCCCACACACGGCGAAACGCCGGGCCGACCGTCAGGTCGACCCGGCGCGAACACCGCGGAGATCAGCCGCGGGCGACCTGGTAGAGCCGCTCCGGCGTGACCGCTCCGGCGAGCACCCGACCGTCGTCGGTGAGCAGCACACTGAACAGCTTGCCGGTGAGCAGCCGACCGCTGCCCCAGTCGCCGCTGACCGCCGGCAGACCGCCGAGCAGCTTCGACACGTCGGGTGCGTCGCCGGCCGGCTTCGCGTCGGCCGGCTTGCCGCCGAGCGCCCCGTCGACGCGGGCGACCAGCACGGTGGTCCAGCCGGAGCCGACGGCGCGTACCTTCGGGTCCCCGGTCGGCGCGGCGTGCTCGGGCTTACCGGCGGCGGACCGCTCGGCGCTCTCCTCCTTGACGGTCACCCCGGGCGGCGGGTTGAACGTGAACTGGTCGGCATCGGGACGCCGGTAGTCGACCTGCGTGAACGCCACCTCGAAGGCCGGCTGGTCGCTGCCCTTGGCGAGCACCTCGAAGCGCAGCGGCACGTGCTGCCTGGCGTCGATGGCGATCCGCAGCTGGTGCACCAGCGAGTCGCGGTCGCGCGGCTGGAGCACCAGCTCGTACGCGTCCCGGCCGGCGACGGTGGCCGACCGGCCAACGCTGACCTCGGTGCTGGGGTTGATCGCGCCCAACGCCAGGTCGGCGGCCTCCTGCGGGGTGGCCGGCAGGTTCGTTCCCGCCTCCGGGGCCCGCTTCTCGGCGGCGTCGTCGCCCAGCGTGCGGTGGCTGGCGGTGTTGGATCGGCTCTGCCACGTCCACAGGTCCCGACCGTTGCGGACCACGTCCCGCTCGCCCAGGGTGTCCAGCAGCGCGACCCGTTGCCGCTCCGGCCCCGAGTACCAGACCCGCAGCGTGTGCGTACCGGTCAGCAGGGTGGTGGCGTCGTTGCCGCCGGCCAGGCCGAGAAGTGGCGGCAGGCCGAGGTCGGCGCGCTGCACGACGGTGCCGGACAACCCCTCCAGCCGGGAGGTCTGCAGATCGACCAGGAGCTGGGCGGCGGTACGCGGCGGCAGGCTCGGTTCGGCCTCGGCGGCGAACGTGCCGATGGCCGCGCCGCCGCCGATGACGGCCACGGCGGCGGTCGCCGGAACCAGCCAGCGCAGGACGGGACGGCTTCTCAGAACGGACATGGTGGCACCTCCTGCGCATCATCCTGCCCGGTCGAGGCTGTGAACGTGCTGAGGACGCGGATCCGTGGTCATTGACCCGGGTGGCACCCTTGAGCCGTGCGGTTGCTGGTGGTGGAGGACGAGGCCCGGTTGGCGGCTGCCCTGCAACGCGGGTTGCAGGCGGAGGGGTTCGCGGTGGATGTCGCGGCGACCGGCCCGGCCGGCCTGGACGCCGCCCGGCACGGCGGGTACGACGCGATGATCCTCGACGTGATGCTGCCCGGCCTCTCCGGCTACGAGCTGGTCCGGCGGCTGCGGGCGGAGCAGCACTGGCTGCCGGTGCTGATGCTGTCCGCCAAGGACGGCGAGTACGACCAGGCCGACGGCCTGGACTGCGGCGCCGACGACTACCTGACCAAGCCCTTCTCGTACGTCGTGCTGCTGGCTCGCCTGCGGGCGTTGCTGCGCCGGGGTGCCCCGGAACGCCCGACGGTGCTCGCGGTCGGCGATCTGCGGCTGGACCCGGCGCGGCGGCGGGTCACCCGGGCTGACGCCGAGGTGACGCTGACCGCGCGGGAGTACGCGTTGCTGGACTACCTGATGCGCCGACCCGGCCAGGTGGTCTCCAAGATCGAGCTGTTGGACCACGTCTGGGACGCCAGCGTCGAGACCGCGCCGAACGCCGTCGAGGTCTACGTCGGCTACCTGCGCCGCAAGCTCGGCCGGGACCGGCTGGAGACGGTGCGGGGCGCCGGTTACCGGCTGGCGACATGACCGGCGCCGGCCGGCCGTGGCGGGGTCGGCTGCCGGTGCTGGGGCTGCGGGGGCGGCTCATGGCGATCGGGGTGTTCGGCCTCGCGGTCGGGTTGGCGCTCGGCGGGGTGGTGCTGCTCGGCGCGCTCGGCTTCGTGCTGCAACGGACCGTCGACACCGAGGCGTTCCGGACCGCCGACGCGGTCGCGCTGCTCGCCGCCGAGGACGCGCTGCCCGATCCGCTGCCGGTGGCCGGCGGGCAGGTCCGCGTCCAGGTCATCGACGCGCAGGGACGCATCCGGGCCGCCTCCATCGACGCGGACCGGCTGGTGCCGATGGTCCGGCCGCAGCGACTGGACCCGGGCCGCCGGCAACGGCTGGAGGTGCCGGCGGAACGGGTCGGGCTGGCCGGGCCGGTCCGGGTGGTCACCGTGCCCGCCGGTACGGCCGCCGATCCGCTGACCGTGCTGGTGGCCCGTTCGATGGCCGACGTGCGGCACAGCACACACGTGGTCCGGGTCATCCTGCTGGTGGCGTTCCCGCTGCTGGTGGCGGTGCTCGCCGGGGTGGCGTGGCGGGTGGTGGGCGCGACGCTGCGGCCGGTGGAGGCGCTGCGCCGGGGAGCCGAGGAGATCACCGGACGGGCCGGGACCGGTCGACTGCCGGTGCCCGCCTCGGCCGACGAGATCCACCGGCTGGCGGTCACCCTCAACGGCATGCTGGCCCGGTTGGAGTCCGCCCGGGCGCGGCAGCGGGCGTTCGTCTCCGACGCGGCGCACGAGCTGCGCAGCCCGCTGACGAACATCCGGACCGAGCTGGAGGTGGCCCAGCGGCTCGCCGACCGGACCGACTGGACGACGGTGACCGGGAACCTGCTCGCCGACACCGAGCGGCTGAGTCGCCTGGTCGACGACCTGCTCCTGCTGGCCCGTCTGGACGAGGCGCCGCAGGCCCGCGGCACCGGCCCGGTGGAACTGGGCGGGTTGCTGACCGAGGTCGCCGCCCGCTATCCGTCGCCGCCCGTGCGCGTGCTGCCGCCGACCGGCCTGCTCTGGACGCTCGGCAACGTCGACGAGTTGCGCCGCGTGGTGGCCAATCTGGTCGACAACGCGGTCCGGCACGCGCGCGGCAGCGTCCTGCTCGCGGCCGAGACGACGCCGCCGGCCGGCACCGGCCGGGGCGGTGCCCCCTCCGGTGCGTACCACCTGGTGACGGTGACCGACGACGGCCCGGGCATCCCGGTGATCGACCGGGAGCGGGTCTTCGACCGGTTCACCCGGCTCGACGACGGCCGGGCCCGCGACGACGGAGGTGCCGGTCTCGGCCTGGCCATCGTGCGTGAGCTGGTACGCCGCGCCGGCGGCGGCATCACCCTGACCGACGCGGACGGCCAGCGACCGGGGTTGCGGGTGTGCCTGCTGCTGCCGGCGCTGCCGGCCGGGGACGGTGACGACCCTCGCTGACGGACGCCGGTCAGCGGCGGCGCGTGCAGACCTGCTCCGAGCTGGCCACGGTGTCGGTGGACCAGACGACGGCCACTGTGAAGCAGTAGTCGTTGGTGCGGTTGAGCGCGTAGATGACGTAGGTGGTGGTGCCGGCGGGCAGGGTCGCGAAGACGTTGCGGTCCTGGCCGGTCCGGCCGCCGGCGATGACCACCGGACCCTCGCCGCCGGCCGGGTACGTCCACCGCAGCGTGATGCTGTCCCGGCTGTCGCGCAGGGTCACCGCGCTGGGCGGGCTGCCGGGTGGGGCCGCGGCCGGCGCGGCGCCGGCCGCG
>NZ_WBKR01000113.1 GCF_008868155.1 Micromonospora sp. ALFpr18c
GCCCCGCGCCCGCCGCGGAGCCCGACGTACCCAACCGGAGGAACCGATGACCGTCACCCATGGTCGACCGCTGACCGCCGAGATCACCGACATCCTGGTGGCGCACTGCGGACTCGACGCCGACGTCGCGGCGCGGGCGCCCGCCGCGTCGCTGGAGGAACTGGGCATGGACTCGCTGGCCCTGCTGGAGTTGTCCGCGGTCGTCGCCGACCGGTGGCAGGTGGCGATCCCCGAGCAGGCCGGGCAGCTGAGCATCCCGGCGGTCGCCGACCTGGTCGCCCGCCGCGCCGACCCGCCCGGGCACACCGAGAACGGCGTGTTCATCGACGCGCCGCTGCCGCTGGTGTGGGAGGTCACCAACGACGTGGCGAACTGGACCGAGCTGTTCACCGAGTACGCGGTGGTGGAGATCCTGCACCGCGACGGCCACACCGTGCGGTTCCGGCTGACCATGTACCCCGACGAGAACGGGGTGGCGTGGAGCTGGGTCAGCGAACGCACCGTCGACCCGGTGAGCCGCCAGGTGCGGGCGCACCGCGTGGAGACCGGGCCGTTCGAGTACATGCGGATCCACTGGCGCTACACGGAGGACTCCGGCGGCACCCGCATGACGTGGACCCAGGACTTCGCGATGAAGCCGACCGCGCCGGTGGACAACGCCGCCATGACCGAACGGATCAACACCAACAGCGTCATCCAACTCGCGGTGATCAAGGACCGGGTGGAGCGGATCGCCCGGGAGCGCGCCGAGCAGGACGGCCCGACGGCCGGCGACGAGTCGACGGAGGCCGGCGATGAGTGACGTGAGCACCAGGCCGATCGCCGCGCAGGACGTACCCGCCGACCGTCGGCGCGGTGGTGAGCTGCGGGTGCTGCTCGGCCCCCGCACCGTCGGCAGCACCTCCGGTTTCCTCGGGGTGGCGACGCTCGCCCCGGGGGAGCGCATCGCCGAGCACTACCACCCGTACAGCGAGGAGTTCCTGTACGTGTCCCGCGGCGCGATCACCGTCGACCTGGACGACCAGCCGACCCTGCTGGCCGCCGGCGAGGCGCTGTTCGTACCGGTCAACGTGCGACACCGGCTGCGCAACACCGGCGTCGAGCCGGCCGAGGTGGTCTTCCACCTGGGTCCGCTGGCACCCCGCCCGGAGCTGGGGCACGTCGACACCGAACTGGCCGAACAGCGGGGCGGATCATGACCGGGCGCCGTACGGTGGTGACCGGCGTCGGGGTGGTCGCCCCCGGCGGCGCCAGCCGGGACCGCTTCTGGAAGACCATCACCGAGGGGCGTACGGCCACCCGGCGGATCAGCTTCTTCGACCCGTCGCCGTTCCGCTCCCAGATCGCCGCCGAGTGTGACTTCGACCCGGTCGCCGCCGGACTCACCGATGCGGAGCGGCACCGCGCCGACCGGTACGTGCAGTTCGCGCTGGCCTGCTCCGCGGAGGCGGTCGCCGACGCGCAGCTGGTGCTCACCGACGCCGAGCGGGACCGGGCCGGGGTGGTGCTCGGCACGGCCGTGGGCGGCACGATGGCCCTGGAACAGGAGTACGTCACCGTCAGCGACCACGGCCAGCGGTGGCTGGTCGACGCGTCGCGCGGCGGACCGTACCTGTATCAGGCACTGGTGCCCAGCAGCCTGGCCGCGGACGTGGCGTGCCGGCACGGGCTGCACGGCCCCGCGCAGGTCGTCTCCACCGGCTGCACCTCGGGCATCGACGCCATCGGCTACGCCCACCAGTTGATCGTGGACGGTGAGGCGGACGTGGTGCTGGCCGGCGCGGCCGACTCGCCCATCTCACCGGTCACCGTCGCCTCGTTCGACGCGATCAGGGCGACCAGCCCGGACAACGACGATCCGGCGCACGCCTCCCGCCCCTTCGACGCCGACCGGCACGGGTTCGTGCTGGCCGAGGGCGCGGCCGTGCTGGTGCTGGAGGAGGCCGGGCGCGCCCGGCGGCGCGGCGCGCACATCTACTGCGAGGTCGCCGGCTACGCCAGCCGCAGCAACGGCTACCACATGACCGGGCTGCGCCCGGACGGGCTGGAGATGGGCCTCGCCGTCACCGACGCGCTGCGACAGGGCCGGATCGCACCCGAGCAGGTCTCCTACATCAGCGCGCACGGCTCGGGCACGAGGCAGAACGACCGGCACGAGACGGCCGCGTTCAAGCGGGCGCTGGGCCAGTCCGCGTACCGGGTGCCGATCAGCTCGATCAAGTCGATGGTGGGGCACTCGCTCGGCGCGATCGGGTCGATCGAGATGGCCGCCTGCGCCCTGGCCATCGAGTTCGGGCTGGTGCCGCCGACGGCCAACTGGAGCACCCGGGACCCGGAGTGCGACCTGGACTACGTGCCGAACGAGGCGCGGGAGGTCCCGGTGGACGTGGCGTTGTCGGTGGGCAGCGGGTTCGGCGGTTTCCAGTCGGCGATGGTGTTCCGCCGGCTGGCCGGGTCGCTGGCGTGACCGCCCGGGCGGTGGTGACCGGCATCGGCGTGGTCGCCCCCAGCGGCGTCGGCGCCGACGAGCACTGGCGCACCGTGCTGGCCGGTACCCGCCGCACCGGTCCGATCACCCTGTTCGACCCGGCCGGCTACCCGACCCGCCACGGCGGGCAGGTGCCGGACTTCACCGCCGACTCGTACGCCGACAGTCGGCAACTCGTGCAGACCGACCGGTGGACGCACCTCGGGTTCGCCGCCACCCGGCTCGCGTTGGCCGACGCCGGTCTGCCTGACCGGGCCCCCGACCCGTACGGGTACGCGGTGACCCTGGCCAGCTCGTCGGGCGGCAACCTGTTCGGTCAGCGGGAGCTGCAACGGCTGTGGGGCGGCTCGTCGCGCACCGTCGGGGCGTACCAGTCGATCGCCTGGTTCTACGCCGCCAGCGTCGGGCAGCTCTCCATCCACCACCAGTTCAAGGGGCCGAGCGGGGTGCTGGTCGCGGAGACCGCCGGCGGGTTGGACAGCCTGGCGCACGCCGCCCGGGCGGTACGCCGGGGCACGCCGGTGGTGATCGCCGGGGCCACCGAGTGCCCGTTGAGCCCGTACGCGCTGGCCTGCCAGTTGCGCTCCGGGCTGCTCAGCGACGTCGACGACCCGCAGCGGGCGTACCGGCCGTTCGACACCTCGGCCAGCGGCTACCTGCCGGCCGAGGGGGGCGCGGTGTTCGTGGTGGAGGAGTT
The DNA here is from genome assembly GCF_008868155.1 of Micromonospora sp. ALFpr18c. GTDB lineage: Bacteria > Actinomycetota > Actinomycetes > Mycobacteriales > Micromonosporaceae > Micromonospora. The sequence goes on from NZ_WBKR01000113.1 coordinate 3,186, forward strand.
GGGGCACGCGCTGTCGCGGGGCGCGCGGATCTACGGTGAGGTGAGCGGGTGGGGCTCCACCCACGACGCTGCGCACACCACGGCGGACAGCGCGGGCGACGTGGGGCAGTACGCGCGGGCGATGCGGCTGGCCCTGGACCGGGCCGGCGTCGCGGCGGCCGGGATCGACGTGGTGTTGCCCGACGCGCTCGGCGTGCCCCGCTACGACCGCAGCGAGGCCGAGGCGCTGCGTGCCGTGTTCGCCGACCGGCAGCCTCCGGTGACGACGCAGAAGCCGTTGACCGGGCGGGCGCACCAGGGCGGGTCGGCGTTGGACGTCGCCACCGCCCTGCTCGCCTTCGCGCACGACACGCTGCCCGCGTCCGCCGCCCCGGACGAGGTGGCCGGCGGGTGCGAGCTGGACTTCCTGCGCGAGCACCGACGGCCACGCAGCCGGCTCGCGCTGGTCTGCGCGCGGGGCTTCGACGGTTTCAACAGCGCGCTGGTCCTGCGCGGGGCCGCGCCGATGAGGGGGGAGACGTGATGACCGAACAGCGGGCTCGGGTGGTGTTCCTGGTGCGGGTGCCGGTGCCGCGCACCGAGCAGTTCCTCGCCGCGTACGAGCAGGTGCGCCACCTGGTCGCCGACGGTGTGCCGGGGCACCTGGTGGACCAGGTGTGTCGCTCGTCGACCGACCCGGAGCAGTGGCTGATCACCAGTGAGTGGGCGAGCCTGGCCGATTTCGAGAACTGGGAGCGCACTGCCGAGCACCGGGACCTGGTGCGTCCGATGCGGGAGTGCTTCACCGACGCCCGTTCGCTGCGCTTCCACATCCACGCCCAGACCCCGGTGCTGGCCTGACGCGGGCCACCCGGCTATGAGCACGATCTGCTCACGCGCGGTCGACATCCTTCCGCACGCGCGTAGGGTCTGAGAGTCATGAGGATACTGCCGTTGGACGTCGAGGTCGACCTGCACGGCCCGTCCATGGTCGACCTCGCAGTCCTGGTGCCGGGCGTGGCCCGCGTCGGCGGCGGCCGGACGGTCGGGGTTCCGCGCCGTTGACTTCGCCGAGGCGTACCGGCTGGTTCAGTTGCGCGTCCAACTCGCCAGCATCAAGCCGACCTAGCGCGAACCGCTCAACGCCCCGAACTCGTCCCGCACCGCTCAGGAGGCTATAAGGTCCCGAGCGTCCTGACAGAACCGGCGAACAGTGGGGGTGCGCCGATAGGGCGTCAGCGCGCCAACCAGGTTGCGGACATGCTTGATGCACCTCGTGGACGTGACCTGCCCGGTCAGGGTCTGCACGGCTTGGTCGCCGAGGGCGAGCGCCTTGTCCAGTTCGGGATGCTCCTGCCGGACGTACGTGGTTGCGAGCAACGCGTTTCGTAGTGCTCCCTCGCGGGTGTACTCGTCGCTCTGTAGCCGCAGGGCTGCCCGCAGGTGATCACGAGCGCGCGGCCAGTCTTCGAGCTTGACGAAGCAGTAGCCGGCCTGCGCGTGCGCCTGCGCCTCGTTGATCCAGTAGGACCAGTCGGGGTCGCCGTGCTCCGGTCGGCTGTCGCTGAACCTGTCGAACGCGGTGTCGAGCGCCCGCCGGGTGTCGCTTACCAACCGGTTGTTGGCATACGCCTCGGCGGCCCGCAGGTCGAGGATCGTCCCCACCATGGGACTCGTTGCCGGGTAGCTGGCTCGCGCGGTCTCCGCGAGGGTCACGGCCTGACGGAGCTGACCGAGATCTTTGGCCTGGCAGGACATGAAGCCGAGGATGTTCGCGCCGAGGCCGCGATCACCAGCCGCGTTGGCCTGATAGAGGCCGGCGATCCAGAACCGTTGCGCCTGCGTGTGGTAGCCGCCGTCGAAGGAGAGCCAACCGGCGAGGCGCAGCAGTTCACCGGCGGTGCCGTGCAGCCGTCGACCGACGGTGTCGGTGTAGCTGCGTTCGCGCAGCACCTCGACCACCGTGCTGAGGTGCTTCCGGACCAGGCCCAGGGTCTGGCCGCTGCCGAGGTGGTCGTCCATTCGTCGCAGGCTGGCGGTCACCGCGTCCAGGTGGTCCACGACGTCGCCGGACACGGGCCGGCCGGTAGTCGATGCGATGTTCTGCGGTGGTTGGGCGATCAGCCACTCATGCGCCGGTGATGTCAGTGCGGAACCGAGCAGAGTGAGGAACATCCGTCGGTGCGTCATCCCTTCAGGTTCGTTCACCACCTCGCCCGCCCGCAAGGCCCCGCTCGCGGACCAAGGGAGGTCAAGACCGGCCGAAGCGGCAACGGCCTCGAAACCGTCGCTCGGCCAACCCAGCTCGTCGAGACCAACCGTCCGCTGTAACTGTTCGGACAGCAGCGCCGAGGTCAACGACGGCCATGGCGCTCTCGGAACGTCGCCCTTTTTCCACTTGTACGGCGTCTTGAGGTGCAGCCGCTCTGCCCGCCCGTGCCGCTCGGCGCACTCGTTGAGGCGTCGAGCGAATTGCTCCGGCTGCCAGCCCGCCTCGGCCAACAACCGCGTCAACGCCTCTCCGCTGGGTGCCACCCTCCCGCCTCCTTCGTATGTAGCGACCGCCACACGAACAGTAGCGATTCGGTCGGACATCGGGTGGCTGCGGCACACGTGGGCACTCATAGGCACCGAGCGCACCTGCCCTCGCGGCCTCCTGCGCGAAGTCCACTGGACACGTCAAGACGAGCAGGTCGACACGATGGCGAGCTTGAGGGGTGAAGGTGCTCGTGGCTTCCGAAGTGGTGGCGTTGGTGTGTGGTGGGCTGGTGCCCGGGTTTCTGCTCGGGTTGTTGGCGTTCCGGGTGAAATCGAGGTGGTGTCCCCACTGTGGGCGGGCCACCCAGGCGCTGCCGCAGGGGCAGGGTCGGTGACCCGGCCCGGTCGGGAGCGGGACGAGCCGGTCGGGCGGCGGGTGGCCCGTTGGCGGGTGCGTCGCCGGATGACCCAGCAGATGCTCGCCGACCGGCTCGGCAAGTCGAAGAGCTGGGTCGACAAGGTCGAGCGCGGCGTGCGCAATCTGGACCGCTACTCCGTCGTCCAGGAGATCGCCCGGGTGCTGCGCCTCGACCCGGCCGAACTGCTCGACCCCCGCAGACCACCACCACCGTCGTCGGCGGCGACCACCCTGGACGGCGTCGACGCGGTCCGCGCCGCCCTGGCCCACTATCACCAACGACCCGCCCGCGCCGTGCCCGCCGACGAGGTGGGGCGGCATGTCACGCACGCCTGGCTCACCTACCAGCACGCCCACTATGCCCACCTGCTGCGAGCGCTGCCCGCCCTGCTCGACGCCGCCCACGCCACGGCGAGTCTGCTGGCGCCCGCGTACCGGATCACCGCTTCGGTGCTCGTCAAGCTCGGTGAGGCGGACCTCGCCTGGCTGGCGGCGGACCGGGCCGTCGCCGCCGCCACCGGTGACCCCATCCGCACCGGCGCCGCCACGATCGCTGTGGCGCAGGCGCTGCGCGCTCTGGGCCGCGACCGCCTCGCCCTCACCGCGGCCGTCGCCGCCGCGGGCACCGCCGCAGACGACGGGGTACGTGGAACGCTGCTGCTCCAGGCCGCCATGGCCGCCGCCGGCTGCGGCGACGGCCGCCGCGCCGGCGACCTGATCGACCACGCCGCCGCGCTGGCCGACCGGCGTGCGGGCACCGATGACTCCCACCACACCGCGTTCGGCCCTGCCACCGTGCGACTGGGCCGCTTTGTCAGCGCCCTGTACGTCGGCGACGCCGCCCAGGCCGTGTGCCTGCACGAGGAGGCCGTCCGCCGCGACGACTGGCGTCGGCTACCCGCCGAACATCGGGCCGCCCATCTCATCGACGCCGCCCGCGCCTACCGTCAGGCCGGCGACCTCACCGCCGCCGGGCGTGCTCTGGCCGAGGCGGACACCATCGCGCCCGCCGAGGTCCGCTACCGGCCTGCCGCCCGTACCCTCATCGCCGAGATCGCCCACAGCGGCCACGCGGCCGCCAGCGTGGCGCGACTGGCCGCCCTCGTCGGCCTCACCCGGTGACCGCGACGCCATCGGCCGTCCGGCTGGGGCCGCACGACGGTTGTACGAGGCGTCATGCCTCGGTGACGCTGCGCCAAGTCACCCGCCCGATCCTGCCCGCCGAACGGGCCGTCGGCAATCCGGCTGGCCGCCTCTTCTGATCCAGCCATTTGCATCTGGCAATGGTCCTGTGGGCGTCGTATGGTTCCCCGCAGCACCCCGACAGGCGTACACATTGGGCATATTTGCCCTCTTTCAGGCTGGGCGGTGAACGGGCGATGGCGGCAGAAGATCCTCCGGTGGTCCACCCCGGATGGGTGGACGAAGTCCTGTTCGCCGGCCGCCCGACCGACATTTGTCTGCGCCTACCCGAACCCATCGACCGGGCCGCCCTGCACCGGCTCGTCACCGCCGCGCAGGACCGGCTCGCCGCTGCCGGACTGCGCCCCGGCGGCGCCGCCGCGCTGCGGTTGCCGCCCTCCCTGGCGTACGTGGTGAACCTGCTGGCCACCTGGCGCACCGGCGCGCAGGCGATCCTGCTCGACCACCGGCTCACCGACCACGAGGTGGACCGGGCGCTGGTCCGGCTCACCCCGCAGGTGGTGGTCGCGCCGTTGCGGACCGGCGCCGGCGCGTTGAAGGTCTTCGTCGACGTCACCGAGAGCATCACCCGGTACGCCGACCGCCCGGCGGTCAGCCGCCACGCCGTGATCCAGCTCAGCTCCGGCTCCACCGGACCGTCCAAGGTGATCGGTCGCACCGCCGCCGACCTGGTCGCCGAGGTGCGCCGCTACACCCGCATCGACGGGGTGGCGCTGCCCGGCGAGCGGATCATCCTGCTGCCGTCGATGGTGCACGTACTCGGCCTGGTCGGCGGGCTGCTCTACGGCCTGCACGCCAGCGTCGAGCTGGTGCCGCCGCAGCGGCTCAGCGGGGACGCCGTGCTGGCCGCGATCGACGCCGAACCGACGCCGGCCACCGTGCTGGGCGTACCGTTCCACATCGGACTGCTCGCCTCCACCCGGCCTGCCGGCCCGCTGCCCCAGCTTCGGCGGATGACCACCGGCGGCGAGCTGGTGCCGGCCGCGGTGACCAACGCCTTCACCGACCGGTACGGGGTGCCGCTGGGCAACATGTACGGGATGACCGAGGTCGGGGTGATCGGCACCGACCTGCACGGATCGCACCGACCGTCGATCGCTCCGGCCCCCGGCATCGAGGTCCGCGAGTCCGGTGGTGAGTTGTGGGTCTCCTGCCCGGCGTCGCCGTACGTGGGGTCGAGCGACCCGACGCGCTGGGCGGACGGCTGGTTGCACACCCGCGACGCCGGCACGGTCGATGAGGTCACCGGCCTGGTCACCGTGCGCGGCCGACTCGACTCGCAGGTGTCCGTCGGCGGCCTGAAGGTCGACCTGACCGAGGTGGAGAGCACCGTCGCCGAGCTGCCCGGGGTGGCCGCCGCGGTGGTGGTCTGGGACGACGGCATCACCGCGTACGTGCAACCCGACGGCCCGCTGTCCGAGGAGGTTCTGGACAAGCTTCTCGCCGAACGGTTGGCCGGCTACAAACGGCCCCGCGTGCTGCGGCTGCTCGACCAGTTGCCCCGCACCACCACCGGCAAGCTGGTCCGCTCGACCGACGCGCTGCGGTCGGCGGCCACGCCGTGACCGGCCCCCTGCACCACCTCGACGTCGACCTGCGTCCCCGCGCGCACCGCGACCGCTGCGACGAGATCCCCACCCAGCTCCGGATGCCCGACCCACAGTGTCTCGTCGCCCGGCACGGGCCGCAGCGGCAGCCCGGGCGGGGGCATCAGCCGGCGCAGCCCGCCGTCTCGCAACCCGAGCCCGAGCGCCTTGCCGACCGCCTCCTTCGCCGTCCACAGCCGCAGGAAGTCAACCCCTCGTTCGGCCTCGGGCCGCCCGGCCAGCCAGGTCAGCTCGGCCGCGGCAAACCAGCGGCCGGCCAGCGCGAGAGCGGGCACCGGGCGGATCCGCTCCACGTCCACCCCGACCGGGCCGGCGAGGCGGACGGCGACCACCACGATTCCGGGGCAGCGGCTGACGCTGACCGGCAGGTTCACCCGCTCGTCGACCCGGACGACCGGCCTCCCACCGGCGTCGTGCGTCAGCACCAGCTCGTTCCCGGCGCGACCGAGCAGCGCGCTGCCCGCCCGCCGCAGCAGCGAGACGGCCGGATCCGGCGGACCGCCGGCGTCCCGGCCGACCCACACGTACACGGCGTCCCGACCGGGCACCGTCAGCTGGACCACCCAGAGAGGGTAACCATGAGAGCCGAGGTCCGTGCCTTCGTCGTCGAGCAGCTCGCCGACATGAACTACGACGTCGAGGGGATCGACGACGACACCACACTCGGCCCGTCCGGCGTCGACCTGGAGTCGCTCGCCCTGGCCGACCTGTCCGTCCGCGTCGAGGACCGCTACGGCGTGACCTTCGCCGACGACGAGTCGGAGAAGCTGGCGCTGATGACGGTCGGTGAGTTCACCACCATGGTCGCCGGCCGCGTCGCCGAGGCGACGAGCGACCACGCCTGATGACCGGTCAGCCCGATCTGGGGCGAGCTGACCTGCTGACGATGCTCGCCGAACTCACCGCGAAACCGGCCGCCGAGGTGCCCGACCGGATCGGCTCGATGGAACTCGCCTGGCTGGTACACCTCGTCGAGCAGCGCTACGAGCGGCGCCTCGACCTCACCGACGACGACCTGGCCGGCATCCGTACCGTCGACGACGCCCTGGCGGTGTTCCGGGCGTCGTTGACCGCTCCCGCTGATGGCTGAGCCGCGCGTCGTCCAGCTCACCGGCGTACACGCGGTCAGCGCCCTCGGCCGTGGCGCGCAGGCGCAGCTGGCCGGCACGCCGGCCTTCGGACCGGTCCGCCGCTTCGACACGACCGCCCGCCGGGTCACCGTGGCGGCCACGCTGCCCGACGCCGGTACGCTCGCCGACGAGCTGGCCGCCGCGATCGACGCGGCCTGCCGGGTGGCCGGCCTGGATGCCGCCCGGCGGACCGGGTGCGCGCTGCTGCTCGCGGTGCACGGCGGCCCCGCCGCCTCGGCGCTCGCCGACCAGCTGGCCGTCCGGTGTGGACTGAGTGGTCGTATCCGGGTCTACACCAGCGCCTGCGTGTCGGCGAGCACGGCGGTCGCCGACGCCGCCACCCTGATCACCAGGGGTGACGTCGACCGGGTGGTGGTGGCCGCCGGCTACCTGGTGGAGCCGGACCAGTTCGCGCTCTTCGACGCCGGGAGGGCGCTCGCCGACGACGGGGTGGTCCGCCCGTTCAGCACCCGCCGCCGTGGTCTGCTGCTCGGCGACGGGGTGGCCGCCGTGGTCCTCGAATCCCGCGCGGAGACTCGGCGCGGCGTCGAGCCGGTGGCGACCGTGGCGGGCTGGGGGCGCGCCGGGGACGCGTTCCACCCGTGCCAACCGGACCCGACCGGCGCCGGGCTGGCCCGCGCGATCGGCGCGGCGTTGCGCCGGGCCGGTCTGCCACCGCAAGCCGTCGGGTACGTCAACGCCAACGCCACCGGCACCGCGCAGAGCGACGCCGCCGAGGCGGCGGCGTTGCGGCAGGCCCTCGACGGGTACGCCGGGCAGGTGCCGATCAGCTCCACGAAGGCGCTGCACGGGCACGCGTTGGAGGCGTCCGGGCTGCTCGAACTGGTGGTCACGGCCCTGGCGCTGCGACACGGGGAGCTGCCGGTCAACGCCGGCTGGGCGGGCCCCGACGAGGCGTGCCCCCTCAACGTCATCCTCGAACACCCGCGACGCGCGACGGCGACGCACGCCCTGACGCTGAACGCCGCCTTCGGCGGCGCCAACACGGCCTTGCTGGTCGGCACCCCGTGACCGCCACCGACAGCCCGCGATCTTGCACTTTCTGTCCCGACGAATCCGGCGAAACACGTGAACCATCGGCAGAAACCGCAAGATCGGCGCGGGAGGGAGTGCGCGAGGGAGCGGAGGAGCTTGCTCGAGCTAGGTGGCCGGAGGGTGGGGACGGGGACGTGTCGGGGGTTCCCGGGTTCGTTCTCTCGGGGTTCGCTCCGGTCGTGGTGGCTGTCGCGGAGCGGTGTCTGCGGCGGCGGTACGGGACGGGGCCGGTGCCGTCGCAGACCCGGACCGGGGTCGTGCTGGTCAGTGCCAGCGGCGATCTCGTCAGCGCCGAGCACGTGCGGGAGACCGTCGAGTCCGGTGGGCGGGTCGGGCCGCTGTTCTTCTTCCAGTCCGTGCCCAACAGCGTCGCCGGGCACATCGCGGCCCGCTGGGGGCTGCGCGGTCCGGTGGTCTGCCTGAGCCCGACCGGCGACCCGTACGCCGACGGCGTCGCCGAGGCGGACCTGCTGCGGTACGACGGCGACGCCGACGAGGTGTTGCTGATCCTGATCGAACAGGCGCCCGACACGCCCACCGAGGCGGTCGCGGTGCTGCTGGGTGGAGGAGCACAACCATGAGGACAAGGGGACTGCGCGGCGCGTTGGCCGCCGACACCGAGCTGGGGGCGGGCAACATGCTGGCCCGGGTGCTGGCGCACGGCGCCGACCCGGACGGACCCGGGTTGACCTTCGACACCGCCGTCGACGGGCACCCGGCCGAGGCGCCGCTCACGCTGGGCGGGCTCGACGAGCGGGTCGCCGCCCGTGCTGCCTGGCTGCACGAACGCGGGGTACGCCCGCGCGACCCGGTCGCCGTGTGGGCCACCGCCGCCGCCGACATGGTGCTCAGCTTCCTGGCGCTGGCCCGGCTCGGCGCGATCCCGGCGCTGATGAACGGCAGGCTGCGCCCGGAGATCGCCGCCGAGTACATCCGCCGGCTGCGGGGCGTGGGTGTGCTCGCCGACGACGCGCACACCGCGCTGCTGGCCGGGCACGACCTCGGCGTACCGCTGCTCGGCACCCCGGCCCAGGCCGGCGCGGGCGACCCGGCCGCCGCGCCGGCGCACTACCGGCACCACCCCGACGACCCGATCGTCATCACCCACACCTCCGGGACCACCGGCGTGCCCAAGGCGGTGCTGCACTCGCACGCCAGTCTCTTCGCCGCCACCCGGCACCTGCTCACCATGCCGCAGGCGCAGGGCACCAGCCGCATCCTCAACGCGCTGCCCGCCCCGCACACCGCCACCGTGCTGATGGTCAACCAGGCGCTGGGCAACCGGGCGCAGATGTACCTGCTGTCCGAGCAGGGCGGCGAGCGGGTGCTCGACGCGATCCAGCGGTGGCGCCCGGACGGGGTGTTCGGCTTCTCGGTCACCTGGGCCGAGCTGGCCCGCTTCGACCTGTCCGGGTACGACCTGGACTCGGTGCGGCTGTGGTTCAACACCGGCGACGCCTCGCACGAACCGCACATCCGTCGCCTGGTCGCGGTCGGCTCCCGGGACACCGTCACCCGCGACGGGGTGGTGCGGGTGCCCGGTTCGGTCTTCATCGACGGGCTGGGTTCCAGCGAGATGGGGCACTCGATGTTCCACATCACCCACCGCGCCGACACCGACCGGTACGGCCGCTGCATCGGCCGGCCGTACGAGTTCACCCGGGTCGCGGTGCTCGACGCCGACGGTGAGCCGGTGCCGGTCGGCGAGGTGGGTTTCCTGGGCATCGACTCGCCGTCGTTGTTCCGCGGCTACTGGAACGACTTGGCCACCACCTACCGGTTCCGTCAGCGCGGCTGGTATCTCACCGGCGATCTGGTCCGCGCCGACGCCGACGGCCGCTACTACCACCTGGACCGGGCGGTGGACTCGGTCGACGCCGGCGACGGGCGGCGGTACTACACGGCGCTGTCCGAGGAGCGGATCCTCGCGGCCTGCCCGGACGTCACCGACTGCACGGTGGTGATCGTCGCCGAGGCCGGCCGGGTGGTCACCGACGTGTTGCTGGAGCTGACCGCCGGCGCCGACGAGGGCGAGGACCGCACCGAACGGGTCCGTGCCGCGCTCGGCCCGGACGTCGGCGCGACGCTGCGTCGGGTGGTGCCGGTACGCTCCGCCGACATCCCGGTCACCGTGACCGGTAAGGTCCGCAAGGTCGCCCTGCGCGAGCGCTACCTCACCGAGGCGTCGTCGTGAGCGGGCGAACCGGAGCGTCGTGGTGAGCGGGCGAACCGGAGCGTCGTGGTGAGCGGGCGAACCGGAGCGTCGTCGTGACCGCCCTGATCACCGGGATGGGTCTGTTCACGCCGGCCGGTCGGGGCGTCGAGGAGACCTTCGACGCGCTGACCACCGGCCGGTCCGGGCTGACCCGCCCGCCCGAGGGGCATCCGGCACGGGACTCGTTGGAGGTCGCCGGCCTGCTGCCCGACATCGACCCGCGCACCGTCGCGTCCGGGCCGGAGACCCGGGTGCTGGACCGGATCGTGGTGCTCGCGTTGCTCGCCGCCGCCGACGCGCTCGCCGACGCGGGCATCGAGGTGGGCCGCGACGTCGACCCCGAGCGGATCGGGGTGATCGTCGGTGGGGTCGGCGGGATGGCCACCCTGGAGGCGCAGGTGCTGGCCCGCGCGGCCCGGGGGCGCGCGGCGGTCAGCCCGTACCTGCTCACCGGCATCCTGCCGAACATGCCGGCGGCGCGGATCGCCATCGCGCACGGCATCCGGGGCTACAGCTCGTCGGTCGGCACCGCCTGCGCGTCCGGTGCGCAGGCGGTCGCCGACGCGGTGCGGCTGATCGCCACCGGGGAGGCCGACGTGGTGCTCTGCGGGGCCAGCGAGGCGCCGCTGTTCCCGACCTTCGCCGACACGTTCGGCAACGCGCGGGCGCTGGCCCGCGCCGGCGCCGATCCGGCTCGCGCGAGCCGGCCGTTCGACACCTCGCGCAGCGGGTTCGTGCTGGCCGAGGGTGCCGCGTTGCTGGTCCTCGAACGCGCCGAGCACGCCGAGGCGCGTGGCGTCACCGGGTACGCCGAGGTGGCCGGGTTCGGGGCGACCACCGACGCGTACCACCCGACGGCGCCGCGCCCGGACGGCGCCGGCGCGGCGGCGTGCATCCGGCGCGCGCTACGCAGCGCGGGCGTGCCCGCCGCGGCGGTCGGCTACGTCAACGCGCACGGCACCGGTACGAAGCTCGGCGACATCGCGGAGACTACGGCCCTCGCCGACGTCTTCGGTGCCGGTGGCGTGCCGGTCAGCTCCACCAAGGCGCTCACCGGCCACCTGCTCGGCGCCTCCGGGGTGCTGGAGGCGGCGGCCACCGCGCTGGCGCTCGGTCGGGGGCTGCTGCCACCGACGTACCACCTCGACGACCCGGACCCGGCCTGCCCGGCGGACCACATCCGTGGCGCGCCCCGCAAGGCCGACCCGGAGTACGCGGTGACCAACTCGTTCGGGTTCGGCGGCCAGAACGTGAGCCTGCTGCTCGCGCGGGTCGCCGAGCCGAGGGGGTGATCGACGCGGCATCCCGGGCGGGGCGCCCGGACGGCAACACGGGGGGAACCGTGGGAAGGGTTTCAGGGGACATGGACATCCGTGGTATCGACCACATCGAACTCTACGTGGGGGACGCCCGGCAGGCGGCCTTCTATTTCAGCACCGCCGTCGGCTTCCAGGTGTGCGGGCAGGGTGGCCCGGAGACCGGGCTGGAGGGGCAGCGTTCGCTGCTGCTCTGCCACGGTGACATCCGGCTGGTGCTCACCTCCGGTTTGAGCGCCGAGCATCCGGCGGCGCGGTACGTGCAGCGGCACGGCGACGGCATCGCGGTGGTCGCCGTCGAGGTCGACGACGTCGCGGCCGCGTACGCCGAGCTGCTGGCCCGGGGTGCGACCGGGGTGACGCCGCCGACCACCCGCACCGGCGCGGACGCCGAGGTGGTGACCGCCGAGGTGGACGGCTTCGCCGACGTGCGGCACCGCCTGGTGCAGCGCAGCGGCGAGGGGGGCGACTTCCTGCCCGGCGCGATCACACCCGGACCGGCCACGATGTACCGTCATCCGCCGGTGCTCGCCGAGGTCGACCACCTGGCGGTCTGCGTGCAACCGGGGCAGCTCGACGAGACGGTCCGGCACTTCGAGCGGCTGTTCGACTTCACGCAGATCTTCGAGGAGTACATCGAGGTCGACGGGCAGGGGATGAACTCCAAGGTGGTGCAGAGCCCGTCCGGGCGGGTCACCGTGGTGCTGCTGGAACCGGATCGGGCCCGCCGTCCGGGCCAGATCGACGCGTTCCTCGACCAGCACGCCGGCGGTGGGGTGCAGCACCTGGGGCTGCGGACCGACGACATCGTCGCCGCCGTGGAGGAGTTGGGCCGGCGTGGGGTGCGGTTCGCCGGCACCCCCGGCAGCTACTACGACGCCCTGGAGGCACGGGTCGGCCCGGTGGACGCGCCCCTGGACCGGCTGCGCGAGCTGGGCGTCCTGGTCGACTCCGACCACGACGGTCAGCTGTTGCAGATCTTCGCCGAGTCGATGCACGTGCGCCGCACGCTCTTTCTGGAGCTGATCGAGCGGCGCGGCGCACGGGGCTTCGGCAGCGGCAACATCAAGGCGCTCTACGAGGCCAAGGAGCGGGAGCTGGCCGCGGTGGCGGCCACACCACAGGGGGTGGGGGCATGACCGCGACCGGGTACGAACCGACGCTGACCGCCGAGGAGCAGGCGCTGCTCCCGTCCGACGACGATGTGCGGCACTACGCCGAGCACGGCTGGTACCTGTCGGGGAAGCTGTTCACCGACGACGAGGTGGACGCCCTCGCCGCGGCCACCCAGCGCTACTACGACGGCGAACGGGACCGTCGGCTGCCGGTCCGGCCGCCGAAGCTCGCCTACTGGGAGCCGTCCAAGGGGTCGGTGCAGCGGCACAACGACTACGTCCACCACGAGCACGACGGGCTCGGCGCGATCCTGCGCAAGCCGCTGATCGGCGCGGTCGCCGCCCGGCTCGCCCAGGCCGACGAGATTCGCGTCTTCCAGTCCACGCTGATCTACAAGCCGCCGATCTCCGGCGAGCCGAGCAACATCGTGCCCTGGCACTTCGACAAGCACTACTGGGCGTCCTCGTCGTCGGACACGATGCTCACCGCGTTCATCCCCTTCCACGACTGCGGGGAGGAGATGGGCACGATCACCATGGTCGACGGCTCGCACCGGTGGCGGGAGATCGGCGCCGACGACACCGTGGTGCGGCACTTCGCCGACCGGGACCGCGGCCAGCTGGAGGAGATGCTGGCCGAGAACGCCGCGTACAACGGCGCGGAGATCCGCAAGATCCCCATGGTGATTCCCAAGGGGCACATGAGTTTCCACCACTGCCGCATCTACCACGGCAGCGGTCCCAATGTCAGCGGACGCCCCCGGCAGGCGATCTCGCTGCACCTGCAGGACGGCGACAACACCTGGCGGGCGTACCCGCTCTCCGACGGCACCCTCGCCTCGTACAACCACGACGTGCTGGTCCGCCGCACCCACGACGGGCGGCCCGACTACGCGGACCCCGACTACTGCCCGGTCATCTGGCGCGACCGCGCCCAGCAGGGAGGCTGAACATGTCACGGTACGACTGGGGTAAGACGCACCCGGGGATCGAGCGGCTGGAGCGGGCGGTGACCGACCGGCGCGACGTCGTGGTCAAGCACCCCCTCTACGCCAACCTGGACACCCACGAGGCGCTGGTCACCTTCATGCAGCACCACGTCTTCGCGGTGTGGGACTTCATGTCCCTGCTGAAGTCGCTGCAACGACAGCTCACCTGCGTCACCGTGCCGTGGATCCCGACCGGCCCGACCGGCAGCCGCCGCCTCATCAACGACATCGTGATGGTGGAGGAGAGCGACGAGTTGGGCGAGGGCTACATCAGCCACTTCGAGCTGTACGTGCAGGGCATGGCCGAGGCCGGCGCGGACACCACCGCCGTGGACGCCCTCATCGACCTGTTGCGCGCCGGCCGACCGGTCACCGACGCGCTCGCCGAGGCCGGGGTGCCGGAAGCGTCGGCCGCGTTCGCCGCCACCACCTGGCGGATCATCGAATCCACCCCGGTGCACTGCCAGGCGGCGGCCTTCGCGTTCGGCCGCGAGGACCTCATCCCGGACATGTTCACCCAGGTCGTCGCCGTCAACGAGCGCAGCAACCGGCTGCACACGTTCGTCGACTACCTGGAGCGGCACATCGAGGTCGACGGCGAACAGCACACCCCGATGGCCATGCAGATGCTCGCCGACCTGTGCGGCGACGACGACACCAAGTGGCAGGAGTGCGCCGACACGGTCAACACCGCCCTCGCCGCCCGTGCCCGGCTCTGGGACGACATCCTGGCCGCCATCAAGGGTCCGGCGTGACCGACGCCGATCCGGTCCGGCTCTACCGCACGGTCCGGCTGATCCGCCGGTTCGAGGAACGTGCGGTGGAGCTGGTCCACGGCGGGCAGATCGTCGGCGGCATCCACCCGTACCTCGGTCAGGAGGGGATCGCCGCTGGCGTCTGCGCCGCCCTGGGTGCCGACGACGTGGTCGCCGGCACCCACCGCGGGCACGGGCACGTGCTGGCCCGGGGCGCGGACCCGGCCCGGATGCTCGCCGAGCTATGCGGACGGGTCACCGGCCTCAACGCCGGCCGGGGCGGCTCGATGCACGCCGCCGACTTCAGCCTCGGCGTGCTCGGCGCCAACGCGATCGTCGGCGCCTCCGGGGCGATCATCACCGGCGCGGTCTGGGGCCGGCGACGGCAGGGCCGCGACACCGTCGGGGTGAGCTTCTTCGGCGACGGCGCGGTCAACGAGGGGATGCTGCTGGAGGCGTTCAACCTGGCCGCGCTCTGGCGGGTGCCGGTGCTGTTCGTCTGCGAGAACAACGGCTACGCGACCACCATGCCGATCGCCGGCGCGGTGGCCGGCAGCATCGCGGGCCGGGCCGCCGCGTTCGGCATCCCGGCCGCCCGAGTCGACGGCCAGGACCCCGAGACGGTACGCGCCGCCGCGGCCGCCGCCGTCGACCGGATGCGCGCCGGCGGCGGCCCCGAGCTGATCGAGGCCCGCACCTACCGCTTCGACGCCCACCACACCTTCGAACACGCGGTACGCCTCGACTACCGCCCACCCGACGAGGTGACCCGGGGCCGAGCCCGGGATCCGGTACGCATCCAGGGTGAACGCCTTCCCGACGCCGACCGTGCCGCCGTGGACGCCGAGGTCGAGGCGACCCTCGACGCGGCGGTGCGGTTCGCCCTGGACAGCCCGCGACCCGACCCGGCCGACGCCCTCGCGTACCTGTACGCCAGCGGCCTGACCGGCCGCACCGGAGGTGGTTGAGGTGCCCCGACTGTCGTACCGCCGCGCACTGACCCGGGCCCTCGCGGACGAGTTGGCCCGCGACGACGCGGTGTTCCTGCTCGGCGAGGACATCCAGGTCGGGGCGTCGATGGTGACCACCGGGCTGGCCAGGCGGTTCGGCGCCGACCGGGTCCGCGACACCCCGCTGTCGGAGCAGGCGTTCACCAGCTTCGCCACCGGGGCGGCGCTGGCCGGGCTGCGGCCGGTGATCGAGTTCCAGATCCCGTCGCTGCTGTTCCTGGTCTTCGAGCAGATCGTCAACCACGCCCACAAGTTCCCGCTGATGACCGGAGGGCAGTGCGCCGTGCCGGTCACCTACCTGGTGCCCGATTCCGGATCGCGCACCGGGTGGGCCGGGCAGCACTCCGACCACCCGTACAGCCTCTTCGCCCACGTCGGCGTGGTCACCGTCGTGCCGGCCACCCCGGCCGACGCGTACGGGCTGCTGGTCACCGCGATCCGGCACGACGACCCGGTGGTGGTGTTCGCCCCGGCCGCCGCCATGGACGTCCGCGACGACGTGGACGACCTGGTGCCGGTGCCGCTGGGTCGGGGCCGCATCCACCGTTTCGGCGACGACGTGACCGTGGTCGCGGTCGGGCACCTGGTGCACGACGCGCTCGCGGTCGCCGAGGAACTGGCCGACCAGGTCTCGGTGGAGGTCTTCGACCCGCGCACCCTGTACCCGTTCGACATCGACGGTCTCACCGAGTCGGTGGCCCGCACCGGACGCCTCGTGGTGCTCGACGACGGCAACCGGTCCTGCGGGATCGCCGCCGAGATCATCGCCTCGGTGGTGGAGCGGGTCCGGCTGCTCGCCCCACCACGACGGGTCACCCGACCGGACGGGGCGGTGCTGCCGTTCGCCCCGGCACTGGACCGGGCGGTGCAACCCGGCCGGGACCAGCTCGCCACCGCCATCCACCTCACCATGAAGGACGGCTCATGATCGACCCGAACTACGCGTGGCCGGCCCCCGACCGGGCCTGGGCCGACCTGCCCGAGCCGGCCCGACGGGCCATGGTGGACAGCGGGGCAGCGGCCTGGGAGCAGGTCTTCCACGGCCGGGCCACCTACAACAAGCAGTGGCGGCTGGCCCGCCCCCCGGTCCTCGACGCGGACGCCTGGCGGGAGCTCAACGAGGTCTGCGACCGGCTCGCCCAGCTCGTCCTCGACGCCTGCCGGCGTCGGGCGGGCACCGCCGGTGAGCTGCGCCACCTGCTCGGCGTACCGGCGGGGGAGACCCGCCTGCTGGACGAGTCGGAGCCGCTCACCGAGGCGCTGCTGGCCGCGTATCGGCCCGATGTGATCTTCTCGGCCGGGGTGCCGAAGTTCGTCGAGTACAACATCGACAGCAGCCTCGGCGGCGGGTTCGACGCCGACACCGTCATCCAGCGGTTCGCGCGCCTCTACCGGGAGAGGGACATCCTCGACGACCTGCCGGTGCGGGCCGCCCCGTCACTGCTGGACCAGCGTTTCGCGGCGATCCGCGAGGAGTTGCGGCTGCCCGACGGCGCCCGGGTGGCCCTGTTGATGGACTTCGACGCGGACTATCCGGGCCTGGACGACCCGCAGACGTTCATCCGGATCCTCGACCCCCTCGCCGTACGGGCCCGGGACTTCGGCATCGACCTGATCATCGCCCCGGTGTCCACCGCGACCCTGGACGACGACGACCGCCTCGTCGTCGACGGCGCGCCCGTCGACGCGCTGTTCCGGCTGTTCGTGCCCAACCGGGTCACCCCGACCGCCGGCCTGGACGCGGTGGCCGGGGCTCTCGCGGCCGGCACACTGCCGATGTTCGTGTCGGCGGCGGCGTGGCTGCTCGGCAACAAGACCACCTTCGCCTGGCTGTGGGAGGACGTGGACGGGCTGGCCGCCGACGACCAGGCGCTGATCCGCCGCCACGTGCCGTACACGGTGCCGTTGACCGCCGCGGTGCTCGACCGGGCCATCGCCGGGCAGGCCGAGCTGGTGGCGAAGCCGGCCGACGGCTCCGCCGGTCACGGCGTGCTGCTCGGCCCGGAGCTGAGCCCGGCGGACTGGGCCGACGGCGTCCGCGCCGCCGTCGACGAGGGTGGCGCGATCCTGCAGGAGTACCTGCCGACCGACCGCGTGCCGATGGATTTCGTGCAGATCGAGACCGGTGAGACGGTGACGGCGGAGGTCCCGTACTCCCTGGCACCGTACCTGTTCGGCCGGACGGCCTCCGGCGGCCTGGCGAGGGTCGGCTACCCCGGCTGCGACGGCGTCCTCAACCTGGCCCACGGAGTCCTCCTGACCGGAATCCTCCTGCGCGACTGACCGGACCCGCGCCGACCCCGCGCCGACCCTGGGCCGGCCCCGGACGCCCCCCGCGGTTGATCATGAGGTTGCCGGCCCGCCACACCGTGTTCGGCCCCGTCAAGCTCATGATCAACAGGGTCGGCGTG
>NZ_WBKR01000114.1 GCF_008868155.1 Micromonospora sp. ALFpr18c
CAGGCCCAGTTCCCGTTGCCGTTCGCGGACGGACGTCACGTCGGCCAGCGACGGCGGTTCGCCGGCGTCGAGGCGGGGCCGGGCGTAAGGGACGCCTGCGGGCTGTGCGGGTGCGGCTGTGTCGATTCCGCGTACGGCTGAGCCACCGGGCCTCCTGTCGTCACTCAGGTTGGATCATGGTGGGGACGACGTCGGCCCGTGGGTCTATTGAGTCTACGTTAGGGCTGGGGGCGCAAGGCCACTCAAGATTGATCACACCGTCCAGAGTCTGGGACGTGTAGTCTCGCGCGGTGGATCCGCTGCATCAGGACGTCTTCGACCGGTTGGAACGCTTCTACGACGCGGTGCCCCGCGACGTCGCCGGTGCGGAGGAACATGGTGGGCTGGTGTTGTTCGTCCGTGACGGCGCCGGATGGCCGTTCTACGCCCGGCCCCGCCTCGACGCCGGCGAACCGCCGTCGCTGGCCGACGTGACGTCCGTCCGCGAACGGCAACGGGAACTGGGCCTGCCGGAAGCCTTCGAATGGGTGCACGAGACCACCCCGCAGCTGCTCGCGGTGGCCCGCTCGGCGGGGCTGAACGTGCTGGAGGCACCGCTGATGGTGCTCGATGAGGCCGCGCTGCCCGACCCGGCGTCGCTCTCCGACGTACCGGTGCGGGTGCTGATGCCCGACTCGCCCGACTTCGCCGCCGACGTGGCCGCCCGCCGGGCGGTCGCGGCCGTGGCGTTCGCGGCCGCCGGCACCGCGCGCGGCGACGCCGGTCCGGCCGAACGGGACGCCGCGGTCACCGGACTGGAGTTGGCCGCCCTGGACGAGGAGCGCACCCGCATCGCCGACGGCCGACGGATCTCGGCGCTGGCCTGCACGGTCGCCGAGGGCGCGCTGGCCAGCGGGATGGCGATGCGGGTGGACGACGTCGCCGAGATCGCCGGTGTGGCGACCCTGCCGGCGGCCCGGCGGCGCGGTCTGGGCGCCGCGTTGACCGCGACCCTCGCCCGGGAACTTCTCGCCGCCGGCACCGACCTGGTCTTCCTCTCCGCG
Organism: Micromonospora sp. ALFpr18c; assembly: GCF_008868155.1. Lineage (GTDB taxonomy): Bacteria > Actinomycetota > Actinomycetes > Mycobacteriales > Micromonosporaceae > Micromonospora. Next base: position 1,044 of record NZ_WBKR01000114.1, read on the forward strand.
GGCAGCGACGAGATCGCCCGGGTCTACCTGCGGGTCGGCTTCCGCCGCATCGGCACCGCCTGCATCGCCGAACCCGCCGCCCTGATCTGACCCGGGGAGCGGGTCACGCCGGGGGGCGCCACTGGGCGGCGGAGGCCGCGGCGCTGGAGAGCAGGCGCGAGTTGATCGTGCCGAGGGCGGCGTCGCGGGCGCGCAACGCCAGCCGTCCACGGGTCTGCAGCACCGCCGACATGCGCCGGGTCTGCCGGACCACCGTGGCCGCGCGCGGCCGGCGCACCCGGTCGTACGCCTGCACGGCGTCGGGCAGCCGGGCCTCGCGCAGCAGAGAGGCCAGCGTGGCGGCGTCCTCGAAGGCGAGGCAGGCGCCCTGCCCGAGGTGCGGCGGCATGGCGTGCGCCGCGTCTCCGAGCAGGACCACACCGCCCGGCCCGACTCCGAAGCCGTACGCGCGGGGCAACGGACGCAGCTCGCGGACCTCCTGCTGGACGAGGTCACTGGGGTCGGTGGCGTCGAGCAGCGCGCCGATCGGCTCCGGCCAGCCCGCGTACCAGCGGCGCAGCAGGGCCAGCTGGGTCTCCGGCGGCTCCGGCCGGGGCGCTCCGGCGGCGGTGGCCACCCAGTAGATGCCGCCCCGGGTGGAACCGCCCGACGAGCCGCGCTCGCCCAACGAGGCGGCCACGAACCGGTAGCCGGCGCCGAGGACCTCACCGGCGACCGGCTGGTCGGCGGGCAGCCGGGGCGCCCGGTACCAGGGGATGACGGCCCGCCAGGCGGCACAGCCGGAGCTGACCACCCGGGACTCGGGGGCGAGCTGGCGGCGAATGCCGCTGTCCGTGCCGTCTGCGGCGACCACCAGGTCGGCCTCGATGGTCTGCCGCCCGTCACTGACCGCCGGACGGTGACCCGGCTCGACCCGGACGTGCCGCACGGTCACGCCGGTGCGCAGCTCGACGCGGTCGCCGAGCCCGGCGATCAGCGCGTCGTGCAGGTCCTCCCGGTGCACCACCACCGGCATCCGGTCGGCCGGGGTGGGTCGGGGCTGCACCAGCCAGTGCCCGTCCGGGCGGCGGACCCCACCGTCGGGCAGCGGGGTGGCGATGGCGGCCAGGCCGGCGCCGAGCCCGAGGGCCTGCAGGGCGCGGACGCCGTTGGGCCAGAGCACCACGGCGGTCGGCTCGGGGCGTACCCGTTCGGCCCGCTCGAGCAGGGTGACCTGCCAGCCGGAGCGTGCCAGCGCACTGGTGACCGCGAGGCCACCGACTCCGGCGCCGACCACCACCGCGCTTCGCATCGGTGCCGCCCCCCCGCTCAGCTGTCCCGGTCGGCGGGGCGCGCGCCGGTGGCGCCGGCCCGGTCGCCGCGGGTCTCCGGCGTACCGTCCACCGGCTGGTCGGTCGACGGCGCGTCGTCGGCCGCCGCGGCGTCGAGCGGCTCATCGTCGGCGGGCCGGTGATCAACGGCGGGCCGGTCCTCGTCGGCGGGCCGGTCCTCGTCGGCGGGCCGGTCCTCGTCGGCGGGCCGGTCCTCGTCGGCGGGCCGATCGTCGTCGGCCTCGGGCGGCAGGACGCCGGTGTCCCGCCAGGCGTGGTACTGCTCCTCGCTGACCACCCGGTAGCCCTCCGGAGCGGCGGCCCGCGCCGAGGCGTCCCGCGCGGAGATGTCGACCTGGGACAGGTCGGACGTGGCGGGCGGCGTGGGCGTCGCCGCCACGCCGAGCGGGATCAGGTACTCCTGGGGGCCGCGCACCCGCACGAAGTAGATCAACGCGCCGAGGAAGACCAGGGCGGCGGTCCAGACGTTGAGGCGGACGCCGAGGATCTGGTTCGCCTCGTCGGTGCGCATCAGCTCGATCCAGAAACGGCCTGCGGTGTAGCCCATCACGTAGAGGGCGAACGCGCGGCCCTTGCCGAGCTTGAGCCGCCGGTCGAGGATGAGGACCAGGGCGACCACGCCGAGGTTCCACAGCGCCTCGTACAGGAAGGTCGGCTGGTAGAGGCCCGGTTCGAGGATCGGCTGGCCGGCGTCGTCGCGCAACGCGTGCCCGGGATTGTCCGGGTCCATCCGGTGGATCTCCAGACCCCACGGCAGGGTGGTCCGGCCACCGAACAACTCGTTGTTGAACCAGTTGCCGAACCGGCCGATCGCCTGCGCCAATGGCAGCCCGGGGGCCAGCGCGTCGGCCACCACACCGAACGGGATACCGAGCTGCCGGGCCGCGATCCAGGCGCCGACCGCGCCACCGGCGACCGCGCCCCAGATGCCGAGACCGCCCTCCCAGATGGCGAACGCCTTGATCGGGTCACCGCCGGCGCCGAAGTACTTCTCCGGGGAGGTGATCACGTGGTAGATCCGGGCCCCGATGATGCCGGCGGGCACCGCCCAGACGGCGATGTCGAGCACCGCGCCGGGAGCGACACCGCGCTGGCGCAGCCGACGCTCGGTCACCCAACAGGCTGCGATGATGCCGAGGATGATGCACAGGGCGTACGCCCGGATCGGGACCGGCCCGAGCTGCCATACGGCGGTGCTGGGACTGGGCAGGGCTGCCTGGGGGGACAGCGAGGCGTAGGTCACGGGTGCACACGCTACCGCTGTGCCCCCCCGAAGCGGCACCCCGGGCCGCCGTACGGTCATCCCGGTGACTTCTGGTTTGCACCGCCGTAGGCTCTTTGTCCATGAGCGCGCTCACCTGGGCGGTCGCCGCGGTCGTCACCGACGACGTCGGGCGGGTGCTGCTCTGCCGCCAGGGTCGGGGCGAGCGCCGGTACGCGTTGCCCGGTGGCCGGCTGCGCCCGGCGGAGAGCCCGGTGCGGGCGGCGGTGCGCGACATCCGTGCGGAGACCGGCTGGGAGATCGAACTGGCCGACCTGGTCGGTGTCTACCACCTGGCCGGGCCGGGCACGGTTGGCGCGCCGGCGGGGCGGGCCGGGCCGCTGCCGGATGTCCTGGTGCACGTGTTCCGGGCGCGTGCGGCCGGTGACCGACCCGCCGCCGATCCGCCACCGGGCTGCCGGCTGTCCTGGCACGCACCCGTCGCGCTGCCCGAGGCGGTCACCCCGCTCACCCGGGCCGCCGTCACCGACGCGCTCGCCGGCCGTTCCGGCGTCCTGCGCGACGTCTCCTGGGCACCCGGCACCGTCGAGGCCCCGCCACCGGCCCTCGCCGCCGAGGAGGGGTGGTCGGCGGCGGACCAGGACAGGCGGCCCGAGACCGGCCAGGACGAGCGGCCCGGCGTGCAGTCCGGCGCGGGGCCCGGCATGGGGCCCGGCATGGGGCCCGGCATGGGGCCCGGCATGGGGTCTGGCATGGGATCTGGCATGGGGTCTGGCGTGCGGGCCGGCGCGGGGCAGCCACCGGAGCAGCGCGGCGAGGCAGTGGATCCGTCCCTGCGACCGTGACAGCGCCGACATCTCCCCGAAGGCCCGCCGTCGCTCCCGGTGCACCCCGCACCGGCCCGGTCGCGTGCAATTGAGTGATGCCGGTGAGTCATATTGATGACTCACCGGCATCACTCATGTCCCGGCACCCGCAGACGAGCGCCACAGCCGTCGGCGGAACCGGCTCAGCGGACGGGGTTGCGGACGCCCTCGGCCAGCTCGGCGCTCAGGGTGCGCAGCGCGGCCAGCCCCTCGGCCTCGGAGGACGCGTCGAGCACACACCGGACGAGGGCGCTGCCCACGATCACGCCGTCGGCGTACCCGGCCACGGTGCCGGCCTGCGCGCCGGTGCCCACACCCAGGCCGACGCCGACCGGCAGGTCGGTGACCGCGCGGGTCCGGGAGACCAACGTCGGCGCGGCGTCGGAGGTACGCGCCCGGGCGCCGGTCACCCCCATCACCGCGGTCGCGTAGACGAACCCACGGCAGTGCCCCACCGTCATCGCGAGCCGGGCGTCGGTGGACGACGGCGAGACCAGGAACGTGCGGTCCAGACCGTGCGCGTCCGAGGCGGCCAGCCACTCGTCGGCCTCGTCCGGGATGAGGTCCGGGGTGATCAGGCCGGTGCCACCGGCGGAGGCGAGGTCGCGGGCGAACACGTCCACGCCGTAGCGCTCCACCGGGTTCCAGTAGGTCATGGTGACCACCGGCGCGCCGGTGGCCGCGACCGCCTCGACGACGCGCATCGTGTCCGCGGTGCGTACGCCCCCGGCCAGCGCGATGTCGCTGGCCTTCTGGATGACCGGCCCGTCCATCACCGGGTCCGAGTAGGGGATCTCCACCTCGATGACGTCCACGCCGGCCTCGACCATCGCGGTCATCGCCGCGATGCTGCCCTCGACGGTGGGGAACCCGGCCGGCATACAGCCGACCAGCAACGCCCGCCCGTCGGCCCGGGCCTTGTCGAAGGCCACCCCGATCCGGCTCATCTCACCGCTCCTTGTCGAGGATGCCGAAGTAGTCGCCGGCCGTGTGCACGTCCTTGTCGCCCCGCCCGGAGAGGTTGACCACGATGGTGGGCTCCCGACCCAGCTCGGCGGCGAGCTTCGGCGCCAGGGCCACGGTGCCGGCGAGCGCGTGCGCGCTCTCGATCGCCGGGATGATCCCCTCGGTACGGCAGAGCAGCTCGAACGCGGCCATCGCCTCGTCGTCGGTGACCGGCAGGTAGGTGGCCCGGCCGCTGTCGTGCAGCCAGGCGTGCTCGGGCCCGACCCCCGGGTAGTCCAGGCCGGCAGAGATCGAGTGTGACTCCAGGGTCTGCCCGTCGGCGTCCTGCAACACGTACGTGCGGGTGCCGTGCAGCACGCCGGCGGATCCGCCGGTGATGCTGGCCGCGTGCCGGCCGGTCGCGACACCGTCACCGCCGGCCTCGAAGCCGTACAGCCGCACGGCCTCGTCGCCCACGAACGCGTGGAAGATGCCGAGCGCGTTGGAGCCACCACCGACGCAGGCGGTGACCGCGTCGGGCAGCCCGCCGGTGAGGTCGAGGCACTGCTGGCGGGCCTCGTCACCGATGCCACGGACGAAGTCCCGGACCATCGCCGGGAAGGGGTGCGGCCCGGCGGCGGTGCCGATCAGGTAGTGCGTCTCGTCGACGTTGGCCACCCAGTCGCGCATCGCCTCGTTCATCGCGTCCTTGAGGGTGCGCGAGCCGTTGGTGACCGGGACGACGGTGGCGCCGAGCATCCGCATCCGGGCCACGTTGAGGGCCTGCCGCTCGGTGTCGACCTGGCCCATGTAGACCACGCACTCCAGGTCGAACAGGGCGGCAGCGGTCGCGGTGGCCACGCCGTGCTGGCCGGCGCCGGTCTCGGCGATCACCCGGGTCTTGCCCATCCGCTTGGTGAGCAGCGCCTGACCGAGGACGTTGCGCACCTTGTGCGCGCCGGTGTGGTTGAGGTCCTCGCGCTTGAGCAGCACCCGGGCACCGACCTTCGCGGAGAACCGCCGGGCCTCGTAGAGCAGCGACGGTGTGCCCGCGTAGTCGCGCAGCAGCGCGCCGAACTCGGCCCGGAAGGACTCGTCCGCCATCGCCGTACGCCACGCCCCGTCGAGCTCGTCCAGCGCGGCCACCAGGGCCTCGGGAACGAACCGGCCGCCGAAGCGACCGAAGTGGCCGGCGGAGTCGGGCTGCGGGCCGGCCACCGGGGCCAGCGCGTCGGCGCTCATCGGAAATCCTCTCGGTGGGGCGTCACACCGGCGCGGGGTCAGCGCACCGGCCGGGGCGTTGCCGGGTGGTTGCCGGCGTTGACCAGCTCGGCGACCGCCTCGCGGGGGCTCTTCTGGGTGACCAGGCCCTCGCCGACGAGGACCGCGTCAGCGCCCGCGGAGGCGTACCGGATCAGGTCGTGCGGGCCACGAACGCCGGATTCGGCGATCTTGACGACGCTGCTGGGCAGGCCGGGCGCGATCCGCTCGAACACCGACCGGTCGACCTCCAGGGTACGCAGGTCACGGGCGTTGACCCCGATCACCTGCGCGCCGGCCTCCAGGGCCCGGTCGGCCTCCTCCTCGTCGTGGACCTCGACCAGTGCGGTCATGCCCAGCGACTCGATCCGCTCCAGCAGGCCCATCAGGACGTTCTGCTCGAGGGCGGCGACGATCAGCAGGACCAGGTCGGCACCGTGCGCGCGCGCCTCGTGCACCTGGTAGCTGGAGACGACGAAGTCCTTACGCAGCACCGGCACGGTGACCGCGGCCCGGACGGCCGCCAGGTCGTCCAGCGAGCCGCCGAACCAGCGCCCCTCGGTGAGCACGCTGATCGCCCGCGCCCCGCCGGCCGCGTAGTCGACGGCGAGGTCGGCCGGGTCGGCGATCTCGGCCAGCCGGCCCTTGGACGGCGAGGAGCGCTTCACCTCGGCGATCACCGCGACGCCGGGCTTGCGCAGCGCCGCGTACGCGTCCAGCGGCGGCGCCGCCGCCGCGGCCAGTTCACGGATCCGCTCCAGCGGAACCTGCTCCTGGCGCCGGGCGACGTCCTCGCGCACGCCGGCCAGGATCTCGTCGAGCACGCTTACGGACGCTGCCTGACCGGCCTCGTCCCCCTCCGCGTGCGCATGCTCAGCAGTCACCAACGGACTCCCCTCTCCGGGTGTCATGGGCCGATGCTAGGGGCAGGCGGCCGACGCCGGATGCCGGGGGTATGGCGCTGCTCACGAAAACGGCTGCGGCATAATGGCCGACTTGCCGTGAACGGGATGTCACGCTGCGCCACCTTCGGTATCGACCGCCATCACGCGACGGGAGCCCGGCGTTCCCGGTCGAACCGGGCTGACCCATCGATCATGCCACCGACCCTGGATCGCCGCTCGGCGACAGTGACGCATGTCGATCGTGTGAGCAAGCTCAAGGCCGAACGGCCGGTCCCTGGTCGCGGCCGGGGCGGGACAGTTGACCGGGCGGTCACCCCGGCGAAACGTCAGCCGGTCAGCATCGTCCTCGGGCAGACTCGATGGCGCGCCTGCCCAACCGTCGCCAACTCCTCGTGCGAGGTGACCATGAGCATTGCCGAGCCGACCCCGAGCATCGGGCTGACCACCATCTCGCGGACCGTGGCGTCGCTGGCCGTTGGCGTCGTACACACGTTGGAACGGGCCGTCGTCGGCGAGGGGCGGATGCGCACCGCACGCGGCAACGCCTGGGAGGCGGTGTGCGCCGACCGGGCCCGCGCCGACCAGCGCGCCGAACTGGACCGCCTGGTCGCCGAGCTGACCGCCGCGCGCGTCGCCGCCCGCCGGTCGCCGCGGGACCGTCAACCCGTCGGCTGACGCCGGGTCGCAGGCGGCCGGGGCGCAGGCAGCCGGCGGGCGGATCAGCCCGCCGTCGGGTCCTCGCCCCGGTCCAGCGCGTCCCACGCCTCGGTGGTCCGCCGCCCGGCCAGCGGAGCGGACGATCCCGCCGGGCCGACCGCCGGCGACGCACTCTCCGTGACGGTGCGCGCCGGCCGCTCGTACCGGGCGCCCATCGCCGGCCACCCGTCGCCCCGCCACGCCGTCCACCCGCCGCCCACGGCGGCCAACAGCCCGCCGAGCAGGCACAGCGCCGGCCACTGCCGGCTCACCACGCCGTCGAGGTCAGCGACCAGGCCGTACCCGCCGCCGGCCGCCACGGCCAGCCCGAGCACACCGACCAGCACGCCGAGCAGGCGCCGCACCCGACCCCGGGTCGCCAGCAGCGCGCCGCCGCCGGCCAGCGTGACCAGGGCCAGCGCCGGAAGCCACGGCAGCAGGGCGGCGCCGCTGCGCGCGGCGCGCACCGGCGGTAGCGGCGCCGGCCGCACGGTCAGCTCCAGAGACCAGGTCCGGGTCGTCGCCCAGAGCGCCAGGCCCGCGCCGGCCACGCAGAGCAACAGGGCGTACGTCAACTCGCGCCGACCCACCACGGCCCGCTCGACCGTCATCGGGCCGGCCGCAACGTCTCGGCCGCGGCGATCGCCGCCAGCACGGCGGCGGCCTTGTTCCGCGTCTCCTGGTCCTCGGCGGCCGGGTCCGAGTCGGCGACCACCCCCGCGCCGGCCTGCACGTAGGCGCGGCCGTCGCGGATCAGTGCCGTCCGGATGGCGATCGCCATGTCCAGGTCGCCGCCGAACCCGAAGTAGCCGACCGTGCCGCCGTACAGGCCACGGCGCACCGGCTCCAACTCCTCGATGATCTCCATGGCCCGCACCTTCGGCGCGCCGGAGAGCGTGCCCGCCGGGAAGGTCGCGGCGAGCGCGTCGAACGCGCTCTGGTCGTCACGCAGCGTGCCGGTCACGGTGGAGACGATGTGCATCACGTGGCTGTACCGCTCGATGGTCGCGAACTCGGGCACCTGCACGCTGCCCGGCTGACACACCCGGCCCAGATCGTTGCGGCCCAGGTCGACCAGCATCACGTGCTCGGCCCGCTCCTTCGGGTCGGCGAGCAGCTCGGCGGCCAGCGCCGCGTCGGCCGCCTGCGTGTCGCCGCGCGGGCGGGTGCCCGCGATCGGATGCAGCAGTGCCCGACGCTGCCCGTCCGCGCCGGCGGTGACCTTCAGGTGCGCCTCCGGTGACGAGCCGACGATGTCGAAGCCGTCGAAGCGCAGCAGGTACATGTACGGGCTGGGGTTGCTGGTGCGGAGCACCCGGTAGACGTCCAGCGGGTCGGCGTGGGTGGCCCGCTCGAAGCGCTGCGACAGCACGATCTGGAAGCACTCGCCGGCCCGGATCGCCTCCTTGGCGGCCTCCACCGCCTTCGGGTAGCCGCCGTCGGGCGTACGGCAGAGCACGTCGCCGGCCGGCGGACGCTCGACCGTGGAGATCATCGGCGGGATGGGCCGGGACAGCGCGGTGCTCATCGCGTCCAGCCGACCCACCGCGTGGTGGTACGCGGCGGTGACCTGCGCGACCCGGTCCGGGGCGTCCAGCGGTGGCAGCAGCGCGTTGGCGACCAGGATCGCCGAGCCGTCGTAGTGGTCGAGCACCACCAGGTCGGTGGCGAGCATCATGCCCAGCTCCGGCACGCCCAGGTCGTCCTCGGTCAGCGCGGGCAGCCGCTCGAAGCAGCGGACCAGGTCGTAGCCGAGGTAGCCGACCATGCCACCGGTCAGCGGCGGCAGCCCGTCGGAGGGGTCGCCGACCGGGCCGGCGAGCGCCGCGACGGTCTCCCGGAGCACCCGTACCGGGTTGCCCTCGGTCGGCAGCCCGGCCGGCGGCTGGCCGAGCCACGTCGCCACGCCGTCCCGCTCGACGAGGGTGGCGCTGCTGCGGACCCCGATGAACGAGTACCGCGACCAGGCCATGCCGGCCGAGCCGACGCCCTGTTCGGCCGACTCCAGCAGGAACGTCCCGGGTCCACCGGCCAGCTTGCGGTAGACCCCGACCGGGGTCTCCGCGTCGGCCAGCAGCCGCCGGGTGACCGGCACGACCCGCCAGCGCGCGGCCAGCTCGGTGAAGGTGGTCAGGTCGGGGCTCACCGCGCCGTCGGTCACGGCCGTGCCCCCGTCCCCGTCACCGGCAGTTCGGTGAAGAAGCACGTCCGGTGGCCGGTGTGGCAGGCGGCGCCGACCTGGTCCACGCTGACCAGCAGCGCGTCGCCGTCGCAGTCCAGGGCGACCGAGCGGACGTACTGGTGGTGCCCGGAGGTGGCGCCCTTGACCCAGTACTCGCGCCGGCTGCGCGACCAGTAGGTGGCCCGGCCGGTGGTGAGGGTGCGGTGCAGCGCCTCGTCGTCCATCCAGGCGACCATCAGCACCTCACCGGAGTCGTGCGCGCGGACCACGGCGGCGACCAGGCCGTCGGCGGTGCGGCGCAGCCGGGCCGCGATGGCCGGGTCGAGCCGGGACGGACGGGCCGGCGTGGACGCCGCCGGGCCGCTCGGTTCGCTGGGGACGCCGGTCACCGGCGCGTCAGGTACGGGCACAGTGACCCATTGTCCCGCACGCGGGGCGGGGACCGGCGACCGCTCCCGTCCGGTTACCGGTCGGGGGCCGGCGGGCCGGGCCAACTGGGCGACGTAGCGGTCCAGCCGCCCGTCGACCAGGGCGTCGGCCAGGTCGGTGCCGGCGGCCTCGGCGATCACCTCGGCGTACGGGCGGATCAGCGGCAGCGTGCCGGCGACCAGCCGCACTGCGGCGACCCAGAGTTGCCCGGTGGAGCCCGGGCGCAGACCGAGGCAGAGCAGCATGTCCTCCCGGTAGCCGGCCGGGGCGACCGGCAGGTCCAGGGCCGCCGCGAAGGCCGCCCGGCGGGAGGACACCCGCACCGACGGGTTGGCCGGGCGCAGCACCGACGGGCAGAGCCGGGCCAGGTCGGCGACGGCGAGTCGGACGCCGAGCCGGTCGTCGGCCGCCCGGGCGGCGGCGGCCTTGCCCAGGGCGGCGATCATCTCCTCCAGCCGGGGTGGTTCGGCGGGCTGGCAGAGCACCGGCAGGTCGATCCGGGGCCGCCAGTGCGGGTCGGCCCAGAGCAGCCGGGCGGGCGCGGTGACCGGCAGCCCGAACGCCCAGTCGGCCGGCTCACCGAGCCGATGCACCCAGGAGCGGACGTCCCGGGCGGCCACCGACACGTGGGTCAGCCGGCCGGCGGATTCGGCCAGGTACGCCCGTCGGGCGGCGTACGGGGCGCCGCCGACCAGCACGTCGAGGTCGACGTCGCTGTGCGCGGTGGCGGCCCGGCGGGCGTGACTGCCGCGCAGGAGGATGCCGACGACCGGTCGTTCGGCGGCCTGCCGCAGCCGCGCGGCCCAGTCTTCAAGAAAACCGCTGTCCGGTAACGGAGCGTGACCCACCGCGCCATCGTGCCGTACGTCCGATCAGGGCGCAATGCCCGATGGCGGACCCGGTGTCCGGTCCGAAGGCTACTGCCCGTTGTCCCGCCCCTCGCGACGGGGCCGCCCAGGTGACCGAGGTTCGGGCGTTGCGCCGGGGACGGCATCTCATCTAGCGTTGAGTTCATCAGTCGATGAGTTTTCTCGGAGGTGTGTGATGGGCGATGCGATAGCCGTCCGCGACCTGGTCGTCGACCGGGGCGGACGGCGGGTGCTGGACGGCATCAGCTGCACGGTCGCCCGTGGAGCCGTCACCGGGCTGCTCGGCCCCAGCGGCAGCGGCAAGACGACGTTCATGCGCGCGGTGGTCGGCGTGCAGGTGGTCACCAGCGGGACGATCACCGTCCTGGGTCAGCCCGCCGGCGCTCCCGCGCTGCGCCACCAGGTGGGCTACCTCACGCAGGCGCCGAGCGTGTACGCCGACCTGACCGTGCGGGAGAACGCCCGCTACTTCGCGGCCCTGTACGGGCGGGGGCGCGCCGAGGCCGACCGGGCGATCAGCGACGTGGGGCTGGCGCAGGCGGCCGGCCAACTGGTCGCCACCCTCTCCGGTGGTCAGCGCAGCCGCGCCTCGCTGGCCTGCGCGTTGGTCGGCGACCCGGAGCTGGTCATCCTCGACGAGCCGACCGTCGGTCAGGACCCGGTGCTGCGGGCCGACCTGTGGGCCCGGTTCCACGCCATGGCGGCGGCCGGCACCACGCTGCTGGTGTCCAGTCACGTGATGGACGAGGCGGCCCGCTGCGACCGCCTGCTGTTGATCCGCGAGGGACGGCTGATCGCCGACGACAGCCCGGCCGCGATCCGCGCGGCGGCCGGCGTGGACGACCTCGACGAGGCGTTCCTGCGCCTGATCCGCGCCGGCGCGGCACACACCGGAGGAGCCTCATGAGCGCGCGCATCCTGGCGGCCACCACCGGGCGCATCCTGCGCCAGCTCCGGCACGACCGGCGCACCATCGCGCTGCTGGTCGCGGTGCCGACCGTCCTGCTCACCCTGGTCTACTTCATGTACGCCGACCAGCCGACCCCACCCGGTCAGCCGTCGACGTTCGACCGGATCGCGTTGGTGATGCTCGGCATCTTCCCCTTTGTGATCATGTTCCTGGTGACCAGCATCGCCATGCTCCGCGAGCGCACCTCCGGCACGCTGGAGCGGCTGCTCACGACCCCGCTGGGCAAGCTCGACCTGCTCTTCGGCTACGGCATCGCGTTCGGTGCGGCCGCCGCCGTACAGGCCGCGGTCGCCGCCGCCGTCGCGTACTGGGTCTTCGATCTCCAGACCGCCGGCAGCGGTGCCCTGGTGATCGGGATCGCGGTCCTCGACGCGGTGCTCGGTGTCGCCCTCGGGTTGTTCTGCAGCGCCTTCGCCCGCACCGAGTTCCAGGCAGTACAGTTCCTGCCGGTCGTGGTGATCCCCCAGCTGCTGCTGTGCGGGCTGTTCGTGGCCCGCGACCAGATGGCCGGCTGGCTCCAGGCGCTCAGTGACGCCTTCCCCCTGTCGTACGCCATCGAGGCGTTGCAGGAGGTCGGCGCCCACACCGAGCCGACCGGCCGGATGTGGCGCGACGTGGTGGTGGTGTTCGGCTCGGTGGTGCTGGCGCTGGTGCTCGCGGCGGCCACCCTGCGCCGGCGCAGCGGCTGACCGGCGGCCTCAGCGAAAGGGACGAGCGGTGGCGATGACGCGGCGGACCGGCCGGCGACCCGGCAATCCGGGCACCCGGGAGGCGATCCTCGACGCGGCGCGGGCGGCCTTCGCCGAGCGTGGCTTCGACGCCGCCTCGATCCGCGCCATCGCCGCCGCGGCGGGCGTCGACCCGGCGCTGGTGCACCACTACTTCGGCAACAAGGACCAGCTCTTCCTGACCGCGATGAACTTCCCGGTCGACCCCGGTCAGCTGGTGCCGAGGGTGCTCGCCGGCGACCGGGACGGCGTCGGCGAGCGCATGGTGCGCATCTTCCTCGGCGTCTGGGACTCGCCGGCCGGCAGCGCCGGGGTGGCGCTGCTGCGCTCGGCGGTGAGCAACGAGTGGACGGCACGGCTGCTGCGCGAGTTCATCACCACGCAGGTGTTGCGCCGGGTGCTCGAACAGCTCGACGTCGCGCCCGCCGAACTGCCGCTGCGCGGTTCCCTGGTGGCCACCCAGATGATCGGCCTGGCCATGATGCGGCACGTGATCCGGCTGGAACCGGTCGCGTCCGCCGACCCGGAGGCCCTGGCCGCCGCGATCGGCCCCACCATCCAGCGCTACCTCACCGGGCCGCTGCCGACCTAGACCGCCGTCGGGCGGCACCGGTCAGCGCGGCGGTGGGACGCTCGCCGGGCGGCGCAGCGGCGGCAGCAGCCGGGTCAGCTCGTCGGGGTCGGCCACCGGACCGGGGAAGGCCAGCCGCACCCGGCGGCGGGCGCCGGGGCGGCCGAGGGCGACCACCAGCCCGTAGCGGTCGACGCGCACCACCCGGGGCGGCCCGTCCGGGGTCTGCTCGGTCAATCCGAGCTGCCGGCGCAGGTACGCGGTCACCTGGGTGGCGTCGCGCTCGGCGAGGTCGGCCAGCAGCCGCGCCTCGACCGGGTGCACCGGGTCCGGCTCGGCCTCGGCGTACTCCCCGGGGTCGATGCGCCGCACCGCGCCGGCGCGTTCCCAGCGGACCTCGACCACCTCGAAGCGGTACAGCCGGAACCGGGTGCCCACGTCGAGCAGGTCACCGGTGGGGTCCACGGCGGCGAAGTCGACGGCCGCGCGGCGGGCCTCGTCCCCGCACAGCTCGGCGGCCCACCCGGAGACCCAGGCCCGGCCCAGCCCGGGCGCGCCGGCGGCGGGCGGCAGGTCGAGCACGTCGAGCACCACCGCGACGTCGGAGCCTCCGGCGGCCGGGCGCAGCGCGGCGGCCAGATGACTGGCCACCGGCACCAGCAACAGCACCCGACCGTCCGGGTCGGTGACGTGCCGGGCGTGGTGCGGGCCGGGCCGGTGGGCCAGGTGCACGAGGCCGGGCAGCCGACCGGCGACGAGGGTACGAACGATCTCGGCGGGGCTGGGCCGCATGCGCGACCTCCTTCGAAGGTTAGGCTTACCTAACCCGGAGCGTAGAGCACCCGTCCGTCGTCGTCCACCACACCGACATTTCGTTACCGGGTCTGCTCCAGCCAGGAGGCGAAGAGCAGGCCGTAGACCGAGTCGGCGTCACGGACCAGCTCGTCGTGCGGGCCACGCTGCACCACCCGCCCCCGATCCACCACGATCACCTCGTCGGCGGCCTGCGCCGTGGAGAGCCGATGCGCGATGGCGAGGGTCGTCCGACCCCGGGTGACCGCGTCCAGGGTGCGTTGCAGACGCACCTCCGTCGCCGGGTCCACCGCGCTGGTCGCCTCGTCCAGGACCAACAGGTCCGGGTCGGCGACGTACGCCCGGGCCAACGCGACCAACTGCCGCTCCCCGACGCTGAGCGCCTCACCCCGCTCGCCGACGGGCGTGTCCAGGCCCGCCGGCAGACCGGCCAGCCAGTCCGACAGACCCAGCGCGGTGAAGGCGGCGCCGAGCTGCTCGTCGGTCAGCTCCGGACGGGCGAAGCGGACGTTGTCCCCCACCGTCGCGTCGAGGAGGAACCCGTCCTGCGGCACCATCACCACCCGGGAGCGCAGCGAGTCGAAGCGGACCTCCGACAGCGGCACACCGGACAGCAGCACCGCGCCCGCCGACGGGTCCATCAAGCGGGTGAGCAACTTGGCGAAGGTGGTCTTGCCGCTGCCGGTCTCACCAACCACCGCCACCCGGCTCTTCGCCGGGATGTCCAGGTCGATGTCGTGCAACACCGGCGGACCACCGGGGTACGCGAACCGCACCCCCGAGAAGCGGATGTCCAGCGGCCCGCCCGGCAGGTCGCGTCCCTGCTCCCCCGGGTCGGCCACGTCCGGGGCGACGTCCAGCACGTCCAGCACCCGACGCCAGCCCGCAATCGCGTTCTGCGCCTCGTTGAGCACCTCGGTGGCGATCTGCACCGGCTGGATGAAGAGCGTCACCAGAAACAGGAACGCGGTCAGCTGGCCGATCGACAACGTGCCGTCCACGCCCAGCGTCACCCCGAGCACCACCACACCGGCCAGCGCCACCCCGGCGGCCAGCTCACCAACCGAGCTGCCCACGATGCTGATCCGGATCGCCCGCTGCTGCGCCGTGCGCTGACCGTCGATGGCCTCGTCCAGCCGCCGGGCGGTGCGCCCCGCGATGCCGTACGCCCGGATCACCGGCGCGCCGACCACACTCTCGCCGATCGCGCCGAGCAGCGTGCCGGTGCGCTGACGCACCGTCGCGTACGCCGCGCCCAGACGGCGCTGCAACTGCCGGATGACGAACACCGCCGGCAGGAACGCGGCCAGCACCACCAGGGTCAACTGCCAGGAGTACGCCAGCATGACGGCGGTGGTGACCACCAGCTGACCGAGGTTGACCAGCAGGATCACCCCACCCCACTGAAGGAACTGGGTGATCTGGTCGACGTCGCTGGTCACCCGGGACACCAGCGACCCGCGCCGCTCCGACTGCTGGTGCAGCATCGACAGGTCGTGCACGTGCCGGAACGCCCGGGTACGCACGTTGGCCAGCGCCGTCTCACTGACGGTGAACAGCCGGCGCATCATCAGGTACCCGCAGAGGGTCGTGACCGTGAGGATCACCGCGGTGATCGCCACCACCGACCAGACCACGTCCAGGTTCAGGCCGCCGACGATGCCCCGGTCGATGCCCTGCTGCACGGCGACCGGCACGGCTACCCGCCCGACCATGTACACCAGCGCCAGGGCCAACGTGCCGGCCAGCCCGGTCCGCAGCTCCGGCGACAGCGCCAGACCGCGGCGCAGCGTCTGCCACGTCGTCTCGGCCCGCTCGTCCCGTTCGTCGTTCCGCACGCTGGCGCTCACCGGTCTTGCCTCTCGTTCGCGACTGCGGGGCTCCGCTTCGCTGCACTCCTCGCGCTCACCGGTCTTGCCTCTCGTTCGCGACTGCGGGGCTCCGCTTCGCTGCACTCCTCGCGCTCACCGGTCCACCTCGATCTCCAGGCCCGACGGGAGCGGCGCCACCTCGTCGTCGTACGCGCGTTCCTGCGCTCGGTCCACCTCGGCCTGCTCGTAGGCGGTGACCAGGTCGGCGTAGCCGGGCACGGTGGCCAGCAGGTCGGAGTGCGTACCCCGGGCGAGCACCCGCCCCTGCTCCACGTAGATCACCTCGTCGGCGAGGGCGATCGTGGCCCGCCGGTACGCGACGACCAGGATCGACGCGGCCGGCACCCCCGGCGCGCCCGCCGAGGAGCGCAGCCCGGCGAGGATGGCCGCCTCCACCCGGGGGTCGACGGCGCTGGTCGCGTCGTCGAGCACCAGCAGTCGCGGTCGACCGGCCAGCGCGCGGGCCAGGGTGAGCCGCTGCCGTTGCCCGCCGGAGAGTGAGGTGCCCCGCTCACCGACCATGGTGTCCAGCCCGTCGGGCAGTGCCGCGACGAACCCGTCCGCCTCGGCCAGCCGCAGGGCCGCCCAGACGTCCTCGTCGTCGATGCCCGGCCGGTCCAGGGCGATGTTGGCGCGGACCGTGTCGTCGAAGACGAACGGCACCTGCGCGACCAGGGCCACCGTGCCGGTCAGCGACGCGGCGGTCAGCTCCCGCACGTCCACCCCGTCCAGCTCGACGGTGCCGGAGTCGGGGTCGACGAGGCGTACCGCCAGGGACGTGATGGTCGACTTACCGGCGCCGGTCGGCCCGACCAGGGCCACCGTCCGCCCGGCCGGCACGGTGAAGCCGACCTCTCCGAGCACCTGCGCGCCGGGTTGGTGCGCCTCGGCCGCCGGATACGAGAAGTGCACGTCGGTGAAGGTGAGGGTGGCCGGGCCGGAGGTGGCCGGGTCGAGCACGCGCTGCCCGTACGGCATCTCGCCGGTGGCGTCGAGCACCCGGCGCACCCGGTCCCAGCCGGCGACGCTGCGCGGCAGCTCGGCCAGGACCCAGCCGATGGCCCGCACCGGGAAGGCCAGCACGGTGAAGAGGAAGGCCACGCTGACCAGCTCGGTGACGCTGATCGCGCCCTGGCGCAGCCGGAACGCCCCGACCACCAGCACGGCGAGGGTGCCGAGACTCGGCAGCGTCTCCAGCATGGGGTCGAAGACACCCCGCAGCCGACCGACGGCGATCAGCGAGTCGCGCAGCTCACCGGCGCGGCCGGCGAACCGGGCCGTCTCCTGCGCCTCCCGGCCCATCGTCTTGACCACCAGGGCGCCGTCGAAGCTCTCGTGCGCGATGCCGCTGACCTCGGCGCGCAGCCGCTGCGCCCGGGCCTGGCGGGGCGCCATCCGGCGGGAGTAGACCACGTTGAGCGCGAACAGCGCCGGGAAGACCGCGAGGCCGACCAGGGCGAGGGCCCAGTCGGTGGCGAACAGCGAGACGATCGCGCCGATCAGCATCACCAGCGTGCCGACGGCGAACGGCAGCGGCGCGATCGGATACCAGGCCGCCTCCACGTCGGAGTTGGCGTTGGACAGCAGCGTGCCGGTGGAGTTGCGGTGGTGCCAGGCCACCGGCAGGTCCAGGTAGCGGCGGGTGACCCGGCGGCGGTAGGCGGCCTGCAGGCGGTACTGCATGTAGCCGGCGCCGAGCCGGCGACCGAAGATGCCCGCCACGCGCAGCACGCTGATCCCGAACAGCGCGGTAGCGGCCAGCGCCAGGGTGCCGGTGCCCACCTGGCCGCGGGCGATGGACGGCACCACCACCTCACCGACGACCCCGCCGACCACGTACGCGCTGACGATGACCATCGCGCCGAACAGCACACTCCCGAGCACCGCGACCGCGAAGATCCGTGGCTGCTCCCGGATGGCCTGCCCGAGCACCCGCAGCCCCCGGCCCAGCACGTCCCGACTTGTCGTACTCGCCACGCTCTCCCCCGCCGTAAGCCACAATTATCTCCCTCATCCTTACCGCTGCGGGCCAGCACCGCCGACCCGGACCGGATATGTCGACCGTCACGTACCGGACGGCGGCGCGGTGGCCGCGGTGACCCGCGCCCGCCGTCGCGCGGCGGCGGCCGGCCGGGCCTACGATCGGGCCATGTCGCGGTACGCCCGAGCCGAGCGCCAGGCGCTGGCCGATCTCCTCCTGGCCCTCGGGCCCGACGCGCCGACGATCAACGAGGGCTGGGCCACCCGTGACCTCGCCGCGCACCTCGTCCTGCGGGAGCGCCGGCCGGACGCGGCCGGCGGGATCGTGCTGCCACCACTGCGCGGGTACGCGGAACGGGTGCGCCGTCGCCTCGCCGCCCAGCCGTACCCCGAGCTGGTGGCGCAGGTGCGCCGGCCACCGGCGTGGAGCCCGGTGAGCAATCCGCTGACCGACGAGCTGGCCAACACGATGGAGTTCTTCATCCACCACGAGGACGTGCGGCGGGCCAGCCCCGGGTGGCAGCCCCGCGACCTGGCCACCGGACTGCAGGCCGCCCTGTGGAAGCGCGTCGCGCCGATGGCCCGGCTCGTGCTGCGCCGCTTTCCGGCGGACCTCTACGTGCAGGCGCCCGGGCACGGGGAGGTCTCCGTCGGCCGGGGCGGCGACCGGCTGCGGGTGGTCGGCGCGCCGGCCGAGCTGGCCCTGTTCCTGTCCGGCCGGCAGCGGGTGGCCCGGGTGCAGCTGGACGGGTCGGCGGCGTCCGCGCGGCAGCTGCGTGTCGCCAACCTGGGCATGTAGCGTTCTGTGCTTAAACGGTCACAGATAACCATTCAGCTACTTCCCCACCGAGCGACGCGGGCCTATTCCTATTCCCGTACGCTTCACCGCGCCGTCCTGCGCCGGGCGGCACGAGTGGGGGGCCGCTGTGCGGAGTTTCGCGATTTTGGCGCTGCGGGAACCCCCGTTTCCCGTGAAGCGCCATGAGGCAACAGACCAGGTGGCGAGCGAGAGCGTCGACTGGGTGCACGCGTTAGGACTGATCGATTCCAGACATCGCCTTCATCGACTTCGGCGGGCGGATCCCGCCGGCCTCGCCGGACGAGCCTGCCCGGACGGGCCGGCGGACGGGCTGCGCCTGCTGACCGACCTGATCTCCTGGCTCTTCGTCATGGACGACGCCTGCGACGAGGACGGCCTGGGGGCCGATCCGGCACGGCTGGCGCCGGTCATCGGGCTACTGCTGGACGTCCTGGACCGGGGCGGCGACCCGGCCGGGCAGCTTCCGCCCGGGTCGGGTCCGCTCGGCGTCGCGTTGGACGACCTGTGCCGCCGGATCCGCGCGCAGGGCCGACCATCCCTGCTGCTGCGGTTCGTCAGCCAGGTCCGGGAGTACCTGCTGGCGCTGCTCTGGGAGTCGGCCAACCGGGAACGCCGGCGGGTGCCCGAGGTCGCGGAGTACGTGCAGATGCGCCGGCACACCGGCGGCGTACACCCGAGCCTCACCCTGACCGACCTGGCGTCGGCGGATCCGCTCGGGCCCGCCGGGTGCGCCGACCCGGCGCTGGCCACCCTGGACCTGCTGGCGGTGGACCTGGTCTGCTGGTGCAACGACGTCTTCTCCTACGGCAAGGAGAGCCGGGCCGCCCCGGATGTGCACAACCTGGTGACCGTGATCGCCCAGGAGACCGGCGCGGGCGAGGCGGACGCGTTACAGGCGGCGGCGGACCGGTTCAACCAGGGGCTGGCGGCGTATCAGCTGGCGGAGGAGGCGCTGCGGGCGAGCGGTGGCGACGACATCCAGGCGGCGCTGACCTCCCGGCGGGACTGGGTCCGCGCCACCTACGACTGGTCGGTCGCGGCCGCCCGGTACGCGTGATCCGGCCACACCCGGTCGGCGCGACGGGACGCCGAACGATCACCGGGGCTAGCCCTGCATTCCGCACGTGGCTGATTGTCAACACCACTCGAGTGGGTCGATGTCGAGGAGTTCGAGGAGATGGAGTTGTAGGGGTGTGGGTTGAGGGATGGTGTGTGGGTTGCCGCTGGTCGCG
>NZ_WBKR01000115.1 GCF_008868155.1 Micromonospora sp. ALFpr18c
GTTAGATCAGGCGGAGCTGGCGGTCTTTGGGGCGGCGTGGTTCGGTTTCGCCGAACCGTTCGAACAGGCCCGGGTCGATCGTGCCGAGGAACGGCGACGGGCCGGACTCCCGCTCCACACCGTGGCGGGTACGACGGGCGGCGTGACTCACGTAGAGCCGGTCCTGAGCCCTGGTCAGACCGACGAAGAAGAGCCGCCGCTCCTCGGCGATCGCGTCCTCGTCGGGTGTCGACCCCGGCCAGCGCAGCGGCAGCAACCCGTCCTCGGCGCCGACCAGGAAGACCACCGGGAACTCCAGGCCCTTCGCGGCGTGCAGGGTGAGCAGGGTGACCGCCTCCGCGCGCGGGTCGAGCGCATCCACCTCCGCGCCGGTCGCCAACTGCGACAGGAAGGTCTCCAGGTCGTTGCCGCAGCGCCGGGCCAGCGGGGTCAGCAGGTCCACCGCCGAGCGGACGTCCTCGGGACGGACCGCGCTGCCGGCGCCGTCCAGGGTGGGAACCGCGAACCGCTCGGCGACCACCTGGCCGGCCAGGCGTACCCGGGCGGCCAGCGCACCGGCCAACCCGTCGGCGTGCCGCAGCTCGCGGGCGATGGCCGTCACCCCGGGCCGGTCCCGCAGCCGGTCGTGGGAGCGCTTCTGCACCGGGATGTTGGCCCGGGTCAGGGCGTCCACGATCGGGGCGGCCTGCGCGTCGGTGCGGTACAGCACGGCGATGTCGGAGAACGACAGCGAGGTGGACCGGCCGTCGATCCGGCCCGAGTCCAGTGAGCGGTGGGACAACCCGCCGACCAGCTCGTCGACGGTACGCACCACGAAGTCGGCCTCCTCGGCCACGGACGCCGCCGGGTAGCGGCCGACCAGCGGCGCTTCCGGGTCGAGCCGCGCCGGGTCCAGCCGTCGGCCCCGGACCAGCGAGGACGGTGCGATGGCCTGCACGGCGGCGGCCAGGATCGGAGCCGACGAGCGGTAGTTGCGGTTGAGCCGGACCAGTCGGGCGTCGGTGAAGTCCTCAGAGAAGCGCAGGAAGTAACCGACGTCGGCGCCCCGGAACGAGTAGATCGCCTGGTCTGGGTCGCCGATCGCGCAGAGGTTGCCGTCGGCGGGGCTGAGCAGCCGCAGCAGCTCGTACTGCACCGCGTCGACGTCCTGGTACTCGTCGACGAAGATCCACCGCCAGCGGTCCCGGTAGCGCTCGACCAGGCTTCGGTCGGCGCGCAGCAACTCCACCGGCAGGCTCACCAGCTCGTCCAGGTCGACCAGGTCCTGCTTGCGCAGCAACGCCGCGTAGCCGGCGGGATCGTCGCCGGCCTCTGACCGGGCCGCCGCCCGCTCGGCGTCGTCGGCGATCCGGAAACCGGTTGGCAGGCCCGCCGCGTCGGCGTTCTCCCGCAGGATGGTCAACCCCAGCGCGTGGAACGTACCAACGGTGACGTCCTCGGCGACCGGGCCGAGCAGACCGTCGAGGCGGTGCCGCAACTCCTCCGCGGCCCGCCGGGTGAACGTGATGGCCAGGCAGTGCTCGGGAAAGACGTTCAGCTCGGCGCAGAGGTACGCGATCCGGTGGGTGAGCGTGCGGGTCTTGCCGGTACCCGGACCGGCCACGATGAGCAGCGGCCCGCCGGGCGCGGACGCGGCCACCCGCTGCATCGCGTCCAGTCGGTCCAGCAGGCCCGTGCCGACCTCCTCCATGCCGGAGAGCATCGGCTCGAACGGCTCGTGCGGCGACGGCGGCGGCGCGATCGGCGGCGCGGGCGGAGGGGCCGGAGCCTTCCGCTTCGGCTCCGCCTTCGCCGCCGGGCGCTTGGTCGCGGCCCGGGGTGCCGGGTCCGCGGGCCGGCGCTGCGCCGGCACGGGTACGTCGAAGAGCGTCTCCTGCGCACCCAGTTCCGCCGGGTCGAAGAGGGTGATCACCCCGTACTCGCCGTCGTAGCCGGGTACCCGGCGCACAGCACCGCGGCGCAGCCGCCCGATGCCCTCGGCGAGCAGCTCACCGCCGGCCTGGGCGATGTCGGTCAGCGGCGTCGTGGTCAGGATCTCCAGCTCGGGGCCGAGCGCGGCGAGCAGGTCGTTGAACCGCCCCTCGACCTTCTTCGACCGGGCACCCACCTTGTTGATCTCGCCGAGGATCTCGGCCAGCGGCACCAGGTGGGTGACCTCCCGGGCGTGCGCCGGCCGGTGCCCCTCCGGGCGGTCCGCCAACTCCTCGATCCGGCTGAGGACACCCACGGTCAGCGGCTTGCCGCACTCGGGGCACTGCCCACCGGCGGCCCGGGTCCGCTCCGGGGACCAGTTGACCCCGCACAGCCGGTGCCCGTCCGCGTGGTACTTGCCCTCCTCCGGGAAGAACTCGATGGTGCCGGCCAGGCCGTCACCGGTGCGCAGCGCCTCCCGGACGGCGAAGTAGTCCCGTTCGGCGGTCAGCACGGTCGCCTCCCGGCCCAGCGCCGGCGGGGAGTGCGCGTCCGAGTTGGACACCAGTTGGTAGCCGTCCAGGCTGCCGACCCGCCAGTTCATCGCCGGGTCGGAGGAGAGACCCGTCTCCACCGCGAAGATGTGCTCGGCCAGATCCGCGTAGCAGTCGGCGATCGCGTCGAAGCCGGACTTCGAGCCCAGCGCGGAGAACCACGGCGTCCAGATGTGCGCCGGGACCAGGTAGCCGTCCGGGCTCGCCTCCAGGGTGATCTCCAGCAGGTCCCGCGAGTCGAGGCCGAGGATCGGCCGGCCGTCGGAGCCGAGGTTGCCGATCCGGCCGAGCGCCGTGTTGAACCGGGCCACCGCGTCCAGGTCGGGCAGGTAGATCAGGTGGTGCACCTTGCGGGTGCGGTCGTCCCGCTTGTAGATGGTGGAGATCTCCACGCTCAGCATGAACCGGACCGGATCCGCGTCGGTCGCGCTGGCGAGCCGGGGCGGCAGCCGGCGGGCGACGTCGCGCTCCGCCTCCGGGTCGAGCCGGTAGAGCCCCGGCTCCGCCGGTCGCAGCGTCTCCCGGAGATGGTCGTACCAGGCGGGATGGGTGAAGTCCCCGGTGCCGAGCAGGGCGATGCCCTTACGCCGTGCCCACCAGGCGAGGTTGGGCAGGGTGAGGTCGCGGCTGCACGCGCGCGAGTACTTCGAGTGGATGTGCAGGTCCGCGACGAATGGCGGGAGGCCACCGGGGGGTACGGCGCTGAACGGGGGCACGCCGCATCCTGTCACGCCCGCCGTGACGGTCGCCTGCCGCCACGCGCGGACGTGACGTCCGCTATGCCGAGCGCAACTCGACGAGGCTGATCTGTGGCTCCGCGCCGACCCGCACCGGAGGGCCCCAGAAACCGGCGCCGTTGGTCACGTACACCTTCGTGCCGTCGACCTCGCCGAGACCGCTGACCACCGGCTGTTCCAGCCGGACGGCCAGGTTGAACGGCACCATCTGCCCGCCGTGGGTGTGCCCGGACAGTTGCAGGTCGACGCCGTACCGGGCCGCCTCCACCGCCGCCAGGGGCTGGTGCGCGAGCAGGACGACCGGGCGGCTCGGGTCGCGGTCACCGAGGGCCGCGGCGAAGTCCGGCCCCGCGGCGAGGCCGGTGCCCGAACCCGTGAGGTCGTTGACGCCGGCCAAATCGAGGACGCCGCCCCGGGCCTGGATCTCCTGCCGCCGGTTCTGCAGAACCCGCAGGCCGAGCCGGTCGACCTCCTGGACCCACTCCTCCACTCCGGAGTAGTACTCGTGGTTGCCGGTCACGAAGAAGCTGCCGTAGCGGGAGCGCAGGTCGCGCAGTGGCTCGGCGGCCGATCCCAGCTCGGCCACCGAGCCGTCGACCAGGTCACCGACGACCGCCACCAGATCCGCGTCGAGCCGGTTGATCGCGGCGACGATCCGCTCGGTGTGCGCCCGACCGCGCAGCGGGCCGAGGTGGATGTCGGAGACGGTGGCGATGCGCAGGCCGTCCATGGCCCGCGGGAGCTTGGCGAGGGGGATCCGTACCCGGTCCAGTCGTGGCGGGCCGAGGGCGGTGCGCACTCCGTACCCGGTGATGCCCGTGGCGGTGAGGCCGGCGAAGATGGCCGCCCCACGGGCCAGCAGCAGCCGGCGGGCCGGGTCGTGGTCCGGTGCCGTGACGGCACCGGCGGCCGGCGGGTCGGCTGGTCCGGCACCGCCGACCAGCGCCGGCTCGGGCGCGGCGGCGGTCGGCTCGGCGGCCACCACCCGGCGGCGCAGCACCAGCCGGGCGACCAGCATCGGCACTTCCAGCACGGCGAGGATGACGAGCAGGTAGAACATCAGCGCGAGCCACAGGTAGCCCGGCCAGGCGAGCCAGTAGAGCCCGGCCTGGGTCCCGGCGAGGGTGACCGGCACGAGCAGGGCCAGGACCAGGGCGGCGATCCCACCGACGCGCCGCCAGCGGCCCGGCGTGGTGGTGTCCCGGATGAGCCGCTTCCACAGGTAGAGGTGGATGAGGCCGGTGATCAGCGCCAGGACGCCCACGAACCCCAGAACCGCCAACATCTGTGCGCCTCCCTCAGCCGCCCGCGAACGGAGGCAGGACGTCGATCGTGGCCCCGCCCGGCAGGGGTGTCTCACGATCATGACAGGTGATGCCGTCCACGAGGAAACTCGCGACCCGCAGCACGGCGGCGAGACGGTCGCCGTGCCGCTGGGCAAGGTCGGCGGTGAGGTCGTTGAGCGACCGCCCGGCCGGAATGCGCTCCTCGGTGCGACCGGCGGCGGCGCGTGCCCCGGCGAAGTAGCGGACGGTCAGCGGCGTCGCGTCCATGACTCAGCCTCCGATCGCGGACATCGGGCGGGCCGGCTGCAGGAAGGTGGGGTCGTCGATGCCGTGCCCGGCGCGCTTGCCCCACATCGCCGTGCGCCAGCGCCGGGCCAGCTCGTCGTCGTCCGCGCCACCGCGCATCGCGGCACGCAGGTCGGACTCCTCGGTAGCGAAGAGGCAGGCACGCACCTGGCCGTCGGCCGTGAGTCGGGTGCGGTCGCAGTCGCCGCAGAAGGGGCGGGTCACGCTGGCGATCACGCCGACCCGGGCCGGGCCGCCGTCGACCAGCCAGGTCTCCGCCGGGGCCGCGCCGCGTTCGGCCGGGTCGGGGCTGAGGTCGAAACGGGTACGCAGGGACGCCAGGATCTCCTCGGCCGTGACCATGGTGGCGCGGTCCCAACCGTGCTGGGCGTCCAGCGGCATCTGCTCGATGATCCGCAGTTGGTAGCCGTGGTCGACGGCGAAGCGGAGCAGGGCCGGAGCCTCGTCCTCGTTGACGCCGCGCATCAGCACCGAGTTGATCTTGACGGGGGTGAGGCCCGCAGCGGCGGCCCCGGCCAGCCCGGCGAGCACCGCGTCCAGCCGGGGACGGCGGGTGAGCTGGGTGAACCGGGCCGGGTCGAGCGTGTCCAGCGAGACGTTCACCCGGTCCAGACCGGCCGTGCGCAGCGCCGGGGCGAGCCGGTCCAGGCCGATGCCGTTGGTGGTGAGGGAGATCTGCGGGCGGGGCTCGACGGCGGCGACCGAGGCCACGATGTCGACCAGGCCAGCCCGGATCAGTGGCTCGCCGCCGGTGAACCGCACCTCGGTCACGCCGAGCCGCTCGACGGCCAACCGGATCAGCCGGACGATCTCCGCGTCGGTGAGCAGCTCGGGGCCGGCCAGCCAGGGCAACCCCTCGGCCGGCATGCAGTAGGTGCAGCGCAGGTTGCACTTGTCGGTGAGGGACACGCGCAGATCCCGGGCGACGCGGCCGTACCGGTCGACGAGGACGCCGTCGGTCCGCGGGGCGACGCTCACCTGTCGACCGTAGCGCGCTCGACCCCGCCCAGGGCGGCGCGGGCATTCTGGACGACCGCATCGCGGTAGCCGGCACCGAACAGCGCGGTGTGCACGAGCAGCAGGTGCAGTTGGTGCAGCGGCACCCGTTCGCGCCAGCCGGCCGACAGCGGCCAGGTCTCCCGGTAGGCCGCCAGCACCGTGTCCAGGTGGGGGATGCCGCCGAAGAGCGCCAGCTGGGCGAGATCCGTCTCGCGGTGCCCGCCGTGCGCCGCCGGGTCGACCAGCCAGACCCGGTCGTCAACCCCCCACAGCACGTTGCCCGGCCACAGGTCGCCGTGGATGCGCGCCGGCGCCTCACCGCCACCGAACTCGCCCAGCCGGCTCATCACCCGCTCCACCAGCGTGGCGTCCTCGCTGGTCAGCGCACCACCGTCGACGGAACGCCGCAGGTAGGGGGCGAGTCTCCGTTCGGCGAACCACGTCGACCAGGGACCGTCGTCGACGGTGTTGTCCTGCGCAAGCGCCCCGATGAAGCCGGGCCAGGACGCGCCGAAGGTCGGCGCGCCGGCCCGGTGCAGGTCGGCCAGCTCACGGCCGAAGCGTTCGGCCGCCTCCGCCGTCGGCTCGCCGGGCTCCACCCAGTCGAGCGCCAGCAGGTCGGGCAGCGCCACGAGCACCTCGGGTACGGCGACACCGCCCGCCTCCCGCAGCCAGCGCAACCCGGCCGCCTCGGCCTCGAAGAACCCCTCCGGCACCGGCCGGTCGGCCCGCTCCGGCCAGGACTTGGCGAAGATGGAGTGCCCGTCGTCGAGGGTGAGCCGGGCGGCCGCGCAGATGTCGCCACCGGCGACCGGCGTCTCCCGGATCCGTTGGTGGGTCCGGAACGTCGACAGGTGTGCCGGATGCGCGCGCAGGTACGCCAGGTCCATCAACGCACGGTATCCGCTGCCCGCGACACTGGGGTGCCGCGCGAGCACATCGATCCGGATGACCAGCCCAAATACGCAGAGTGACTGTGGATAAGCCGCGTGTCGTCCACAGGGTCAGCGGGGCCCGGTGCGCCGGTCGCAGGCTCCCGACATGACCTCGACCGAACGTGCTCAGCTCTCCGTCCGCTCACCGGCCGACCTGATCGCCGCCGTGCCGTACCTGCTCGGCTTCCATCCCGCCGACAGCGTGGTCGCGGTGGCGCTGCGCGGCCGGCAGATCATCTTCGCCGCCCGCGCCGACCTGCCCGACCCGTCGACGGACCCGGGCGACCGGGCCCGGCACCTGGCCGGTGTCATCCGGCGGCAGGGCGCGGAGGCCGCCACCGTGGTCGGTTACGGGCCTCCCGAACGGGTGACGCCCAGCGTGGACGCCGTGCGCGCCGCCCTGGCCGGCGTCGGGTTGGAGGTGCTCGACGCCCTGCGGGTGACCGATGGCCGTTGGTGGTCGTACCTCTGCACCGAGGCCGACTGCTGCCCTCCCGAGGGCCGCCGCTACGACCCGGCGGCCAACCAGGTGACCGCCTCGGCGGTATTCGCCGGGCAGGTCGCACTCCCCGACCGGGCCGCGCTCGCGGCGCAGGTGGCACCGGTGGACGGCGCCGCGCGCGAGGCGGTGCGCGCGGCCACCGCCCGCGCCGAGCTGAGGCTGACCGAGCTGGTCGAGGGGGCACCCGCGAGTGACCTGCTCGGCGGTCGGGCACTGCGCTCCGCCGGGGTGGCGGCGGTCCGCGAGGCGCAGCGCGCGCAGCGGCGCAGCGTACGCCTCGACGACGACGAGGTGGCGTGGCTGAGCCTGCTGCTGACGCACCTGCCGATCCGTGACCATGCCTGGGAACGCACCGACGGTCGGGACCGGGACATCGCCCTCTGGACCGACGTACTATGCCGGGCCGAGCCGGATCTGATCGCCGCGCCCGGTGCGCTGCTGGCGTTCGCCGCCTGGCGGGCGGGGCAGGGGGCGTTGGCGGCGGTCGCGCTGGAGCGGGTGCTGACCCTGCACCCCGACTATTCGCTCGCCCAACTCCTGGACGACCTGCTCCGGCGCGGGGTGCCCCCGTCCGACCTCGACGGCTGGCCGTCGGTCGGGATGCCCGGGGTGGTCCGCCCGCGCAGGCGGAGCCGACGTGGCCGCCGCTGACCAGCCCCGCCGACCGTCCGGTAGCACCAACGGTGCTACCAAGTTTGGTAGTCTGGCACCCATGACCGTGAAGCGATCCGTCAGCCTTCCCGACGACGTCGCGGAGTGGCTCGACCAGCAGCCCAACGTCTCGGCCGCTATCACCGAGGCGGTGCGCGCCCAGATGGCGGTTGTGCACCTCCACGAGGTGCTGCGCCGAGCCGGCATCGAGGTGACCGAGGCGGGCCGGGCGCGGTGGCGGGAGCGGCTGGCGACACCCATCCCGGCGGACGCCCTGGCCGAGGGTCGCCGCATGTTGGGGCGCGCCGAATGAGCGATCGGATCGCGGCGGTGTTCGACGCGTCGGCGTTGACTGCCTATATCGAGGGCAGCGTCTCGGTGGGGGAGTTGATGCTGGAGGTCGGCGATGAGGGCCGGCAGGTGGCGGTCCCGGCCGCGTGTCTGGCGGCCGCCATCGCGAGCGTGGGCGACGAGATCGATGCCGCGATGCTCGCCCTGATGGTGAGCGCCCCGATGATCTGTGTGCTGCCGCTCGATGCCGGCGGCGTGCGGGACGCGGGCACGCTGGCCCGCCTGGTGGGCGGCGACATCTCACTCGGGCAGGCCGCCAGTGCGGCCCTCACCCATGAGGCGCACTATGCGACCGCGCAGCCCGAGCTGGCGGCGAAGGTTCTGCCGACCAACTGGAGCATCCTCGACCTGGCCTGACGATCGACCGGGCACGCCCTAGCTGACCGGGCCGAACTTCCTCGCCAGCCGGACGAAGCTCACCCACGCTGCCGGCTCGAACGTCAGCGTGCCGCCGTCGCGGTCCTTCGTGTCGCGCACGAGCACGACCCCCGGCAGATTGTCGGCCACCTCGACGCACGCACCACCGTTCGAGCTGCTGCGGGTGCTCTTGCGCCAACGGGCGCCGGTCAGGTCATCCATGCTCGCGCTCTCAGGAAGTCGATGGTCAGGTCTCGCGGTAGCGCTATCGATCTGATGCTATCCCAGACCACCCACAACGGGGCAACGTCATTACTGATGCGCCCGGCCGCCTGGTCGTCGAGGTAGCCGACCTCGCCGCCGTCCGGCGTGCTGGCGATGACGAATGGCCCGGCCTGGCCGGGGTGGAGACCGGCCGTGAGGGGAAGCACGTGAATCATGACGGCCGGTCGCTCGGCGAGCGCCACCAGGTGGTCGATCTGGTCGGCCATGATGTCGGGTCTTCCCCGGCGCAGCGCCGCCTCGTCGATCACGAAGACGGTCAACGGTGGCCGGGGCCGATCGAACACGGCGGCCTGGCGACGCAGTCGGGTCTCCACATGGGCCTCAAGGTCCTCGCCGGCCCAGAGCCCGCTGCCCAGCACGGCTCGGGCGTACGCCTCGGTCTGGAGGAGGCCGGGCAACACGGCGGACTCGTACCACCGCAGCCCCACCGCCTCGCGCTCGATGTCCGTCCACGGCCGGAGCCACGCCGGCTCGCGGCGCTTGAACAGGTCGGGCCACAGGTCGCCCTCGTCGCGGCCGAGGACCGCCGCGACCTTCGACCGGTGGCGGGTCTGCGGAATCCGTCCCGGGTTCGCCCACTTGGCCGCCGTCTTGGGGTCCACACCGATCTGAGCTGCGAGGCTGTCCGCTGTCAGGCCGGACGCCGACATCGCCTCAGCAACTGCGCGGTTCATCCAAGACTCCCTCCGTACGTCCGGAACGTCCACAGGAGATGTTGCTACGCGGTGTATTCGGTCCGCAACCCTTGGAAGTGTGCCTCTTGCACGGCGCGGCCGGCAGGGACCCCCCGAGACCCGGCGGCCGCGTTCGTCAGGGGCCGCCCCGTGGGCGAGCACTCAGGGGCGGCCCCTCCCAACGACGAGGGGGAGACCATGCCGGACGCGCCCAAGCCGACGATGAAGGCCGGCGACCTCGTCCACCTGACCCGCGCCGCGAGCCCGCAGTTCGTCAGACCCATCACGGTGCGGGTCATCCGCGAACTCACCGACCGGCACACCTACCACGGATGGACCTGGATCGAGGCGTACGAGCTGGGGCCGGACGGGAACGCACGGGCCAAGCGGGCGTTGTTCGTCCTCCGCGAAGGGGTCGGCCCGTCGCCCTCCGGTCCACCCGAGACTGCCCACCAGCAGATCCGGGGCGTCCCTCTGCGGGTGGGACGATGACCGGCCGCTCCGAGCACCCCGTCACGAAGCCCGCGTGGCGCTGCCGGACCTGTGGGATCGCGTGGCCCTGTGCGGCCGCGAAACTGCGGCTGCTCGGCGAGTACCGCGGTCGCCGCGACGAGTTGATCACGCACCTGAAGGCGCTGGAGATCGAGGCGACGAACCAGCTCACCGAGCTGCACGGCGGCACGCCTCCGCCCAGCCTGACCGAACGCTTCACCGGTTGGGCCCAGGCGCGGTAGGCCCGGCGTGGTCGTCCGTCGAACGATGTAGGCGTCTCTCCTGTTCACGACCGACGCGGCGGAGCCGCCACCCCCGAACAATGGCGGAGGCCGCGCCGCGCCAGGCCGTCAGGCCGGCTGCTCCACGGCGACCCGCTGCGGGCCGGCGTACACGTTCATGGTCCGGCCCCGCAGGAAGCCGACGAGCGTCATCCCCGCCTCGTCGGCCAGTTCGACGGCGAGGCTGCTCGGTGCGGACACGGCGGCGAGCAGTGGCAGGCCCGCCATCCACGCCTTCTGGGTCAGCTCGAAGCTGGCCCGGCCCGAGACCAGCAGCAGGTACCCGGCCAGCGGCAGCCGGCGTTCCCGCACCGCCCAGCCGATCACCTTGTCCACCGCGTTGTGCCGACCCACGTCCTCCCGGAGCACCACCAGCTCACCGTCGGGCGTGAAGAGCCCTGCCGCGTGCAGCCCGCCGGTCCGGTCGAAGCCGCGCTGCGCGGCCCGCAGCCGGTCGGGCAGCTCGGCGAGCAACGTGGCCGGCACGGTGAGCGGGTCGGCCGAGACCGGAAACAGCGACCGGGTACGCACCGCGTCGATGCTGGCCTTGCCGCAGACCCCGCAGGAACTGGTCGTGTAGAAGTTCCGGGACGGGTCGGTCGTCGGCTCCGGTACGCCCGGGGCGAGCACCACGTCCACCACGTTGTACGTGTTCGGCGTCTCGGCGCCGGCGCAGAGCTGCGCGGTCAGCACGTCGTCGGTCGAGCGGATCAGCCCTTCCGTCAGCAGGAAACCGATGGCGAGATCCAGGTCGTCGCCCGGGGTGCGCATGGTGACGGCGAGCGGCCTGCGCCGGCCGGGGCCGGCCGCGCCGACCCGGATCTCCAGCGGCTCCTCGACGGCGAGGGTGTCCTGCCGTCGGACGGCTCCGCGTCCGTCGGCCGCCGCGTCCAGGTCGATCCGGAGTACGCCCCGTCGGTCAGTCGCCCGTCCCATCCCGCCATCCTGCACCCCGTGGCGGTACGCCCGCACGGCGCCGGCCATTGCGCACTCGGGAGGGCCACCGGCCGGCGGCGGCACGGCTACCGTGGCCGGGTGGGGTCGTACGCCGCCGTGGTGCTCGGGTGGGGCCGCCCGACGGATGGGTGGGGTGGACAAGCCCGCGCTGCCGGTCGGCGGCCGGTCGATGCGCGACCGGGTGCTGGCGGCCGTCGCCGATGCCGCGCCGCGCGTGCTGGTCGGCCCGGCCGAGGCCGTCCCACCCGGTGTGCGGGTGACCCGGGAGGATCCGCCCGGCGGAGGGCCGGTCGCCGCGATGGCGGCCGGGCTGGCGCGGCTCGATCCCGACACGACCCTGGTGGCGGTGCTCGCCGCCGACCTGCCGCTGCTCACCCGCTCCGCGATCGGCGAGCTGCTGGCCCAGCTCAGCCCGACGGAGCACCGTGCGGCGGCGGAGCACCGTGCGGCGGCGGAGCACCGTGCGGCGGCGGAGCACCGTGCGGCGGCGGAGCATCGTGCGGCGGCGGAGCACCGTGCGGCGGCGGAGCATCGTGCGGCGGCGGAGCACCGTGCGGCGGACCCCCGTGCGGCGGCGGACCAGCCAAAGGCGGACCGGGCGGCGGCGGACCACCGGGAGGTGGGCGCCGCCGAGTCGAGCCTTGGCACCGGGCCTGCCGGGCGGGGGCGTCTCCTCGACGGGGTGTGCTTCGTCGACGCCGACGGTCGGCGGCAGTCGTTGTGCGGCGTGTGGCGGGTCGCCGCGCTGCGCGCCGGGCTGGATCGGCTGGCGGCCGGGCGCGGCGGTGACCTGGCCGGAGCCCCGGTACGGGCGCTGCTGGGCGGCCTCGTCGTCGGGGAGGTGCCCTGGGGCGGTGACGGCGGCCCGCCGCCCTGGTTCGACTGCGACACTGACGAGGACGTACGCCGGGCGGAGGAGTGGGTGCGATGACGGTGATGGACGACTGGGTCACGGCGGCCTGCGCCGAGCTGAGCCTGGACGCGACCCAGGTGCCCGTGTCGGCGGTGCTGGACGTGGCCCGCGACGTCGCCCACCAGGTGCTGCGACCGGGCGCGCCGGTCAGCGCGTACCTGCTCGGGTTG
Source organism: Micromonospora sp. ALFpr18c (assembly GCF_008868155.1). Classification (GTDB taxonomy): domain Bacteria; phylum Actinomycetota; class Actinomycetes; order Mycobacteriales; family Micromonosporaceae; genus Micromonospora. The sequence goes on from NZ_WBKR01000115.1 coordinate 12,362, forward strand.
GCGGTGGGTCGGGGTGCCGACCCGGCGGACGCCGCGGCGCGGCTCAGCGCCCTCGCGGCGACCTGGCCGGTCGAGCTGGGTGCCGACCGCACCGACCCCACCGCACCCGCCAGCCAGGCCGACCCCGCCGACCCCGCCGGTCCGACGGCGGCCTGAGCGTCGCTCGCCGGCCGGCGTGGACGCGCTTCACCAGGTCACCGCCTGGGAGCCAACGATCTCGGTGTCCGATCCCGGTCCGGGCTGATTCGACCCCCGGACGGCGTGGGTAGGGTGACCGTGACGGACGGAGGCGATCATGACGGCTGACCACCCCTCGGCGCCGGACGGTGAGCTGCCTGGCGGCGCGGCGGATTCCATCCTGCTCGACGAGCCCAGCACCACCGACCTGCGGGCCAAGGTGACCGAGGCGTGGCAGGAGTTCGCCCGCGCGCTCGCCGTACGTCTGCGGGAGTTGCCCCCGGGCGCGCACCTTGAGCTGACGCTGGATCCCACCGCCTCCGGGACGGGGGACGCCGTCTACTCGATCAGCGTCGACGTGGACGGCACCGGCGGGCTGTCCGCCCGGGCGGTCGGCAACGCCGACCTGCCGGCGGGCTACCGGTTGGACCGTGCCGCGGTGGCGGACATGATCGCGCTCGGCTGGTCCCCGCCCGGCGTGGTGACCGGTTCCTTCAACTCCTTCGGGTTGGACGGTACGACGGCGGAGGCCACCCGGGTCGCCGCGCTGCTCTCCCGGACGCTGCGCGACGTCTACGGTGCCCCGCACCCGGCCTTCCTCGTCTACCTGGTGCAGGACGCCGAGCGCGAGCCGCTGGCCGTGGAGCCGTTGGGTACCGCGCGCAGCGAGTTCGGCCCGGACGCCGACGTCGAGGCCGATCTGGAGGAGGCGTTGGCCGAGGCTGCCGCCGGCCAGGCGGAGCGGGACGACGTGCTCGACCTCCCCGACCGGGTGCGCACGGTGGTGTCCGCGATGCTCAAGTCCGACGCCGACCGGTTGCAGATCGACTCGGACGGTGACATCACCATCCGCGCCGGCTCGGCGATGGTGTTCGTCCGGGTGCGGGACAATCCGCCCCTGGTGGACGTCTTCTCCCCGGTGCTGACCGAGGTGGAGCCGACCGAGCGGCTCTACGTCAAGCTGTCCGAGCTGACCAACCGGATGCCGATCGGCCGCCTCTACTGCGCCGACGACACGGTCTGGGCGTCGATCCCGGTGTTCGGCCGCAACTTCCAGGCCACACACCTGATGCTGGCCGTGCAGGTGATGACCGGTCTCGCCGACGAGTTGGACGACCGGCTGCACGGCGAGTTCGGCGGCAAGCGGTTCTTCGGCGAGGGCGACAAGCCGGTCCTGCGCGACGAGTCGCAGCACCGCACCGGCATGTACCTCTAGAGGTCCAGCAGCGTCTTGCCGACCGTCGCGCGCGCCTCGATGGCCGCGTGCGCGTCGGCGGCGCGCTCCAGCGGGAAGCGCTGGCCGATCAGGGGTCGCAGCCGGCCGGTCGCCGCGTCCGCGAGCGCCTGTTCGGTGTACGCCCGCAGGCGCGCGGGTGGCACGTCCGGCCGGAGCAGCGTGACCTGCCGTGCGGTGGCGGCCTCGGGCGGGATCGGGGACCATTCGCCGCTCGCCAACCCGAAGCTGATCATGCGGCCACCCGGGTCGAGCAGTTCGAACGCCGCCCGGGCCACTGCCCCGCCGACCCCGTCGAGCACCACGTCGACCCCGCCCGACGCAGCTCGGACGCGGTCGGCCCAGTCGGGCAGCAGGTAGTCGACGGCGAGGTCGGCACCCAGTCCGGGCAGCAGGTCCACCTTGCGTGGCCCACCGGCCGCGCCGATCACCCGTCCGCCGGCGCGGGCCGCCAGCTGCACCAGCAGGCTGCCCACACCACCCGCTGCGGCCTCCACCAGCACCCGGTCGCCGGGGCGTACGCCGACGGTGTCGATCAGCATGGCGGCGGTGCGCCCGTCGGCCAGCAGCGCCACCGCCTCGTCGAGTGGCAACCCGGTGGGCACCTCGATCGGCGCGGACGCGTCCACCACCGCGCGTTCGGCGTACCCGCCGGAGCCGCCGGTCGCGGTGACCACCCGCCGTCCGACCAGCGCCGGGTCAACGTCCGGTCCGGCGGCGGTGATCACGCCACCGACGCCGTTGCCGGGGATCAGCGGGGGAGTGACCCGGAACGGTCCGGGGCGACCGGAGCGCTGCTGCGTCTCGACGAAGGTGATGTTCGCGTGGGCGACGTCGATCGACACCTGGCCGGGGCCGGGCGTCGGGTCGGGCGCCGTGCCGGGCACCAGCACCTCCGGTCCGCCGAACTCCCGTAGCCAGATCGCCCGCATGACGTCCCCCTCGTGTCCGGTGATGGCAGCACCAGTGCAACAGGTGAACCTGGCTTGAGGTCAAGCTCCGCCGGAGGGGCCGACGCCGGGGGACTCCACCAGCCGGGACAGGACGATGGTGCTGCGGGTGGAGGTCACGAAGGACTCGGCACGCAGTCGTTCCAGGGCCGCCTCCAGGTGGGCGATGTCGGCGGCGCGCAGGTGGACGAGGGCGTCCGCCTCGCCCGAGACGGTGTACGCCCCGACCACCTCCGGGTGTCGACGCGCGGCCACGCCGATCTGCGCGGGGGTGGTCCGGCCGGCGCAGAACAGCTCGACGAACGCCTCGGTGGTCCAGCCGACGGCGGCCGGATCGACCACCGCCGTGAATCCCCTGATCACGCCGGTGGCGCGCAGACGGTCGACCCGGCGCTTGACCGCCGGGGCGGAGAGTGACACCCGCGTGCCGATGTCGGCGTACGACGCACGGGCGTCGGCGACGAGCAACGCAATGATCCGCTGGTCTACCGCGTCTATCTGCAACGTTCCGCCTCTGGGAAGCAACGGTTGTGGCTGTTACCAAAGTTCCACGGTACCTACTCTTGGTGACCGTGAACCAGCAGCGAGTCTCGCGAAAGCGGACATATCTCATGTGCTCGCCCGAGCACTTCGCGGTCGAGTACGCGATCAACCCGTGGATGGACGTGACCACCCCGGTCGACCGGGAACTGGCCGTCAAGCAGTGGGACCGGCTGCGCGAGACGCTGGTCGGCCTCGGCCACGAGGTGCACCTGCTCACCCCCGAGCGGGGCCTGCCCGACATGGTCTACGCCGCCAACGGCGCGTTCGTGGTGGACGGCAGTGTCTACGGCGCGCGGTTCAAGCACGAGCAGCGGGCCGCCGAGGCCGCCGCGCACCACGCCTTCTACGAGTCGCAGGGCTGGCGTTTCATCGCGCCGAGCGAGACCAACGAGGGCGAGGGTGACTTCGCGTACGTGCCGGAGGCGCACGGCGGGCTGATCCTGGCCGGGCACGGCTTCCGCACCGAGATCCCGGCGCACGCCGAGGCGCAGGAGGCGCTGGGCCGGCCGGTGGTGTCGCTGCGCCTGATCGACCCACGCTTCTACCACCTGGACGTGGCGCTCGCCTCCATCGACGACTCGAACGTCGTCTACTTCCCCGGCGCGTTCTCGGCGGCCAGCCAGCGGGTGCTGACCCAACTCTTCCCGGACGCGGTGCTCGCCGACGACGAGGACGCCATGGCCTTCGGGCTCAACCTCGTCAGCGACGGCGCGAACGTCGTGCTCAACAGCGAAGCCACCCGGCTGGCCGGCAAACTCAAGGCCGCCGGCTACAACCCGGTCCCGGTCGAGTTGGGCGAGCTGAAGAAGGGCGGCGGCAGCGTGAAGTGCTGCATCGCCGAACTGCGGCACTGACCCGAACACTGCCGCGTACGCCAGGGGCCGGCCTCCCGACGGGAGGTCGGCCCCTGATTGCGTCGACGGGCGGTCAGCCCAGCGTGGCCAGCTCGTTGATCAGCACGTTCGACATGACCTGACCGTCGCGCTGCACCTCCCGCAGGTACCACTTCTGTTGCGGGGTACGCGGCTGGTTGAACTGCCAGATCCCGCGCGGGCTGTCGATCTGGCCGATCTTGCCCAGTGCCAGGTTGACCTGCTGCGGCGTCGGCTTCCCACCGGTCAGCTGGATGGCCTGGTCGAGCACCTGCGCCGCGTCGTACGACGCCATGGCGTACGTGGTGGGCGTGACCTGGTACTTCTTGCGGTACGCCGAGGCGAAGACCCGGTTGGAGGTGCTGTTCAGGTCGGCCGAGTAGTTCAGCGCGGTCTGGATGCCGAGCGCGTTGTCCTTCAGGTTTTCCAGCACGGTGCCCTCGGTGAGGAAGCCGGGTGCGTAGACGGGCCCGGAGAATTTCTCGCGCAGCTGCTTGATGAACTCCACCGCGGCATTGCCGGCGTAGAAGCAGAAGACCGCCGTCGGCTTCTTGGCCAGCGCCTTGCTGATGTCCACGGTGAACGCGGTCATGCCCGGGTTGGGGTTGGCGGTGGTGTAGGTCACCGGGTCGGCGATCCGCGGGTCGGTGGCGCCGAACTCCTGCCGGAAGCCGCGCACCACGTCCGGGCTGCCGACGTTCTCCGGCATGATGATCGCGACTCGGCCGTTGGGCGGCAGCTGGTCGCGCAGGTAGCGGCCCAGTGCCCGGCCGGCCTCGTCCAGCACGTAGGACGTCCGCCAGATGTAGAAGACGCTCTGCAGGCTGCTCGGTGAGGCGTTGGAGCCGATCAGCGGAACCCTGGCCTGCTCCACGGTGTTCCGGATGCCGAGCATCACCGCCGAGTTGACCACCCCGGTGAGCGCCAGCACGCCCTGCTTGAGCAGACCGTCGACGGCGGCCTTGCCGGTCTTTTCGGTGTCACCCTCGTCGGCGGTCAGCAGGTCGACCGGGTGCCCGCCCAACCGCTGGTCGTGTAGGTCGAGGAAGAGCTGGAAGCCGTTGGTGATGTCGTCGCCGATGCTCTTGAAGCCGCCGGCCTGCGGCGTGATCAGACCGATCTTGACCGGGCTCCGATCGGCGATGGGCTGGGTGTCGCTGTCGGAGCCGCATCCGGCGGCGAATCCGGTGGTACCGAGCGCGGCCAACAGTTGGAGCGCCCGCCTGCGATTCATCTGCGACACCGAGTTCCTTCCCAGGAGCGTTGCAGGGCAGAACACACAGCCCCTCCGGCGTTCTACCTGCTCCGCGACGCTGCGTCAATGGCTATTGATCATTGTGTAAAGACCGCAACGCATCGAGGACCTGGGGCCAGGCCGAAGCCTCCGGGTCGATCAGCCCGAAATGCTCGTGTCCGGGCAGTTCAAGAAGGGAAATATCGGATCCTGCGCCACGAGCCGCCGCGACGAAATCCCGGCTCATCGCCACCGGCACCTGTCGATCCTCCGAGCCATGAATAACTACTGTCCGTGTCCGCATGGGCACCAGCATTCGTGGATCGGCCACCGCGTACCGGTCCGGGACCTCGGCCGGGCCGCCACCGAGCAGCGCCGCCACCGCGCCGGAATCCAGATCCCGCCGGTACGCCTCGCCCAGGTCGGCCACCGGCGCCAGGGCGAGCACCCCGCCCACCGACGTCGGTGCGGTGGCCGCCACGAACATCGCCAGGTGGCCGCCCGCGGAGTGCCCGACCAGGAGCGGCGCCGCCCCGCTCACCCGGCCCGGCAGTGCCTCGGCGGCCAGCTCGGGCAGCGCGGCGATCCCGGTCAACGCGTCGGTCAACGTGCCCGGCCAGCCACCGCCGGGCTGCCCGGTGCGCCGGTACTCCACCTGCGCCACCGGATACCCGAGTGCGGCGAGCGCGGCCGCCATCGGTCCGGTGTGCCGCCGGTCGTACTCGGCCCGCCAGAAGCCACCGTGCACCACGACGACCAGTGGCCGCGCCGGGCCACTGCCCGCCGGGGCACGCAGGTCGGCGACCTGGTCCGGGTGATCGCCGTACGCCACCGTGTGGTCGGGCTCCGGGGCGGGCCGGGTCAGCACGGCACGCGGGTCGGCAGGCATGGCGCGACGGTAGCGCGCACCGCCCGGGTGGTTCGGCCCCGGGGAGTCGGTCCCGGGCGGCATGGGTCGCGCCCACTGGGTAAAGATGGACCCCATGACCGAAGCGCACTCCGCTGGACAGAACGACGAGCCCGGCCCCGACGAGTCCGGTCACTCCGGCACGGTGGTGGTGGTCGGCCCGGACGGCCGCCCGATCGGCACCGTGCAGACCGAGGAGGGCCAGGGTGAGGACCCGACCCGCCTGGTCGAGCAACCGGCCAAGGTGATGCGGATCGGCAGCATGATCAAGCAGCTCCTGGAGGAGGTCAAGGCGGCCCCACTGGACGACGCCAGCCGCAACCGGATGCGCGAGATCCACGAGCGGTCGATCGTCGAGCTCAAGGAGGGCCTCGCGCCCGAGCTGCGCGACGAACTGGAACGGATCTCGTTGCCGTTCGCCGAGGACAAGGCCCCGAGCGAGAGCGAGCTGCGGATCGCGCACGCCCAGCTCGTCGGCTGGCTGGAGGGCCTGTTCCACGGCATCCAGGCGGCCCTGGTCGCCCAGCAGATGGCAGCCCGGGTGCAGTTGGAGCAGATGCGCGGTGGCCGGCAGGCGCTGCCCAGTGGCCCGGGCGGGGTCGTCCCCGGAATGCCGGGCATCGGCCAGCCGGGCGGCGGCGAGGGTCACAACACCGGTCAGTACCTCTGACCTCAGTCCACCCCGAAGATCTTCTCCAGGTACGCCGCCACGCCGTCCTCGGTGTTCGCCGCCGTCACCTCGTCGGCGACCGCCAGGACGGCGCGGTGCGCGTTGGCCACCGCCACGCCACGCCCGGCCCAGGTCAGCATCGGCACGTCGTTGGGCATGTCGCCGAAGGCCAGCACGTCCGCGGCGGCCACGCCGAGCCGGTCGCAGTACCAGTCGAGCCCGGCCGCCTTGGTCACCCCAGCCGCGGAGATCTCCACCAGACCCGAGGACGACGAGTGCGTGGCCTCGGCCAACCCCGCCACCGCCGTGCTGATCAGCTCGACGAACCTGTCCGGATCCTGTTCGCCGGCGCGGGCGAGCAGCTTCACCGCCGGTAGCGACAGCAACTCCTCCGGCGTCTCGACCGGGCGGATCCGGTCGTGGTCGGCGTCCCAGCGCAGCGGGTAGTGCGCCTCGTGCCGCATCTCCCGGCTGTCCAGGATTTCCACCGCGAAGCTGATGTCGGGCACCTCGGCGCGCAGCCTCCGGGCCACCTCGGCCAGGTGCTGCGGCGCGAGCGGGTCGGCCCGCAGCACCTCGTCGGTGACCGGGTCGTAGACCACCGCGCCGTTGGCGCAGACCGCCGGCAGGGGCTCGGCCAGTTGGTCGTACACCATCTTGAGCCAGCGGACCGGACGGCCGGTGACCAGCACGACCGGCGTGCCTCGCGCGGTGATCCGCGCGAGCACGTCGGCGGTGCGCGGGCTGAGCGTGCGGTCGTCGCGGATCAGCGTGCCGTCGATGTCGGTGGCGACCAGGCGGGGCGTCTCTCCCATCACCGGGACAGTAGCCGGTCCAGGTACACCGCGACTCCGTCGTCGTCGTTACGCAGCGTCACCTCGTCGGCGACCGCGCGCAGGGTGGGGTGCGCGTTGGCCACCGCCACCCGGGACCAGCCGGCCCACTCGAACATCGGCAGGTCGTTGGGCATGTCACCGAAGACCAGCACATCGGCCGGGTCGACACCCAGGCTCTGCGCCACCACCGTCAGCCCGGTCGCCTTGTCCACCCCCGGTGGGCAGATCTCGATGAAGCCGAGCCCGGCCTGGGTGAGTGTGGCGACCTGCGGCGCAATGATCCGGCGGGCGACCGCCAGCAACTCGTCGACGTGGTGGTCGGCGGTCCGGGCGAACGCCTTGATCACGTCGCAGGAGAGGCACTCGTCGCGGGTGCGTGCCTCGAACCGGTCCTGGTAGGGCCAGCTTTCGTGGTAGTCGCCCCACAGCGGGGCGTCGTGCTCGTCGGACGCCTCGACCATCACGGTCAGCGGGCCGACCTCGGCCTCCAGGTCGGCCAGCAACCGGGCCAGCACCTCGGCGGGCAGCCGCTCGTCGCGGAGCACCACGGGGCCCGCCGGGTCGCTCTGGTCGACCACCCGGCCGCCGCCGGCCATCACCAGGAAGTCGGCGGCCCGGATGTCGTTGCGGGTCAACTCGGTCAGCCGTGGGCCGCGTCCGGTCGCGCCGACCACCGGAATTCCGGCGGCCCGCACCCGGTCGAGCACCCCATGGGTGTACGCGGAGACGGTGTCGTCGCTGCGGACGAGCGTGCCGTCGAGGTCGGTCGCGATCAGCTTGGGCAGTCCCGGGCGGGTCATCGTTCCTCCTTCGCCCACCGCCGTCGCGCCGGTCAGAAGGTCCCGGCGTGACGGCGGGCAGCAACCGTACCTCGGGAAACACGCCCCAACCATGGCTTTGAAGCGAATCGAACCCGAA
>NZ_WBKR01000116.1 GCF_008868155.1 Micromonospora sp. ALFpr18c
CGCTCGGCGCGCCCCCGCCGCCGCCCCACCGGGCACCTGCTGGTCGTCCGCGACTCGACCGGTCCCGCGCCGACGACCTGAGCGGCGACGGGGCGAGCTCAGACCGCCAGGGCCGCCCGGACCTCCCGTTCCGCCGTGACACCCCCGTCGCCGTGCGAGGTGACCCGGCCGGACTCCAGCACGTGGTAGCGGTCCGCCACCCGCAGCGCGAAGCCCAGGTGTTGCTCGACGAGCAGCACACCGAACCCGGTCTGCCGGGTCAGCTCGACGATGCGCTCCTGGATCTCGGCGACCACCGACGGCTGGATGCCCTCGGTCGGCTCGTCGAGCATCAGCAGCCTCGGCCGGGTGATCAGCGCGCGGGCGATGGCCAGCTGCTGGCGCTGACCGCCGGAGAGCAGCCCGGCCCGACGCCGCAGCAGCGGACGCAGCGCCGGGAACAGGTCCAGCACCTCCGCCGTGGCCACCGCCCCGTCGCGGCGGCCGTCGGCGACCAGCCGCAGGTTCTCCGCCGCGGTCAGGTGCGGGAAGCACTGCTGACCCTGCGGGACGTACGCCATCCCCCGCGCCACCCGCTCGTGCGGGCCGAGGCGGGTGACGTCCTCGCCGTCCAGCTCGACCGTGCCGGCGCTCGGACGCAGCAGGCCGGCGGCGACCCGCAGCAGGGTGCTCTTGCCGGCGCCGTTGTGCCCCAGCACGGCGGCCACCCCGTCGGGCGGGACGGCGAGGTCCACCCCGTGCAGCACCCGGGAGCGCCCGTACCCGGCGTGCACCCCGCGCAGCGTCAGCATCATGCCTCCCGGCCGGTGGGGGCCGACCCGGCGTCGACCGGGTGGCCAAGGTAGACCTCCTGCACACGCGGGTCCGCCTGGACCTGCGCCACCGTGCCCTCGCTGAGCACCCGCCCGGCGTGCAGCACCGTGACGCTGCGCGCGAACCGGCGCAGGAAGTCCATGTCGTGCTCGATCACCACGACCGTGCGGTCCCGGCTCACCGTCTCCAGCAGAGCGCCGGTGGCGTCGCGTTCCTCATGGCTCATCCCGGCGACCGGCTCGTCGAGCAGCAGCAGCCGCGCGTCCTGCACCAGCAGCATGCCGATCTCCAGCCACTGTTTCTGGCCGTGCGCGAGCGTCCCGGCGAGATGCTCGGCGCGCCCGGCCAGCCCGATGGTCTCCAACGCGGCGGCCACCTCGTCGGGGATGCCCCGACGGCGGCGGGCCAGCGTCGCCCAGCCGCGCCGGGCACCCGCCGCGATGTCGAGGTTCTGCAGCACCGACAGCTCCTCGAAGACCGACGACGTCTGGAAGGTGCGCCCGATGCCCAGCCTGCTGATCCGGTGCACCGCACGGCCGAGCAGTTCCTCGTCACCGAACCGGACCGAGCCGGTGGCCCGGACCAGGCCGGTGATCGCGTCGACCAGGGTGGTCTTGCCGGCGCCGTTCGGCCCGATCAGGAACCGGATGTCACCGGCGGGCACCTCCAGCGAGACGCCGTCGACGGCGGTGAAGCCGTCGAAGCTGACCCGTACGTCCCGGACGGACAACCCGTCCAGCCGCTCGTCGCTCATGCCGCCGGCACCTCCGTCCGCCCGGCACGTCGTCGACCCAGCACCGACCACCCGCGCGGGGCCGGTTCCGCGCCGTCGTCACGGCGGCGGGCCAACGCCCACAGCGACGCCAGGCCGCCGGGAAGGAACGCCACCACGACCACGAAGAGCAACCCCTGCAGGTACGTCCAGGTGCCGGGAAAGCGTTCGGAGAGGGCGGTACGCGCCCAGGCCACCGCCACCGCGCCGAGCACCGGGCCGAGCAGGGTCGCCCGGCCGCCCACCGCGACCCCGATGACGAACTCGATCGACGGGACGATGCCGATCAACGCGGGCGAGATGATGCCCACCGCCGGCACGAACAGCGCCCCGGCCAGCCCCGCCATGCCCGCCGCGACGACGTATGCGACGAGTTTGACCGTCGCCGGGTCGTAGCCGAGGAAGCGGACCCGTTCCTCACCGTCGCGGACCGCCACCAGCAGTTCCCCGTAGCGGCTGTGGATGAGTTGACGGGTCAGCGCGAGCAACGCCAGCAGCGTCCCGGCGATGATGAAGTACACCATCCGCTGGTTGACCGGGTCGTCCAGGTCGTACCCGAAGAAGCCCTTGATGTCGGTGAGCCCGTTGGTGCCGCCCGTGGTGCCCTGCTGCCCGATCAGCAGGATCACCATCGCGGCCGCGAGGGCCTGACTGAGGATGGCGAAGTACGCGCCCCGCACCCGGCGGCGGAACACCAGCGAGCCCAGCCCGAACGCGACCGCCATCGGCAGCAGCACCGTGGCGGGCAGCGCGAACCAGGGGCTGGCGAACGGACGCCACCACAGGGGCAGTTCGTCGAGTTGCCCGTACAGCTGCATGAAGTCGGGCATCCCACCCGGACCCGCGTCGGCGAGCTTGAGGTGCATGGCCATCGCGTAGCCGCCGAGGCCGAAGAAGACGCCCTGGCCGAGGGTGAGCATGCCGCCCCGACCCCAGGCGATCCCGATGCCGACCGCCACCATGGCGACGCAGAGGTACTTGGCGAGCAGGGCCAACCGGAAGTCCGACAGCACGAGCGGCGCCACGGCGAACAGCAGGGCCGCGCCGAACGCGAAGCCGGCCGCCGTCCGCAGCCGCGAGCGGCCCGGTGACCGGCCCGGTGGTAGGACGCCGGCGGGCGCCGGGTCGACGGCGGTGCCGGGCGGCGCGGGGGTGACGGCGGTCATGCGAGGCTCCTGGTCCGCAGCGTGAACAGGCCCTGTGGCCGCCACTGGAGGAACGCGACGATCGCCACGAACACGATCACCTTGGCGACGCTGAGGGTGGTGAGGTACTCCCCGGTGGCCTGGAGCACGCCGAGGGCGAAGGCGACGATCACACTGCCCTTGAGCTGGCCGATCCCGCCGACCACGACGACCAGGAAGGCGTCGATGATGAGGTTGGTGCCCATGGTCGGGCCGATCGGGCCGAGCAGGGTGAGCGCCACCCCGGCGAGCCCGGCCAGGCCCGAGCCGACGAAGAACGTCGTCCGGTCGACCCGGGAGGTGGCGATGCCGGACACCGCGGCGAGGTCGCGGTTCTGCACCACCGCGCGGATGCGGCGCCCGAGCGGGGTGAGCCGCAGCGCCAGGGTGAGCGCCGCGACGGCGGCCAACGCCAGGGCCAGGATGAACAAGCGGTTGTTGGCGATGGTCAGCCCGCCGGGCAGCGCCACGTTGCCGGTGAGGATCTCCGGCGCGCGGGTCTGCACGTTCGGGCTGCCGAAGATGTCCCGGGCGAGTTGTTGCAGCATCAGCGACACACCCCAGGTGACCAGCAGGGTGTCCAGCGGCCGGGCGTAGAGCCGGCGGATGAGCAGGATCTCCAGCAGCACACCCATCGCGCCGGCGACCACGAACGCCACCGGCAGCGCCACCACCAGCGACAGGCCGGCCCCGGTGATGCTCTGTTGCAGGACGTACGTAGTGTACGCGCCGGCCATGATGAACTCACCGTGCGCCATGTTGATCACGTTCATCTGGCCGAAGGTCAGCGCGAGGCCGAGCGCGATGAGCAGCAGCACCGCGCCGATGCTGATACCGGTGAAGAGTTGACCGAAGAGGACTGTCACGGTGGGTACTCCGAACTGCTGGTCGGGTGACCCGGGTGGGCCGCGCGGCGACGCGCCCCGCCCGGGCCGGCGTCGTCAGCTCAGGCCGCTCGCCCACGGATAGGTCTTGAGGTACGGGTCCGGCTCGACCGGCTTGCCGGAGTTCCACACCTCGGTGATGAGGCCGTCCGCGCCGATCTTGCCGATCCGGGCGGTCTTGGCGATGTGCTGGGTCTTGCCGTCGACGGTGACCAGGCCCTCCGGCGCGTCGAAGGTGATCCCGTCGGAGGCGGCGCGGACCTTCTCCACGTCGAAGGCGCCGGCCTTCTCGACCATCGCCTTCCACAGGTACACGCCGACGTAGGCAGCCTCCATCGGGTCGCTGGTCGGCTTGTCCGCGCCGTACTTCGCCTTGTACGCGGCCACGAACTTCGAGTTCGCCGCGCCCGGGGTGGTCTGGTAGTAGTTCCAGGCGGTCAGCTGGCCCTCCAGGTACTGGGTGCCGATGCCCTTGACCTCCTCCTCGGCGATCGACACCGACACCACCGGCATCGCGGCGGCGGTCAGCCCGGCCGACTTGTACTCCTTGAAGAAGGCCACGTTGCTGTCGCCGTTGAGCGTGTTGAACACCGCGTCGGCGCCGGACGATTTGACCTTGTTGACGATCGTGCCGAACTCGGTGGAGCCGAGCGGCGCGTAATCCTCACCCGACACGGTCATCCCGTTCGCCGCCGCATACGCCTTGATGATTTTGTTGGCGGTACGGGGAAAGACGTAGTCGCTGCCGACGAGATAGACCGATTTCACGCCCTGCGACTTGAGGTAGTCAAGCCCGGGAACGATCTGCTGGTTGGTCGTCGCTCCGGTGTAGAAGATGTAGGGCGACTGTTCCAGACCCTCGTACTGCACGGGATAGAACAGCAGCGCCTTGTTCTTCTCGAACACCGGCTTGACGGCCTTGCGACTGGCCGACGTCCAGCAGCCGAAGACGGCGGCCACCCGATCCTCGGAGATGAGTTTCTCGGCCTTCTCCGCGAAGGTGGGCCCAGTCCGAGGCGCCGTCCTCACCGACCGGCTGGATCTTCTTGCCGAGCACTCCGCCGGCCGCGTTGATCTCCTCGACGGCGAGCATGATGGAGTCGCGGACGGTGACCTCGCTGATCGCCATGGTGCCCGAGAGCGAGTTGAGCAGGCCCACCTTGACGGTGTCGCCGGAGACGTCGGCGCTGACGCCGGCGGCGCTGCTCTCGTCGGTGGTCTTGCTGCCGCACGCGGTCATCGCGGCCGCGGCGATGAGGGTCATGGCACCCGCCAGGATGCGGCGGCCCCGGAACAGTGACATCTATTCTCCCTGCGGTGCACTCACGTGACGTTTGGACGGTCGGTGCGGTCCGGTGGAGCGGATGTGGCGATGCCGGGGTCGACGGGTGGACGCCGCCCGGGCATCGCATCGGATACGGGCAGGCAAAGCGTCGACCGACATCATCGCGCTCGTGTTTCCCGGTCCTTAATTGACTGTTTCCCGCACCACCGCGACGCGCACGCCAAAGACGGCCGACACCGTCGCGGATAGACGGTGCCGACCGTTGGAGAAATCTCGGGGAAAATTGCCACCACAATGGTCGGCGAACGATTTCGCCGACCATGGACGCGCATTGGTCGCATCCGACCCGGAGGGCAGATACTTCACGCAGGAAGTATCTTAGGGCCGCGTCGGGTGCGGCTGTCAAGGGTCCGACCCACCGGGCCGCTCCTCAGAGCTGCGCGAGCACCGTGAAGTCGAGCCCGTCGGCCTCGGCGAGGTAGATGCGCTGCCGCACGTGCCGGCGCCGTAGCCGCAACCGCCCGCGCGGCCCGTGGTACGCCACGGTGTCCGCGGCCGTCTCGATCGCCCGTACGTCGAGCGTGCGGGCCTGCCCGATCAGCGCGGCGAGCAGCATGACGCCCTCGTAGCAGGACTCCCCCAGGCTGCCCAGAGGCGGCGCCTCCACCCCGAACCGGCGGGCGAACTCGCCGTGGAAGTCGAGGTTCTCCTGGGTCACCAGGCCGGCGAAGAAACCGGCCGGGCTGTACAGCCGACGGGTCGCGCCGGCACCGCTGGCCAGCAGCATGTTCTCGTCCATCAGCGTGCTCAGCCGCAGACACCGCTGGTCCAGGCCGCTGCGGGCGAACGCCCGGTTGAACCGCACCGCGTCCGCGCCGACCAGGAGCATCACCACGGCGTCGGCCTCGCTGCGTTCGATGCGGCCCAGCACCTCGTCGAAGTCGCATGTCTCGAACGGCAGGAACGCCTGACCCACCACCCGTCCACCGCCGCGCAGCGCATACCGCTGGGCGGCCCGTGCCGTACGCCGGGGCCACACGTAGTCGTTGCCGACCACGAACCAGCGACGCGCTCCCTGCTCCCCGGCCAGCAGCCGCATCGCCGGCCACAGTTGGACGTCCGGCGTCTCACTGGTCAGATAGACCCCCTCGGTACGCTCACCACCCTCGTACAGCGCTGTGTAGACGTACGGCACGCGGTGCGCCACCCGGGGTGCCAGCGCCTGCCGCACCGAGGAGATGTGCCAGCCGGTCACCCCCTGGACGGCCCCGACCGACACCAGCGCCTCGACCTGCGCGGCGACCTCGGCGGGTGGGGCACCGCCGTCGACCGGCACGAGGCGCACCTCCCGGCCGAGCACCCCGCCACACCGGTTGATCTCCTCGACCGCGAGCTGGGCGCAGAGCTCACAGGTGGGCCCGAACATCCCCGCCGGCCCCCGCATCGGGTAGACCAGCGCGATGCTGACCACGGCCCGGTCGACGGTGAGCCACGGGGGCGCCGGCTCGGACATGAGCACATGATTGCCCGGCCCACGACGGAAGACCAGAGCTCACCACGGACCGGGACGACTCGCTACGATGACAGCGCCACCGGACCAGGGAGTCCCATGTCAGACGTGCCCGGGGCGCCAGCCGACCTGCTGCGCGCTCGCTCACCCGCGCCGAACGGCTGCTCTCCCGCCGTCTGGGCGTCGTACTGGCCGACGACGGGCTGACCATCGAGGCGTGGCGGGTGCTGTGCCTGCTCGCCGATGGGCAGGGCCACCCGATGAGCGAGGTGTCCGCCGAGGCGTCGTTGCCACCGGGCACCCTCACCAAGCTGGTCGACCAACTCGTCGACCGTAACCTCGTGTTCCGCCGGATCGATCCGCTCGACCGTCGACGGATCCGCGCGTACCTGACCGCTCGGGGCCGCCGCGAGCACGCCCGCCTGGACGAGCGGGTCCGGGCCAGCCTCGCCGAGTTGGGTGTGCCCCAGGCCGCTGACCTCGTCGTTCAGCTCGACAACCTGATCGCTCGGCTCGACCCGGCCCGCCAACGGGGGCACGCCGACGCGGTCGGTCCAAAGCGCTGACCTGCCGCCCGGCTCGCCCGGGTCTCCCGGCGCGACCTTGGACCTCGAGCGTGATGCCTGTGAGTCATCTTGATGACTCACAGGCATCACGCTCGACAGCAAGACCCGCCGCACGTGCGGCGCGGGTGGCCGAGGTCAGCGCCCAGCACCACGCCAGACCAGCAGGATGGCTTCCTAGACGGTGAGGTGGGCGCGCAAGGTGTGCGCGTCGGGGGCGGTGGCGGTCCACAGTGTCGCCGGACCGCCGGCCAGCGGCAGCCGGGCGACGCTGCCGTCGGCCGTCGCCGCTTCGGGGGGCCGGGACGGGTCGACCACCAGCAGCGACCCGGTGGCCGGCGCGCCGCCGAGCACCGCGGGTCCGGCCCAGCCCGGCGCGTGCGGTCCCACGGCCAGGGACTGGCGCAGCAGCGGCCGGCCCGCGTAGTCGACCTGGGTGTGCACGACCGCGCCGCCGGGCGCCTCGCCGTACCGGCCGCAGATCAGCTCGTCACGCCAGCGCAGGCTCGCCCCGGCGGCCAGCTCGACGCGCGACTCGGCGAGGTGTGCGCAGCCGGCCGCCGCCACCAGCTGCTCGGGCAGCCAGTGCAGCGCCGCCCCGCCGTGCACCACGGCCCGCACCGCCATCCGCGACACGGCGCCGGGCCGGCCGGGGAGGGCCACCGACGCGGCGACGGAGTGCACCCGGACGGCGGCCCCCGGCCCCACCTCGATGTCCAGCCGCAGGTCGTCGCCGGCGAGCGGGCCGGCCGCCCCGCCGACGACGTGCACCGTGGCGACACCACCCTCGCTCGGCGTCTGGCGCAGCAACAGCGGCGTCTCACCGTGCAGCTCCACCAGGACCGTGCCGCCCTGACCGTCGGCGCGGGCCACCAGCCGGGCGAGTGCCCGCATCAGGCCGGGCCGTGCGGCGCGGCGAGCGGATGCAGGGCGGCGTGGTGAGCCAGCTCGTGCCGGATCCACTCCGCGACGCGACCCGCCGTCGGATCGGCCACGATGGACAAGAAGATGGTCGGCAGGTCACCGCGCCGGGCGCGCGCGTCCCGGTCCATCACCCCCAGGTCGGCGCCGACCATGGGGGCCAGGTCAGTCTTGTTGATCACGAGCAGGTCGGCGGCGGTGACCCCCGGCCCGCCCTTGCGGGGCACCTTGTCCCCGCCCGCGACGTCGACCACGAAGATCTGCCGGTCGACCAGACCTCGACTGAAGGTCGCGGTGAGGTTGTCCCCGCCGCTCTCCACCAGCACCAGGTCCAGCGGGCCGACCGTCTCGGCCAGCTCGTCCACGGCGTCCAGGTTGGCGCCGATGTCGTCGCGGATGGCGGTGTGCGGGCAGCAGCCGGTCTCCACGGCGCGGATCCGGGCGGGGTCCAGCACGCCGGCCCGCCGCAGGAAATCGGCGTCCTCGGTCGTGTAGATGTCGTTGGTCACCACCCCGAGCCGCAACTCACCGGCGAAGGCCCGACAGAGCGCCGCCACCAGGGCGGTCTTGCCGGACCCGACCGGGCCGCCGATGCCGACCCGCAGCGCCCGGCCAGCCCGCGCCAGCGGCGGATGCGGGTCCACCCCCGGCTCCGGATGGGTGTGCGGAACGCTCTCGTCGTGCGGCAGAGCGGGCGTTGGCGGTGGGGTCGGGTCGGTCGTGGGCACAGCGGTCGGCACAACAGTGTCAGGACGCAAAGAGACGCACCTCCCAGGTGGCATGAACTTCGGCATGGATGTCGGCGAGCGGAGCGGCGGCGGCCGGGAGCCGCTCCGGAGGGTCGTCGGCGGCCCGGGCCGCGTCGGCGGCGGTGCCGTCGCAGGCGTCGGCGAGCCCGACCAGCAGGGCCTGGACCCGGTACGGGTCGAGGCCGAGCAGGCGTACGCCGGCACTGGCCGCACCGGTCACCGTCGCGTACGCGGAGACCGTGGCGGTCTCGGTGCGGCTCAGCCCGGCGGCCGCGCAGAGCAATCCGAGCACCAGCGGCTGGTGTGCTCCCCCGGGCCGCCCGGTGGGCAGGTCGCCGAACGGGGCGTGCGGCCAGATCTCCCGCCCCGCGCGCAGCAGGGCACGGCCCTGCCGACGGGAGACCGCCCGCAGGGTCGGTGCGGCCGTCCGGGCATCCAGTTCGGCGTCGAGCCGGGCCAGCGCGCGCGATCGTGCGGCGGACCGGGCCGGGTCGGCCGGGTCGACGGCACCGGCGACCGCCGCCCGGTGCGCCGCCGCCGCGAACGCCGCGCCGACCAGCCCGGCGGTGGCCAGCCGGCCGACCAGGAACGCCTCCAACGACGCCAGGTCGGTGACCCGGCCGGCGGCGACGGCCGCCTCCAGGCCGCCGGAGTGGGCGTGCGCGCCGGCCGGGAAACGCCCGTCGGCCAGCAGCAGGAGCAGGCTGGACGCCGCCATCAGAAGAGGAAGTACCGCTGGGCCATCGGCAGCCGGGTCACCGGATCCGGTTCCACCACCTGGCCGTCGATCCGGACGGTGAACGTGTCCGGGTCCACCTCGATCCGCGGCATCGCGTTGTTCTCCGGCAGGTCGGCCTTGCCCCGCGACCGCACGTCGCTCACCGGCACCACCCGCCGTCGCACGTCCAGGCGCAGCCCGGCGTCCAGGGCCGCCGGCGCCACGAACGCCAGGCTGGTCGCGGCCGCCGCGGCGCCGTACGCGCCGAACATCGGGCGCGGCAGCATCGGCTGCGGTGTGGGGATCGACGCGTTCGCGTCACCCATCTGGGCGTACGCGATCATCCCGCCCTTGAGCACCAGGTGCGGTCGTACGCCGAAGAACGCCGGATCCCAGAGCACCAGGTCGGCGAGCTTGCCCGGCTCGACCGAGCCGATCTCCCGTTCCAGCCCGTTGGCCATCGCCGCGCAGATCGTGTACTTCGCCACGTACCGCCGGGCCCGGTGGTTGTCGGCGGCCCCGTCGCCCGGCAGCGCGCCCACCCGGTCCTTCATCACGTGGGCGCTCTGCCAGGTCCGCAGGATCACCTCGCCGACCCGGCCCATCGCCTGCGCGTCGGAGCCGATGATGGAGATCGCGCCGAGGTCGTGCAGCAGGTCCTCGGCGGCCATGGTGGACGGTCGGATCCGGCTCTCGGCGAAGGCCAGGTCCTCCGGCACGGACGGGTTGAGGTGGTGGCAGACCATCAGCATGTCCAGGTGCTCGGCGAGGGTGTTGGCGGTGTAGGGCCGGGTCGGGTTCGTCGACGACGGGAGCACGTTCGGTTCGCTGGCCACCGTGATGATGTCCGGCGCGTGCCCGCCACCGGCCCCCTCGGTGTGGTACGAGTGGATGGCCCGGCCGCCGATCGCGCGCAGGGTGTCGGCCACGAAACCGGCCTCGTTGAGGGTGTCGGTGTGGATCGACACCTGGACGCCGGACGCGTCGGCCACCCACAGGCACGCGTCGATCGCCGCCGGCGTGGTGCCCCAGTCCTCGTGCAGCTTGAAACCGCCCGCACCGGCGCGCAACTGCTCCCACAGCGCCTCGCTGGACACGGTGTTGCCCTTGCCGAGCAGCAGCACGTTCACCGGCAGGGTGTCCAGCGCCTCGTGCATGCGGGCCAGGTGCCAGGCGTTCGGGGTGACCGTGGTGGCCCGCGTCCCCTCGGCCGGCCCGGTGCCGCCGCCGACCAGGGTGGTGATGCCGCTGGCCAGCGCCTCGGTGACGATCTGCGGGCAGATGAAGTGCACGTGGGTGTCGACCGCCCCGGCGGTGAGGATCCGACCGTTGCCGGCGATCACCTCGGTGGCCGGGCCGATGACCAGGTCGGGGTGGACACCGGGCATGGTGTCCGGGTTGCCGGCGCGGCCCAGGGCCACGATCCGTCCGTCGCGCAGCCCCACGTCGGCCTTGACCACGCCCCAGTGGTCGAGCACCACGGCGCCGGTGATGACGGTGTCCAGCGCCCCCTCGGCGCGGGTGGCGCGGGACTGCCCCATCGACTCGCGGATCACCTTCCCGCCGCCGAAGACGACCTCGTCGCCACCCACGCAGTGGTCGGTCTCGACCTCGATGAGCAGGTTGGTGTCGGCCAGCCGGATCCGGTCACCGGTGGTGGGCCCGTACAGGTCGATGTAGCGGTCGCGCCGCACGGCGCTCACCGCGCCGGCCCGTCGGCCGTCGGCGCGTCGTCCAGTGGGCCGGCGCACTCCCCGCGCAGCCCCGGCACGATGCGTGCGCCACCGAGCGGTACGAGGTCCACGCTGCGGCTGACCCCCGGCTCGAACCGCACCGAGGTGCCCGCCGGCACCGCGAGGCGCTGCCCCCGGGCGGCGACCCGGTCGAACGACAGCGCCGGGTTGGTCTCGGCGAAGTGGTAGTGCGAACCCACCTGCACCGGCCGGTCGGCGGTGTTGACCACGACCAGGGTCGTGACCGGCCGACCCACGTTGATCTCGACGGGGTCGGCGGCCGGCAGGATCTCCCCCGGAATCACGGGATCGGGTGGTGCACCGTCACCAGCTTGGTGCCGTCCGGGAACGTCGCCTCCACCTGCACCTCCCTCAGCAGCTCGGGGATGCCGTCCTGGACGTCGTCGCGGCCGAGCACGGCCCGGCCGGCCGACATGAGGTCGACCACGGACCGGCCGTCGCGGGCCCCTTCGAGCAGGAAGGCGGTGATCACCGCGACGGCTTCGGGGTAGTTGAGGCGCAGGCCGCGCGCGCGGCGGGCGCGGGCGACATCGGCCGCGACGTGGACGAGCAGGCGGTCCTGCTCGTGCGGGCTGAGGAACACGGGCTCTCCCGGTGGGGATCGGCGTGCCCGGCTCGCCGTCGGCTCCGCACGGAGCCGCGCCGGGCAGCATCACCCGGGGTACGAGCTGGAGTCACACGACCGCCGGGCTCGCCGCCGACGGGGCGTCCCGGGACTCCACCATCCCGGCCCGCGCGACGAGCACCCGGCGGTGTCCGGTCGGATGCGGACCGCACCGCCCACCGCTTGAGCAGACCGTAGAGGATCGCCGCCGGCCGGGGCAACAGGCCGGCCCCCATTCCGGTACGCGGAAACGCGAGGGATGATCGCCGGATGACGGCGACGAGGGGTACGCGCGCACTGCTCGGTGTTCTGTTCCTGGCGGCTGCCACGGTCGGGGCGTGGATCCTCTGGCTGGGCTGGGACACCCGGTACACGGTCGACGCGCAGACCGGTGCGAGCAGCGGCCCGTACGAGCCGTGGCAGGTGGTCGGCTGTGTGGTGACGCTCGTGCTGCTGGCCGCGCTCGCCGGGACGCGGCTCAGCCCGTGGCTGGTGGCGCCGGTGATGACGGTGGCGTTCACGGCGGTGTGGTCGTGGCGGGCCGCAGGGACCGACGACAGCGGCCTGTGGGCGGTCGGGGCGATTCTGGTGCTGGTCGGGATGGCGGTCGGCAGCGCCCTGGTGAGCCTCGCCGGGCGGCGGATCGGCCGGCGGATGGCCGGCCGAGCCGCCTAGGAGCCGATGCGGCGATCGTTGGCAGCTCAGCAGCGCTGCGGGCGGCGTGTCGAGTAGCTCAGCTGCCGACGATCACGGATGCGTGTCGCGGGCGAGGCGTCGGTGTGCCGGCGAACGGGACGTCGACCTGGTTCGCCGTGCCCTGCGGGCCGTCGGGGTGCCGCCACAGCCCTCGGTCCCGCAGGATCGGCAGCACACCCTCGCCAAACCAGTACGCCTCCTCCAGGTGTGGACAGCCGGAGAGGATGAACTCGTCGATGCCGAGCGCGTGGTACTCGGCGATCCGGTCGGCGACCTCCGCGTGGCTGCCGACGAGGGCGGTGCCGGCTCCGCCCCGCACCAGCCCGACCCCGGCCCACAGGTTCGGCGCGACCTCCAGCCCGTCGCGGGAGCCGCCGTGCAGGTCGAGCATCCGGCGCTGCCCCTCGGACTCGCTGCGCCGCAGCCCCTCCTGGACCGCCCGGATGTCGGCCTCGGCGATGCCGTCGAGCAGGCGGCGCGCCTGCGTCCACGCCTGCTCGGCGGTGTCCCGGGCGATGACGTGCAGCCGGATGCCGAAGCGCAGTTCGCGTCCGGCCTCGGCGGCAAGCGCGCGGACCCGGTCCAGCTTGTCGGCGACCAGGGCCGGCGGCTCGCCCCAGGTGAGGTAGACGTCGCTGTGCCGCACCGCCACCGGCAGGGCCGCGGCGGACGACCCACCGAAGTAGACCGGCGGCACCGGATCGGGCAGCCGGTGCAGGCGTGCCTGCTCGACGCGCAGATGGGTGCCGGTGTGGTCGACGGTCTCACCCCGCCACAGCGCGCGCACCACGTGCAGGAACTCGTCGGCTCGCGCGTAGCGGGCGTCCTTGTCCAGAAAGTCACCGTACGCCCGCTGCTCGTGTGACTCGCCGCCGGTGACCACGTTGAGCAGCAGGCGACCGCGGGACAGCCGTTGGAAGGTCGAGGCCATCTGTGCGGCGAGGGTGGGTGCCAGCAGTCCGGGTCGGAAGGCGACCAGGAACTTGAGGCGTTCGGTCACCTCGGTGAGCATCGCCGTACTCAACCAGGCGTCTTCGCACCAGGCACCGGTCGGGGTGAGCGCGCCGACGAAGCCGAGCTGCTCGGCGCTCACCGAGGCGCTCAAGGCCGGCTCCATCGACATCGGACAGGTCGGCGAGGCGCCACCCGTCTTCGCCGCGGCCGGCAAGATCCCGTTCTCCATCATCGGCACCTCGGCGCCCATCCCGCAGGGCGAGGCCGTGCTGGTCAAGGCCGACCGTGGCTTCCGCAGCTTCGCCGACCTCAAGGGCAGGACGGTCGCCCTGAACAAGGGGTCCAACGTGCACTGGCTGCTGGTCCGGCTGCTCGAGGCGAACAACATGACCCTGAAGGACATCCAGGTCAAGTACCTCAAACCCGCGGAGGGGCGGCCCGCGTTCGACAGCGGCCAGGTCGACGCCTGGGTGATCTGGGACCCGTACTTCGCCCTGGCCGAGCAGCCGGGGGTCCAGGTGCTCGCCGACGCCACCGGCCTGGCCAGCAACCGCGAGTACGTCCTGGCCGCCCCCGACGCGGTCAGCAAGCGGTCGGACGACGTCAAGGCCTTCCTTCAGCGCTACCGCGAGGTGACCGACTGGGGCATCGCCAACCCCGAGCAGCGGGCCAGCACCCTCGCACCGGAGTTGAAGATTCCGCAGGACGTCACCAGCCGCGCCCTGGCCCGAAGCGCCAAACCCCTCGCACCGGTCACCCCGGCGATCGGTGACGAACTCCAGGCGATCACCGACAGCTTCATCGCCCTGGACCTCATCCCCGGGCCGGTCGACATCCGATCCCGGGTCGACGACCGGTTCAGTGCGGTCTTCCAGTGAGCCGTACGACATTGGCCGAGGCCCCCGGCGCGGTCGCCGCGCCCCGGCGACCGCGGCCGGCCCGGCGATGGCTGCGGCTGGTCAGCCCGGTGACGCTGGTCCTGGGCTGGGAGTTGGCCGCCCGGACCGGATTGCTCGCGCCGGAGAAGCTGCCGGCGCCGACCGACGTCCTGGCCACCGGTTGGCGGCTGACCCGGGACGGGACGCTCGCCATCCACCTGCTCGACTCCCTCACCCGCGCCGGGGCGGGACTGCTGATCGGTGGCCTCCTGGCCCTCGTCCTGGGCACCGTGGCCGGGCTGCTGCGGCTCGGCGACGACCTGGTCGACCCGCCGGTGCAGATGGCCCGGATGCTGCCGCACCTCGGCCTCGTCCCACTGCTGATCATCTGGGTCGGGATCGGGGAATCGCTCAAGATCAGCCTGGTGGCCCTGGGCGCGTTCTTCCCCATCTACTTCAACACCTACGCCGGCATCCGGGACATCGACGAGCGCCTGGTGGAGGCGGCCCGTACCTGCGGCCTGGGACAGGCCGCGCGGCTGCGCCACGTGGTGCTGCCCGGCGCGTTGCCATCCCTCTTCCTCGGGCTGCGGCTGGCGATCGGGGCGGCCTGGCTCAGCCTGGTCGTCGGCGAACAGGTCAACGCCCAGACCGGAATCGGCTTTCTGATGATGGAGGCGCGCGAGTTCAGCCAGACCGACGTGGTGGTGCTCGGCCTGCTCGTCTACGCCCTGCTCGGGCTGATATCCGACCTTGCGTTGCGGGTGGTGGAGAGGAGGATGTTGACATGGCGTCGCGGACTGCGGGCCACCTGAACCGCGCGGCTCCGGTGCTCACCGCCCACGCGGTGCGCCGGGCGTTCGGGCCGACGGTCGTGCTGGCCGGGGTCGACCTGAGCATCGCCCGCGCCGAGGTCGTCGCCCTGCTCGGCGGCAGCGGTTCCGGCAAGAGCACCCTCCTGCGGATCCTCGCCGGGCTGGACGGCGAGGCCAGCGGCTCGACCGTCCTGCACGGCACCGCCGCGGTCGTCTTCCAGGAGCACCGGCTGCTGCCCTGGAAACGCGTGGCCGACAACGTCGGGCTGGGGCTGTCCGGTACGGACGTCGCCGGGCGGGTCCGGCGTGCACTGGCCGAGGTCGGGCTCTCCGAACGGCACCGCGCCTGGCCCGCCGAGTTGTCCGGCGGGCAGGCGCAACGGGTGGCCGTGGCGCGGGCCCTGGTCCGCGAACCGGACCTGCTGCTGCTCGACGAACCGTTCGGCGCGCTCGACGCGCTGACCCGACTGCGGATGCAGATCCTGCTGCGCCGGCTCCGCGCCGAGCACGGTTTCGCCGCCCTGCTGGTCACCCACGACGTGGAGGAGGCGCTGCTGCTCGCCGACCGCATCCTGCTCCTCGACGAGGGCCGCATCGTCGCGGACCTGCCCGTCGACCTGGCCCCCACCCGTACGCCGGACGATCCGGCCTTCGGCGCGCTGCGCCGCCACCTGGTCGGCGGGGTGCTGCTGGTCGCGTTCGGCCTGTGGCGCCTGCTCTCCGAGCGACACTTCCGTTGGGCGGGGATGCGGCTGTCCGCGGCGCAGCTCGCCGGCTGGTCCTTCCTCATGTCGTCGGCGCACGGCGCGGGGCTGATGCTGCTGCCGGCGCTGGTGGCCGAGCCGGTGCCCGGAGGCCACTCCGGGCACCTGGCCGCCGCCCCGGTGGGTGCGCTGTCCGGGCTCGCCGCGGCCGGGGTGCACACCGTGGCGATGCTCGGCACCGCCCTGGCCGTGGCGATGCTGGTCTACCAGGTGCTCGGGGTCGGGGTGCTGCGTCGGGCGTGGTTCAACGTGGATCGGCTCTGGGCTGGCGTACTGGTGGCCGCCGGGTTGGTGACGCTGATCCGGGCCTGACTGTGGTCGCGGATGTGGGAACGACAACGAGTTCGAGGTATCGGTCGCCACCGGTGCCTGTATCGCGGCGGCGACTGCGGCGATCGTGCGCTGGGCCGAAAGCGGTGGCATCGAAGATCTCGACGCTCTGATGGCCGCAGCGCTGCGCACTGTCACGCAATCACCCGACGGGGGTCACCATGGTGAGCGACCGTCCGCTGGCAGATGGGACACACCTCTGTGGACGGTCCAGGTCTGTGCTTCCATGTCGGCATGATCACTCCGACTCCTCTCATGCGCCTGGTCGCCGGTGTGTGGGGGTTCAAGACTCTCGCCGTCGGCGTCGAACTCGGCCTGTTCACCAGGTTGGCCGGCGGACGGACGATCACCGTCGAGGAGGTCGCCGCCGAGTTCGGGCTGCCCGACCGGCCCGCGGACCTGTTGCTGGCCGCCAGTGCCTCGCTCGGCCTGTTGGAGAAGGCCGGCGACGGCTACCGCAACTCCGAGTTGGCCGAGCAGTTCCTGGTCGAGGGTCGCCCGTACTACTTCGGTGCGCAGGTGCGCTACTCGGATCTGCGCACCTACCTGCCCTGGCACCGCATCGGCGAGGCCCTGCGCACGGATCGGCCGCTGACCTGGGACCCGGAATCCCAACAGTCGATGTTCGACACCGCCGACCCGGAGATGTTGGCGCAGTTCTGGGACGCGATGTTCTCCACGTCCAGCTTCACCGCCAGCGCGCTGGCCGACGCGTACGACTTCTCGGCGCACCGCCGGCTGCTCGACGTCGGCGGCGGGGCCGGCGCGTTCCCGATCGAGTTCTGTCGGCGGCTGCCCGAGCTGCGGGCGACCGTCCTGGACCTGCCGCACGTCTGCGTCCGCGCTCGGGAGCGGATCGCGGAGGCCGGGCTGTCCGGTCGGGTCGACGCGGTGGCCGGTGACTTCCTCGCCGACCCGGCGCTACCGGACGGGCACGACGTCATCCTGCTCAGCATGATCCTGCACGACTGGGACGAGCCGACGAACCGGGCGCTGTTGGCCCGTTGCCACGCGGCGCTGCCGCCGGGCGGGGCGATCGTCGTCTGCGAGCTGCTGCTCAACGACGAGCGCACCGGGCCGCCGGAGGCGGCGCTGATGGGCATGAACATGCTCGTCGAAACCGAGGGAGGGCGGAACTACTCGGGCGCCGAGTACGCGGCCTGGCTCAGCGACGCCGGTTTCGTGGACGTGCGTACCGTGCCGTTCGACGCGCCCGGGGCCAACGGCGCGGTGGTGGCCCGCCGGGCCTGACAGCCGGCGACACCCGGCCCCGGTGCGAACCGCGGGCCGGGTGTCGCAGCGCCGCACGGCGCTGGCGTCCGATCGGCTACCGGTACGGGTCAGGCGCGAGCCTTCGCCGGCTGCTTCATGAAGTCCATGATCGCCTTGTTGACGTCGTCGGCGTGCGTCCACGGGATGCCGTGCGGAGCGCCCTTGAGCGTGATCAGCTGGCCGGTGGGCATCATCGGCCCGAGCCGCTGGCCGGTCACCGGGTAGGGCAGCACGTTGTCCTTGTCACCCTGCACGATCAGCAGCGGCACATCGACCTTCGGCAGGTCGGGGCGGAAGTCCTCCTGCCAGGCGTCCACGCTGTCGTGGGTGCCCTTCGCGGAGGCCATCGCACCAATCTGCCAGTGCGCCCGGTACGCCTCCTCGCTGACCAGCTTGCCCTTGTTCTCGCTGTAGTTGAAGAACGCGTCGCAGAACTGGGTCACGTAGGCGAAGCGGTCCTTGATGATGGCCTGCTGGAAGCCCTTGAAAAGGCTCGTGTCCACGCCCTCCGGGTTGTCCGGGGCCTTGGCCAGCATCGGTTGCAACGGACTGAGCACCACAGCCCGACTGACCCGCTGCGATCCGTAGTTGCCCAGGTAGCGGATGACCTCGCCGGTGCCCATCGAGTGACCGACCAGGGTCGCGTCGCGCAGGTCCAGTTCGGTCATCAGCACGTCGAGATCCGCGGCGAACGTGTTGTAGTCGTACCCGAACGTCGGCTGGGCGGAGTTGCCGTACCCACGCCGATCGTAGGTGATCGTCCGGTATCCGGCGTTGAGCAGCTGGTTGGTCACCTTTTCCCAGGTCGCCCCGTTGAACGGGAAGCCGTGGATCAGCACCACCGGCTTGCCGGATCCGTGATCCTCGTAGTACAGGTCGATGGGCGCGGAGTTTTCCGTCCCCACGGTGACGAAAGGCATGTTTGTCTCCTGCTCCGGTTTCGGGCTGTCGGACGCCACGCGCTTTCCCGTCGGGTTGCCGGATATGCGGGCGGCCGACGTCGCCCGGTCCCAGGCCAGCCGCGCCAGGACCATCGACATTTATCGACCTCGTCGGTAGGGTTGGCGGTAGGAAAGTTTCGGCACCTCGGAGGTGGGCATGCCCCGTCCAATCCGCACCGGGATCGCTGTGTTGGCCGCCGGAGCGGCCACCGCCGCCCTGGGCGCCACGCCGGCCCAGGCCGACCCGGTGGTGCCACGGCACGCCATCGTGGTGCCAGAGCGCCAGCTTCTACGCCAACTACGACTCCGCCGGCGGCCCCACCGGCCTGAAGCGCACCCTCGAATACGGCAACAAGATCGGCCACACGCCGGGCGCGCACCCGGTCTACAACGGGTGGGCGGCGTCCTTCGACTTCGGCCCGAACGACTGGGGTTACCTCCGCGCCGAGTGCATCGGCGGGTACGACTCATGGTGAGCCGGCGGAGCACCCGGGTGACCACCGGCCTACTGGCCGGAGTCCTCGCCGCGACGCTCGCCCTGCCGACCCCGGCGCAGGCGGCCAACGGCACGATCGGCGAGCGGGAGACGGTGTGCGCGAGCGACCTGTTCGTCCGCACCCAGCCCAACGGCGCCTGGATGGGCACCCTTTACCAGGGTCAGACGTTCCTCGTCGAGGGTCCGCGCAGCGGCGGCTACGTCTACGGTTTCGCCTACGGGTACATCAACCGGCGCGGCTGGGTGCAGGACGGGTGGTTCTGCTGACGACGCCCGTTAGCGCGGCGATACGGCAGGACAGAGGGTGTCCCTACCGGGCGACGACGGCCTAACCTCTGAGCGTGAGTCTTCCGCCCCGGCTGCGGGCCGTCAGCGACCTGCACATCAGCCATCCGGAGAACCGCGCGTTCCTTCA
This sequence comes from Micromonospora sp. ALFpr18c, assembly GCF_008868155.1. Classification (GTDB taxonomy): domain Bacteria; phylum Actinomycetota; class Actinomycetes; order Mycobacteriales; family Micromonosporaceae; genus Micromonospora. The sequence goes on from NZ_WBKR01000116.1 coordinate 19,319, forward strand.
GGAGCTGCGCCCGGAGCACGACGGCGACTGGCTGCTCGTGGCCGGCGACGTGGCCGATCGGTACGCCGACATCGAATGGGCGCTCGGGCTGTTGAGCAGCCGGTTCGCGAAGGTCGTCTGGGCGCCGGGCAACCACGAGCTGTGGACGCCGCCGGGCGACCCGGTGGAGCTGCGCGGCGAGGCGCGCTACCGGGAGCTGGTGGGGATGTGCCGGCGGCTGGGGGTGGTCACCCCGGAGGATCCGTACCCGGTGTGGGACGGCGACGGCGGGCCGGCCACCATCGCCCCGCTGTTCGTGCTGTACGACTACACGTTCCGGATGCCCGAGGCGAGCACGAAGCAGGAGTCGCTGGACCTGGCGTACGCGGCCGGAGTGGTGTGCACGGACGAGGCGCTGCTGCACCCCGACCCGTACCCGAGCCGCGAGGCGTGGTGCGACGCCCGGATCGCCGAGACCGAGCGTCGGTTGGCCGAGCGTGATCCGGCCCTGCCGACCGTGCTGGTCAACCACTACCCGCTGGTGCGGGAGCCCACCGACGTGCTGTGGTATCCGCAGTTCGCCCAGTGGTGCGGCACCGTACGCACCCGCGACTGGCACCTGCGTTTCGGTGCGTCGACCGTGGTCTACGGGCACCTGCACATCCCGCGCACCACGTTCTACGACGGGGTGCGGTTCGAGGAGGTCTCGCTGGGCTACCCGCGCGAGTGGCGACGGCGCGGCTCGGTGCCGGACCCGGTGCGCACCATCAACCCGGCAGACGACCTGCGCCGGGGCGCGTCCGTCAGCGGGTGAGGCCAACCAGCGTCGCCAGTCGCGCCACGCCGGCCGGCGCCGGGTTCGCGCGGGCTACATCGGCGATGAGAGTACGCGCCAACGGCCGCCACCGGACCTCGGCGGGCGCGACGCTGTCCGCGTCGACCAGGGCGCGAGCCGCGCCGCGCAGGTCCCCCACGTGCAGGTACGCCCGCGCGACGTCCACCAGGTACGCGCCCCGATACTCGGCCGGCAGCCGTCGCCACGCCTCCCGCCGAACGACGCTTACATGCCGTCGCACCGCCTCGCTCGCGTCACCCCGCTGCGCTGCCAACAGCACCCGCGTCAGCTCGACGGCGACCGACCCGAAGCTGGTGCGGTACTCATCGTCGTACCCTCGCAAGCCGGTGGCGATGCCCGCCGCCCGGTCGGCCAGCTCCTCGGCGCGACGATGCTCGCCACATCCGGCGGCAGCCAGCGCAGCCTGCACCAGCAACGTCCCGCCCACGCCCCCCTC
>NZ_WBKR01000117.1 GCF_008868155.1 Micromonospora sp. ALFpr18c
TCGGCGCGCAGGCGCAGCAGCTCACCGGGGACGATCTCCTCGACCCGCCAGAAGTCCAGGGCCTCGCCGACCTGGAGGTGGTGCGGGTCGCGTCGGCCCCGGCGCAGCCCCACACCGCCGACGAGCCGGTCCAGCCAGCCGCGGACCGACCAGGCGAGGGGGAACGAGTACCAGCCGTGTTCGCCGCCGACGCCCTCGATGACCCGCCAGAGCGCCGCCGGTGACGCGTCCACGGCCCGCTCGCGGGTGTCGGTGTACGTGGTGCCACCGGACCAGTCCGGGTCGGTGGGCAGCGGTTCGGCGGGGGCGTCCGGGCCGCTCGCGGTCGACCAGCGGGTCTCCACCTGCGCGTCGCGCACCTTGGCCAGCGCCAGCGCCACCGCGTCGTCGAAACCGGTCAACCCGCCCGGCGGGTCCGGTACGTACCGGGCGATGTCGTGTTCGTGTGCGACGGCCTCGTGGATGAGGCTCTCCACCAGCGGACGGGCGATGGCGTTCGGCACCGGGGTGATGAGGCCGACCCAGTGCGAGGAGAGCGACGGGGTGAGCGGCCGGACCGGCACGATGATCCGTCGGCGCAGCCCGGCCACCCGGGCGTAGCGCTGCATCATCTCGCGGAAGGTGAGCACGTCGGGCCCGCCGATGTCGAAGCCCCGGTTGACCTCCGGCGGGAGCGTGGCGCAGCCGGCCAGGTAGCGCAGCACGTCGCGGACCGCGATCGGCTGGATCCGGTTCCGCACCCAGCGCGGGGTGATCATGGCGGGCAGGCGCTCGGTCAGGTATCGCAGCATCTCGAACGACGCCGAACCGGAGCCGATGATCACCGCGGCCCGCAGCACCGCCGTGGGCACCCCGCTGGCCAGCAGGATCCGCCCGACCTCGGCGCGGGAGCGCAGGTGCGGCGAGGGGACCTCCGCGTCGGAGGCCGGCTCCGGGCCACCCAGGTAGATGATCCGGCGTACGCCGGCCGCGCGGGCCGCCTCGGCGAAATTGGTCGCCGCGGTGCGGTCGGCCGCCTCGAAGTCGGGCCGGCCCAGGGAGTGCACCAGGAAGTAGGCGACGTCCACGTCGGCGAACGCGGCGGGCAGTGTCTCGGGTCGGCTGAGGTCGCCCTCGACGATCTCGGCCGCCGAGGCCCAGGGCACGTCGCGCAGGCGTACGGCCTTGCGGGCCAGGCAGCGGACGGTGTGCCCGTCGGCGAGCAGCAGCGGCGTCAGCCGCCCGCCGATGTATCCGGTCGCACCGGTGACGAGGCATCTCACGGCTCCCAGTGTGCGGCCACCTAGACTCGTTCGCTGTGGACACCGACACGAGCACCTTCTGGGGGCCGGATTTCGCCCAGCTCAGGGCCACCGACCCGGAGATCGCCGGGGTGGTCCTCGGCGAGTTGGATCGGCTGCGGGGTGGTCTCCAGCTGATCGCCAGCGAGAATCTGACCTCGCCGGCGGTGCTCGCGGCGCTCGGGTCGACGCTGACCAACAAGTACGCCGAGGGCTATCCGGGCCGGCGCTACTACGGCGGCTGCGCGGAGGTCGACCGGGCCGAGGAGATCGGCATCGCCCGCGCGAAGGAGCTGTTCGGCGCGGAGCACGCCAACCTCCAGCCGCACTCCGGGGCGAACGCCAACCTGGCCGCGTACGCCGCGCTGGTGCAGCCGGGGGACACGGTCCTGGCGATGGACCTGCCGCACGGTGGGCACCTCACCCACGGCAGTCGGGTGAACTTCTCCGGTAAGTGGTTCCGCCCGGTCGGTTACACGGTCCGTCCGGACACCGAGTTGATCGACTACGACGAGGTCCGGGACCTGGCCCGTGCGCACCGCCCCAAGATGATCATTTGTGGCGCCACGGCGTATCCCCGGCTGATCGACTTCGCCCGCTTCCGGGAGATCGCCGACGAGGTCGGCGCGTACCTGATGGTGGACGCGGCGCACTTCATCGGCCTGGTCGCCGGCCGGGCGATCCCGTCCCCGGTGCCGTACGCCGACGTCGTCTGCGCCACCACCCACAAGGTGCTGCGCGGCCCGCGCGGCGGCATGATCCTGTGCCGGGAGTCGCTGGCCCAGCGGATCGACAAGGCGGTCTTCCCGTTCACCCAGGGCGGCCCGTTGATGCACTCGGTCGCGGCGAAGGCGGTCGCGCTGCGCGAGGCCGCCCAGCCGGAGTTCCAGACGTACGCCGGGCAGGTGGTCCGCAACGCGCAGGCGCTCGCCGCCGGCCTGGCCGCCGAGGGGATGCGCCCGGTGTCCGGCGGCACCGACACCCACCTCGCCCTGATCGACCTGCGCGAGCTGGGCGTGACCGGCACCGAGGCGGAGGCCCGCTGCGGCGCCGCGGCGATCACCCTGAACAAGAACGCGATCCCGTACGACCCGCAGCCGCCGATGGTGGCCTCCGGCATCCGGGTGGGCACGCCGAGCGTCACCACCCAGGGCATGCGGGAGGGGGAGCTGCGGCAGGTGGCCACCCTGATCGCCCGTGCGGTACGGGTCGATCCGGGCGCCCCGGGCGGCGCCGACGACCTGGCCCGCATCGGTGCCGAGGTGACCGAGCTGGTCACCGCGTTCCCGGCGTACCCCCGTGGCTGAGCCCGGGGTGGTCGCGGCCGACACGGACCGGCGGTGGCGGTTGCGGCACCTGCCGGTGTTGCTGGTCGCGTCGGTGGCCCTCGCCGCGGTCGCCGCGGTGGTGGGTGGGGCGACCGGCGGCGTGACCGCCGCGTTCGGCGCGGCGGCCGGCGTGGGCGTCACGGTGCTCAGCTACACCCTCACGACCGTGGTGCTGGCCTGGGCCGACCAGATCAACCCGCAGTTGGTGCTGCCGCTCGGTCTGGGCCTGTACGCGCTGAAGTTCACCCTGTTGGGTGTCGTGATGGTGGCGGTGGCGTCGACCGGTTGGCCCGGGTTGGTCCCGCTCTGCCTCGGCATCGTCGCCGGGGTGGCAGTGTGGACAGCGGTGCACATCTGGTGGCTGACCACGGTGCACGCCCGTCGGTCGCGGGGCTGACCTGGCGATCGGCCGGTCGTCCCAGCTTTCGGACGCGCGGCAATGTGTCGGCCTCCGGTCATTCACCGACGGGCGGAAGGGGAGTAGCGTGCCCACAGACGACGGCGCCTCCGAGATGCCCACACAACGACGGTTGTGCGGGGGGTGAGGCACAGCCTCGTCTTCCCGGCTGATATCGTTCGCCCCGTCATGGCTGGTGACCAAACCCCCCGTCCCGCCGGTGAACCGGACGACATTCCGTCCGGTGCCGGTCAGGGTTGGACCGCGCTCAGCTACCTCATCGGAGGGATGCTCGTGTGGGGTTTCATCGGCTGGCTGATTGACCAGTGGCTCGACACCGGCGGCGTCGCCACCGGGATCGGCGTCGTGCTCGGCATGGCTGGGGGCATCATCCTGGTCGTCCGCCGACTCGGCACGCCTACTTAGGAAGGGACGCGGTGTTCGGACAGGCGAACGTTCTGGCAGCGGGCCAGGCGGCATTCCCACCCACGGTGGACGACTTCTACCTGCCCAGCATCCTGCCGTGGAATGACCACGACTCAATCTGGTTCACCAAGATCACGGCGATGGTCTGGATCGCGGTCGGCGTCCTGATCATCTTCTTCCTGGCGACCTACCGGAACCCGCAGTTGGTGCCGACCAAGAAGCAGTGGTTCGCCGAGTCGATCTACGGCTTCGTGCGCAACAACATCGCGGTCGACATGATCGGGCACGCGGGTGTGCGGTTCGCCCCCTACTTCACGACGCTCTTCTGCTTCGTGCTGCTGACGAACGCGTTCGCGATCATCCCGTTCTTCCAGATCTCGCCGAACTCGCACATCGCCTTCCCGGCGATCCTCGCGATCATCAGCTACGTGCTGTTCAACTACATCGGCATCAAGAAGCACGGCTTCGTCAAGTACTTCAAGAACTCGCTGATCCCGCCGGCACCGTGGTACATCCTGCCGCTGCTGATCCCGATCGAGCTGTTCTCGACCTTCATCGTCCGGCCGTTCTCGCTCGCGGTTCGTCTCTTCGCGAACATGTTCGCCGGTCACATGCTCCTGCTGGTCTTCACGCTCGGCGGTTTCGCGATGCTGAGCGCCAACGCCTGGCTGGCCCCGGTCTCGGTGCTCTCCTGGGTGATGACCATCGCGCTCACCTTCCTGGAGTTCCTGGTGATCTGCCTGCAGGCATACGTCTTCACCGTCCTCACCGCCAGCTACGTGCAGGGCGCGCTCGCCGACGAGCACTGATCCACCGCACCAACCGTTGTCGTCCCGCGTGAGAGTCACGCGTGATAACCAGGAGGAACCACACCAATGGACGCTAGCGTTCTCGCCGCGGTAGAGGGCAGCACCGCCGCCATCGGCTACGGCCTCGCGGCCATCGGCCCGGGCATCGGCGTTGGCCTGGTCTTCGCCGCCTACATCCAGTCGACCGCCCGCCAGCCGGAGTCGTCGCGGATGACCCTGCCGTACGTCTGGATCGGCTTCGCCGTCATCGAGGCGCTGGCGCTGCTGGGCATCGCCTTCGGCTTCATCTGGGCCGGCTGATCCCGCCCCTAGACCGGGAGGTAACCATGCTTTTCCTCGCCGCTGAGGGTGGTGAGTCGACCCACAACCCGATCATCCCGCTCTGGCAGGAGATCGTGGTTGGTTCGGTCGCCTTCGCCGTGCTCTGCTTCGTGCTGATGAAGTTCGTCTTCCCGCGCATGGAGCAGACGTTCCAGGCTCGGGTCGACGCGATCGAGGGCGGCATCAAGCGCGCCGAGGCCGCCCAGGCCGAGGCGAACCAGCTGCTCGAGCAGTACCGTGCCCAACTCGCCGAGGCCCGGACCGACGCCGCCAAGATCCGTGACGACGCTCGGGCCGACGCCGAGGGCATCCGGCAGGACATCCTCGCCAAGGCGCGGGAAGAGTCCGACCGGGTCATCCAGGCCGGCAAGGACCAGCTCGCCGCCGAGCGGGCCACCATCGTGCGTGAGCTGCGTGCCGAGGTCGGCACCATCGCGGTGGACCTGGCCAGCAAGATCGTCGGTGAGTCGCTGGCCGACGAGGCGCGGCGCAAGGGCACCGTCGACCGGTTCCTGAGCGGCCTCGAGAGCACGGGGGCCCGCTGATGCAGGCCGCCAGCCGGGAGTCGTACAAGGTCGCGGCCGAGCGCCTCGACGCGTACGTCCGCGGCGCGGAGCCGTCGGCGGTGACCTCCACCGCCGACGCCATCCTCTCCGTGGCGGCCCTGCTGCGGCGCGAGCCGCGGCTGCGGCGGGCGCTGTCCGAGCCGGCCCGCTCCGGCGAGGACCGGGGTGCCCTGCTCGGCGACATGCTGGGCGGTCGGATCGGCGCCGACGCACTTGACCTGCTCGTGGTACTGGTTTCCGGCCGTTGGTCGGCACCGTCGGAGTTGCTCGACGGCGCCGAGCGCCTCGGCGTGGAGGCACTGCTCGCCAGTGCCGACAAGGCCGGCGAGCTGGGCGAGGTCGAGGACGAGCTGTTCCGCTTCGGCCAGGTCGTGTCGGGTCAGTCGGCGTTGAGCAACACGCTGGCCGACCCGGTCGCCCCGGTCGAGCAGCGGGCCACCCTGGCTCGCGAGCTGCTCGCCGACAAGGCCCGCCCGGTCACCGTCCGCCTCGTCGAGGTGGCGTTGGGCGGGTTCGGGGGACGCTCCTTCACCGGGGCGCTCACCCGGCTGGTGGAGCTCGCCGCCGAGCGGCGCGACCGGCAGGTGGCGTATGTGACCGTCGCGGCCCCGTTGAGTGACGAGGACGAGCGTCGGCTGGGTGCGAGCCTCAGCGCGATATACGGTCGAGAGGTCTCCGTCAAGCAGACGGTCGACCCCCACGTCCTGGGTGGCGTGAGCGTGCGGGTCGGGTCCGACCTGTACGACGGCACCATCCTGCGCCGCCTCAACGAGACCCGCAACGCGCTCGCGAAGCGCTGAGCGGCTCCGCCGCCCAGCAATGCGGTGGCTTCGCCGCCCAGTGGCTGAGCGGCTCCGCCGCCCCGCTCCGGGGCGGCTGGATCGCACAGCGCCCTGAATGACAGACGCCATTCGGACCGGTCGGTACTAGGTATCCCGGGCCCCTGAATTTTAAGGAAGCAGAGGATGGCCGAGCTGACCATCTCGACGGAGGAGATCCGCGGCGCCCTGGAGCGCTACGTCTCTTCCTACTCGTCCGACGTCTCCCGCGAGGAGGTCGGCACCGTCGCCGACACCGGCGACGGCATCGCCCACGTCGAGGGCCTGCCCTCGACCATGACCAACGAGCTCCTGGAGTTCGAGGACGGCACGCTCGGCGTGGCGTTGAACCTCGACGTCCGGGAGATCGGTGTCGTCGTTCTCGGTGACTCCGCCAAGCTGGAGGAGGGGCAGCGCGTCAAGCGCACCGAGCGGGTGCTGTCCGTTCCGGTGGGCGACGCCTTCCTCGGCCGCGTGGTCGACGCCCTCGGCCAGCCGATCGACGGGCTTGGCGACATCGCCAACGAGGGCTTCCGCGAGCTGGAGCTGCAGGCTCCGAACGTGATGTCCCGCCAGTCGGTGTTCGAGCCGCTGCAGACCGGCATCAAGGCGATCGACGCCATGACCCCGATCGGTCGGGGTCAGCGGCAGCTGATCATCGGTGACCGGAAGACCGGCAAGACCACGGTCGCCCTGGACGCCATCCTCAACCAGCGGGACAACTGGCGTACCGGCGACCCGAAGAAGCAGGTCCGCTGCATCTACGTCGCCATCGGCCAGAAGGCCTCCACGATCGCCTCGATCAAGGGGCAGCTGGAGGAGGCGGGCGCGATGGAGTACACCACCATCGTCGCCTCCCCGGCCTCCGACCCGGCCGGCTTCAAGTACCTGGCCCCGTACACCGGCTCGTCCATCGGGCAGCACTGGATGTACGGCGGCAAGCACGTCCTGATCGTCTTCGACGACCTGAGCAAGCAGGCCGAGGCGTACCGGGCCGTGTCGCTGCTGCTGCGTCGCCCGCCGGGCCGTGAGGCGTACCCGGGTGACGTCTTCTACCTGCACTCCCGCCTGCTGGAGCGTTGCGCGAAGCTCTCCGACGAGCTGGGTGGCGGCTCGATGACCGGTCTGCCGATCATCGAGACGAAGGCCAACGACATCTCGGCCTTCATCCCGACCAACGTCATCTCGATCACCGACGGCCAGATCTTCCTGGAGACGGACCTGTTCAACCAGGGCGTCCGTCCGGCCATCAACGTCGGTACCTCGGTCTCCCGGGTCGGTGGCGCCGCGCAGGTGAAGCCGATGCGTAAGGTCGCCGGCTCGCTGCGGCTCAACCTGGCCCAGTACCGCGAGCTGGAGGCCTTCGCCGCCTTCGCCTCCGACCTGGACCGCGCCTCCCGGGCGCAGCTGGACCGTGGTGTCCGCCTCGTCGAGCTGCTCAAGCAGCCGAACTACTCGCCGTTCCCGGTGGAGCAGGAGGTCGTCTCGGTCTGGGCCGGCGTCGAGGGCAAGCTGGACGACATCCCGGTGGGTGAGGTCCGGCGCTTCGAGGCGGAGTTCCTCCAGTACCTGCGGCACAAGCACGAGGGTGTGCTGGCCGGGATCGCCGACAACCAGTGGAACGATGACATCATCGGCTCCCTGGAGGCGGCGATCACCGAGTTCAAGCAGGTCTTCCTCGGCAAGGCCGACGAGCGCAAGGTCAACGACGCGCCGGCCGCGCCGCTCGAGGGCGACGAGAACCGCGAGACGGTGACCCGCTTCCGCGACGGCTCGACCGACCGCCCGGCCGAGAGCTGATCTGATGGCGGCCCAGGTACGCGTTCTTCGTCAACGGATCCGCTCGGCGAAGTCGATGAAGAAGATCACCAAGGCGATGGAGCTCGTGGCGACGAGCCGGATCGCCAAGGCCCAGGCCCGGGTGCAGGCGTCCCTGCCGTACGCCCAGGCCATCACCGGTGTGCTCACGGCGCTGGCGTCCAACGCGCGGATCGACCACCCGCTGCTCACCCCGCGTGAGCGGGTGCGGCGGGCGGGCGTCCTGTTGGTCACCAGCGACCGTGGCCTGGCCGGTGGTTACAGCTCGAACGCGATCAGGATGGCCGAGTCGCTGATCGCGCGGCTCAAGTCGGACGGCAAGGAGCCGGTGCTCTACGTCATCGGGCGTAAGGGCGTCGGGTACTACCGGTTCCGCGACCGGCCGATCGAGGCGAACTGGACCGGGTTCAGCGAGCAGCCGTCGTTCGAGGACGCCCGTACCGTGGGTGAGACGCTGATCAAGGCGTTCACGGCCGGTGCGGATGACCTCGACGGTGGTGCCGGCGCGGACGGTGTGCTGGGTGTCGACGAGTTGCACATCGTCTACACCGAGTTCCACTCGCTGATGACGCAGACCCCGGTCACCAAGGTCATCGGTCCGATGCAGGTGGAGGACCGGCCGCGCTCCGAGGGGCTGCTGCCGGCGTACGAGTTCGAGCCGGAGGCGGAGGCGCTGCTCGACGCGCTGCTGCCGAGGTACATCAACACGCGGATCTACGCGGCGTTGATCGAGTCGGCGGCGAGTGAGTCGGCGTCGCGTCGGCGGGCGATGAAGAGCGCCACCGACAATGCCGAAGAGATGATCGACAAGTACACGCGTGAGATGAACTCGGCCCGGCAGGCCGGGATCACCCAGGAGATCAGCGAGATCGTCGGCGGCGCCAACGCGCTGGCCGCGTCGGGAAGTGAAGTGTGATGACTGCCCCAGTAGAGACCAAGACGGCCACGGGTCGCGTGGTCCGGGTCATCGGCCCGGTCGTCGACGCCGAGTTCCCGCGCGACGCCATGCCGGCCCTTTTCAACGCTCTGAACGTCAAGGTGAACCTGTCCGGCGGTGAGAAGACGCTGACCCTGGAGGTCGCCCAGCACCTGGGTGACAACCTGGTCCGCGCCATCTCGATGCAGCCGACGGACGGTCTGGTCCGTGGCGCGGAGGTGCAGGACCGCGGCGAGCCGATCACCGTTCCGGTGGGCGACGCGGTCAAGGGCCACGTGTTCAACGCGATCGGCGAGTGCCTCAACCTCACCGAGGGCGAGACGATCCAGGCCGACGACCGGTGGGGCATCCACCGTAAGGCCCCGGCCTTCGCCGACCTGGAGCCGAAGACGGAGATGCTGGAGACCGGCATCAAGGTCATCGACCTGCTCGCCCCGTACGTCAAGGGCGGCAAGATCGGCCTGTTCGGCGGCGCGGGCGTGGGCAAGACGGTGCTCATCCAGGAGATGATCACCCGGGTTGCCCGCAACTTCGGTGGTACCTCGGTGTTCGCCGGCGTGGGTGAGCGCACCCGTGAGGGCAACGACCTCATCGCCGAGATGACCGAGTCCGGCGTCATCGACAAGACCGCGCTGGTCTACGGCCAGATGGACGAGCCGCCGGGCACCCGTCTGCGGGTGGCGCTCTCCGCGCTGACCATGGCGGAGTACTTCCGCGACGTGAAGAAGCAGGAGGTGCTGCTCTTCATCGACAACATCTTCCGCTTCACCCAGGCCGGCTCGGAGGTCTCCACCCTGCTCGGCCGCATGCCGAGCGCGGTGGGTTACCAGCCGACCCTGGCCGACGAGATGGGCGAGCTCCAGGAGCGGATCACGTCCGTCCGGGGCCAGGCCATCACCTCCATGCAGGCGATCTACGTGCCGGCGGACGACTACACCGACCCCGCCCCGGCCACCACGTTCGCCCACCTGGACGCGACCACCAACCTGGAGCGGTCGATCTCCGACAAGGGCATCTACCCGGCCGTGGACCCGCTGGCGTCCTCGTCCCGGATTCTCGCCCCGGAGTTCGTCGGCCAGGAGCACTTCCAGGTCGCCACCGAGGTGAAGCGGATCCTGCAGCGCTACCGCGACCTGCAGGACATCATCGCCATCCTCGGCATCGAGGAGCTCTCCGAGGAAGACAAGATCACCGTGCAGCGCGCGCGGCGGATCGAGCGCTTCCTCTCGCAGAACACCTACGCTGCGGAGCAGTTCACCGGCGTGCCGGGTTCGACGGTCCCGATCAAGGAGACCATCGAGGCGTTCCGCAAGATCAGCGAGGGTGAGTACGACCACTTCCCCGAGCAGGCGTTCTTCATGTGCGGCGGTCTCGAGGACCTGGAGCGCAAGGCTGAGGAGCTGATGAAGGGCTGACAAGCCCCCATCGGATTCGTCATCAAAAGACTGCCCCGGCAATGCCGGGGCAGTCTTTTGTTCATCTTCACGCCCTATCGTCGTCGCGGTCCGTTACTCGTGGTCGTCGCTGTCAAGTCCCCCGAGCTACGGTCGATCCGCGCGCTCACGTGAACGCGCGTTCATCTTTGCAACCTTTCGGCGACGTGCGCCCGTCTTCCCCTCGTGGGCGTAACGAACGGAGATGCTCGTGGGTAAGGCCGGCAAGAGTGGCCGCAGGAAGTCCGTGTGGCGGGGCGTGCCACGCTGGGCCAGGATCTGCACGGTGTTCGGCACCGTGCTGACCGTGCTCAGCGGCGCGGCGCTGGTCGGCACCGAGGTGCTGATGGCCCGCTACGAGGGCGCGGTCGGCAAGGCCGACCTCTTCGGCGACCAGGCCGCCGGCGCCAAGGAGAAGAAGAGCGACATCAAGGGTCCGCTCAACATCCTCCTGGTCGGCATCGACCCGCGTACGCCGACGGCGGCGCCACTGGCGGACTCGATCATGGTGCTGCACGTGCCCGCGTCGATGGACCGGGCCTACCTGTTCTCGCTGCCACGTGATCTCTACGTGCAGATTCCGCCGTTCAAGAAGGCCAACTTCTCCGGCGAGAAGACCAAGATCAATGCCGCGATGTCGTTCGGCAGTCAGGTGCCTGGCAAGAACCCCGACGCGGCCCGGGGTTTCGAGCTGCTGGCCACCACGGTGCAGAACGTGACCGGCATCAAGCGGTTCGACGCCGGCGCGATCATCAACTTCACCGGCTTCCAGAAGATCGTCGACGCCATGGGTGGCGTCGACATGTACGTCGAGCGGGACGTGAAATCCGAGCACAAGCAGCCAGACGGCAGTCCGCGGCCCGGTAACCCGCGCGGCGAGGGCTACATCGGCCCGCAGGCGCTCTACAAGAAGGGCAACCACCACCTCAAGGGGTGGCAGGCGCTGGACTACGTCCGGCAGCGGTACCCGAAGAACGGCGTCCCGGATTCCGACTACGGCCGGCAGCGCCACCAGCAGCAGTTCGTCAAGGCGATGGTGGGTCAGGCGTTCGGTGCCGACGTCGTGGCCAACCCGATCAAACTGGACAAGGTCCTCCGGGCCGCCGGCCAGTCGCTGATCTTCAACGGCCGGGGTAACAGCGTGGTCGACTTTGGGCTGGCACTGAAGGACATCCGGCCGAACACCATCCAGATGATCAAACTCCCCGGTGGCGGGGTCTTCGAAGGCAAGGCGTACAAGGGCGAGCAGTTCCAGCCGGGCGTCACCGATTTCTTCACCGCGCTGCACAGCGAGCAGCTCGATCCGTTCCTGCTGGAGCACCCGGACTTTCTGAACAAGACCAAGTAGTCGGCGTCCTGTTCTCCCACCCGCGTTGGGCGCGGCGAGGCGTCAGGCTAGACTTTCGGCAATCCGCCGCCGCAGCAAGGAGACAGCGTGGCACAGCAGCTTCACGTCGAGCTCGTCGCCGTCGAGGAGAAGGTCTGGTCCGGTGACGCCGAGATGGTCGTCGCCCGGACGACCGAGGGTGAGCTCGGTGTCCTGCCTGGGCACGCGCCGCTGCTCGGCCAGCTCGCCGAGCCCGGCCAGGTGCGCATCAAGCTGGCCGGCGGTGAGCAGGTCGCCTACGAGGTGGCCGGCGGCTTCCTCTCGGTGAGCGCCGACGGCGTCACCGTGCTGGCCGAGAGCGCGACCCCGGTTTCCGCACCGAGCCGCTGAGCCATACCGGGGATGGATATCGTCGAAGGGATCGGGATCGGCGTCGCCGTCGTCCTCGCCGCGCTTCTCATCCTCTTCGTCCGACGGGCCGTGGTCACCCGCAGCGGTGGCATCATCCGGCTCAGCGTCCGGGTCACCACAGTGCTCGACGGCCGTGGCTGGTCGCCCGGCTTCGGTCGCTTCGCCGGTGACGAGCTGCGCTGGTACCGGATGTTCAGCTTCGCGCTCCGACCCAAGCGGGTCCTCTCCCGCAAGACCCTGGCGGTCGAGCGCCGGCGGTTGCCCGAAGGGCAGGAACGGCTCTCCATGCCGGCCGACTGGGTGATCCTCCGGTGTACCAGTCACCACGCACCGGTGGAGATCGCCATGGCGCGGTCGACAGTGACCGGCTTCCTCTCCTGGCTCGAGGCCGCCCCTCCGGGGGCGGTCTCGCCGCGTATGGCCTCCCAGGACTGGCCGGCTGCCTGATCCGCCTTTCTGTGCTCGCTGTCGGGGTTTCCGAGGGAGCCCACCCGGCTCCGGGCGGTCAGGCTTGATCCCTGTGCCGGGCGGGCTCCGCTTCTCCCAGACGCCAGGAGCGGCCCGCTGGCCAGTCCTGGTAGGGCGTCCAGCCCAACTCGCCGAGGAGCCAGCCCCAACTACGCGTGGCGGCGGCGAGATCGGGAACCCACACCTCGACGTGGTGCAGCCCACCGACGCTCAGCGCTCACCGCCCGGCACCCATAGCACATCTCCCGCCGGATTTGCCGTTCTTGACAGGATAAAGAGCAGATCGGAGAGCCGGTTGAGATACTTTGCCGGGAGCGGGCTGGTCCGGTCCGGATCGTGGCTGACCAGCGCCCACGCCGCTCGTTCCGCACGCCGGGCCGTGGTACGCGCCACGTGCAGCAGTGCCGCACCCGCGGTGCCGCCGGGGAGGATGAAGGAGTCGAGCTTGCTCAGGCGTGCGTTGTACTCGTCGCACCAGCCCTCCAGGCGCTCGACGTACTCCTCGGTCACCCGCAGCGGCGGGTACTTCGGGTCCGGCTCGACCGGGGTGGACAGGTCGGCGCCGACGTCGAACAGGTCGTTCTGCACCGACCCCAGCACGCCCCGCAGTTCCTCGTCGAGTTGGCCCAGGGCCAGCGCGACACCGATCGCCGCGTTGCACTCGTCGACATCGGCGTACGCGGCGATCCGGGGATCGGTCTTCGGCACCTGCTCGTTGTTGCTCAGCCTGGTCATGCCGGCGTCGCCGGCCTTGGTGTAGATGCGCGTGAGGTGGACGGCCATGACGCACAGCCTACGGATACCGGACCTGACGATCCCGGCTCGGCCGGACACCACCGCCTGGCCGGCGGTGGTGGGCCCTGGCGACGCCGGTGATCCGGCGGTCACCGACGTCGACGTCATCCGGATCTGCGGTGGGGCCCGGCTGGCCGGCACCGTGCACGTGGTGGGTGCCAAGAACTCGGCGTTGAAACTGATGGCCGCCGCGCTGCTCGCCCCGGGCCGCAGCGTCATCACCAACGTCCCCAGGATCACCGACATCGCGATCATGGGTGAGGTGCTGCGGCGGCTGGGCTGCGACGTCCGGTTCGACGCGGACGACCCGGTCGACCCGATGGTCGCCCGAGGAGGCGTAGCCCGGTCCCGTTCGGTGACCATCGACGTACCCGAGGAACCCGGCGCGGACGCGGACTATGACCTGGTCCGCCGGCTGCGCGCGTCGATCTGCGTGCTCGGCCCCCTGCTGGCCCGCCGAGGCTACGTGCGGGTCGCCCACCCCGGCGGTGACGCGATCGGCTCCCGGGGGCTGGACATGCACATCTCGGGGCTGACCCGGATGGGCGCGGAGATCTCCGGTGAGCACGGGTTCGTCATCGCCTCCGCCCCGCACGGGTTGCGCGGCGCGGACATCGTGCTGGACTTCCCCAGCGTGGGCGCGACCGAGAACCTGGTGATGGCGGCGGTGCTCGCCCAGGGCACCACGATGATCGACAACGCGGCCCGCGAGCCGGAGATCGTCGACATCTGCACCATGCTCAGCCAGATGGGCGCGCGGATCTCCGGCGCCGGCACGTCCACCCTGCGGATCACCGGGGTGCCCGGGCTGCGCCCGGTGCGCCACGCCACGGTGGGGGACCGGATCGTCGCCGGCACCTGGGCGTTCGGCGCCGCCATGACCCGGGGAGACGTGACCGTGACCGGTCTGGACCCGGCCTTCCTGGAGGTCGCGCTGGACAAGGTCGTCGCGGCCGGCGGCCTGGTGGAGACCCGCGGGGACGGCTTCCGGGTACGGATGGACGAGCGGCCCCGGGCGGTGGACGTGGTGACCCTGCCGTACCCCGGCTTCGCCACCGATCTGCTGCCGATGGCGATCGGGCTGGCCGCGGTCAGCGACGGCGCCTCGCTGATCACCGAGAACATCTTCGACGGCCGGTTCATGTTCGCCAACGAGATGATGCGGCTCGGCGCCGACATCAAGACCGACGGGCACCACGCGGTGGTCCGGGGTCGGGACCGGCTGTCCGGTGCGCCGGTGCGGGCCACCGACATCCGGGCCGGGGCCGGGCTGATCATCGCCGGGCTGTGCGCGGACGGGGCCACCGAGGTCTCCCACGTGCACCACGTCGACCGGGGTTACCCGGACTTCGTGGCCGACCTGCGGGCGCTCGGGGTGGCGGTCGAGCGGGGCACCACCCCGGAGGAGCCGTCGCTGGAGATCTGAGGGCACTCCCTTAGCTGTCGTTCAGGCCCGCCGACTAGGGTGCAGGCAGGGCAGTCAAACGCAGCGAGGGAGAAGCAGATGGCGGGTCGACTCGCGGTCGTCGGGGCCGGGCTGATGGGCTCCGGCATCGCCCAGGTAGCGGCGCAGGCGGGCTGGCAGGTGACGCTGCGCGACCTGGACGACGCGGCCACCACCCGAGGGCTCGGCGGCATCCGGAAGTCGCTGGAGAAGTTCGCCGAGAAGGGCAAGATCGAGGCGTCGGACGTCGAGGCGACGCTCGCCCGGATCACCCCGACCACCGACCTGGAGGCGGTGGCGGACGCGGAGATCGTCGTCGAGGCCGTCTTCGAGCGGCTGGAGATCAAGCACGAGGTGTTCCGCGCCCTCGACAAGATCTGTAAGTCCGATGCGGTGCTCGCCACCAACACGTCGGCCATCCCGGTCACTCAGATCGCCGCGGTCACCGAGCGGCCCGAGGCGGTCGTCGGCACCCACTTCTTCTCCCCGGTGCCGATGATGCAGCTCTGTGAGCTGGTCCGCGGCTACAAGACCAGCGACGCTACCCTGGCCACCGCGCGGGCCTTCGCCGAGGAGATCGGCAAGACGGTGGTGGTGGTCAACCGGGACATCGCCGGGTTCGTCACCACCCGGCTGATCTCCGCCCTGGTGGTGGAGGCCGTCAAGCTGGTCGAGTCGGGTGTGGTGTCCGCCGAGGACCTGGACACCGCCTGCCGGCTGGGCTTCGGGCACGCCATGGGTCCGCTGGCCACCACCGACCTGACCGGCGTGGACGTGTTGCTGCACGCCTCGCAGAACATCTACACCGACACGGCCGACGAGAAGTTCTTCCCGCCGGAGCTGCTCCAGCGCATGGTCACGGCCGGCGACCTGGGCCGCAAGACCGGCAAGGGCTTCTACGCGTACTGAGCCACGGCGACCGGGGCGGGCTTTCCGCCCGGTCGACCGCTCAGCCGTCGCGCTTGGTGGTCCAGCGGAACGTCGTCAGGCAGAGCACCAGGCCGATCACGCACCACAGGCCCAGCACCAGCGCGACCCGACCCAGTTCGAACGAGCCGCCCGGCTCCTGGGCGCCGAAGCTCTCCGGCAGGAACACCGCCCGCAGTCCCTGGCACATCCACTTGAGCGGAAACAGCGCGGCGACCTGCTGCATCCAGGTGGGCAGGCTGGTGAAGACGAAGAACACTCCGGAGATGAACTGCAGCACCAGGGCGACCGGGGTGACCACCGCCGAGCCGCTGCGGGCGGTGCGGGCCAGCGACGAGATGGCGATGCCGGACAGGGTGCAGGCGGTCACGCCGAGCACGGCTACCCAGCCGAAGGTGAACCACCTCGCGGCGGTGCCCGGCAGGTCGAGGTCGAACAGCGCCACGGCGACGGCCACCAGCAGCGCGGTCTCGGCGATACCGATCACCACCACCATGATCACCTTGCCGGCGAACCACACCCACTTGGGCATCGGCGTGCCCCGGTAGCGCTTCAGCACGCCCCGGTCGCGCTCGATCGGGATCCAGATGCCCAGGTTCTGGAAGCTCACCGTCATCAGACCGGTCGCGATCATGCCGGTGATGAAGTACTGGGTGAACTTGACCCCACCGCCGATCTCACCGTGGAAGATCGACGCGAAGATCAGGATCATGATGATGGGGAAGCCCATCGTGAAGACCACGGACTCCCGGCTGCGCAGGAACTGGGTGGTCTCCAGCCGGCCCTGGCGCAGGGCGAGCGCACCGGCGCCCGGCCGGCGGCCTCCGGTGGCGGCGACCGGCGTCGCCGGCTTCGTCGTGGTCGTCATCGCGTGTGTCCGATCATGGTGAGGTAGACGTCCTCCAGGGTCGGCCGGGTCACGGTGAGCCCCGGGACCTCGCCGCCGTAGCGTGCGGCCAGGTCGGCCACCAGGGCCGTCGGCGTCGCGCTCTGCGCACTCTCCACCGTCCCTTCCGGGGTACGCCAGGAGACCGTCGCGAGGGCTTCCTGCCGGTTGCCGAGCCGGTTCGGTGCGGCGACCTCGACCAGCCGGCCGCCGGCGATCACGCCGACCCGGTCCGCGAGGGCCTCCGCCTCGTCCAGGTAGTGGGTGGTGAGCACGATGGTGGTGCCGGCCGCGGCGAGGTCACGGATCAGCTCCCAGAACTCGCGGCGGGCCTCCGGGTCGAAACCGGTGGTCGGCTCGTCGAGGAAGAGCAGCTCGGGGCGGCCGATGATGCCCAGCGCCACGTCGAGGCGGCGCTTCTGCCCGCCGGAGAGCGTGTGCGTGCGGGCCTTCGCCTTGCCGGCCAGCCCGACCCGTTCGATCACCTTGTCCGGGTCGTCGGCGTCCGGGTAGAAGCCGGAGAAGTGCCGGATCACCTCGGCCACGGTCAGCTCGTCGAACTCGCCGGTGCCCTGGAGGACGATGCCGACCCGGGAGCGCCAGCCCGCGTCCGGCTGGGCCGGGTCCGCGCCGAGGACGGTGACCTCACCGGCGTCCCGGCGACGGTAGCCCTCCAGGATCTCCACCGTGGTGGTCTTGCCGGCGCCGTTCGGGCCGAGCAACGCGAACACCTCACCGCGGCGGACGTCGAGATCCACGCCCGCCACGGCCACGTTCTCGCCGTACGCCTTGCGCAGCCCTCGGACGGAGATGGCCAGCTCGTCATCCATGACGTCCAGTGTGCGTCCTGGCTGGCAAGCCTGTTGCCCCGGGGTGTGGCGGTCCGCGCCACTGCGCGTGCTTCGCACCCGGACGTCCGCGACATGGACCTGTGTGGTTTTCCACAACCCGTTTTACTGAACGGTAACTTAGACTCCGGCCATGGATGAGACGGCATCCGGGCGGCTGCCCGAGCGGGACCGCCCGTGGGTGATGCGCACCTACGCCGGCCACTCGTCGGCCACCGCCACCAACGCCCTCTTCCGGCGCAACCTGGCGAAGGGGCAGACCGGTCTCTCGGTCGCCTTCGACCTACCCACCCAGACCGGGTACGACCCGGACCACGAGCTGGCCACCGGCGAGGTCGGCCGGGTCGGGGTGCCGGTGGCCCACCTCGGGGACATGCGGGCGCTGTTCGACGGCATACCGCTCGCCGAGATGAACACCTCGATGACCATCAACGCTCCGGCCATGTGGCTGCTGGCCCTCTACGGCACCGTCGGGCTGGAGCAGAACGCGGAGCTGGCCCGCTGCGCCGGCACCACCCAGAACGACATCATCAAGGAGTACCTGTCCCGGGGGACGTACATCTTCCCGCCGGCGGCATCCCTGCGGCTCACCGCCGACGTGGTCGCGTACACGCTGCGGGAGATGCCCCGGTGGAACCCGGTCAACATCTGCTCGTACCACCTCCAGGAGGCCGGCGCCACGCCCGTGCAGGAGGTCGGGTTCGCGCTGGCCACCGCCGTCGCCGTCCTCGACGCGGTCCGCGACTCCGGTCAGGTCCCCGCCGAGCGGATGGGCGACGTGGTGCAGCGGATCTCCTTCTTTGTCAACGCCGGCGTGCGCTTCGTCGAGGAGATCGCCAAGATGCGCGCGTTCGGCGCGCTCTGGGACGAGATCACCCGGGACCGCTACGGGGTCACCGACGCCCGGCAGCGCCGGTTCCGCTACGGCGTGCAGGTCAACTCGCTCGGCCTGACCGAGGCGCAGCCGGAGAACAACATCCAGCGCATCGTGCTGGAGATGCTCGGCGTGACGCTGTCCCGCGACGCCCGGGCCCGCGCCGTGCAACTGCCCGCCTGGAACGAGGCGCTCGGTCTGCCCCGCCCCTGGGACCAGCAGTGGTCGCTGCGGATGCAGCAGGTCCTGGCGTACGAGTCGGACCTGCTCGAGTACCCCGACCTCTTCGCCGGCTCGCACGTGATGACCGCGCTGGTCGACGAGATCGTCACCGGGGCGCGGGTCGAGCTGGACAAGGTGCTGGAGCTGGGCGGTGTGGTGGCCGCCGTGGAGACCGGCTACCTCAAGAGCGCGCTGGTCGCCTCGCTGGCCGAACGTCGTCGTCGGATCGAGTCCGGCGCCGACGTGGTGGTCGGGGTCAACCGCTTCGCCGAGACCGAGGTGTCCCCGCTTACCGCCGCCGGGGCGGAGGCGGTCGAGCAGGTCGACCCCGCGGTCGAGGCCGCCGCCGCGGACGCCGTACACCGGTGGCGGGCCGATCGGGACGCGGCGGCCGTCGACGCGGCCCTGGCCCGGCTCCGCGCGGACGCCGCGACCACCACGAACCTGATGCCGGCCACCCTGGAGTGCGTGCGGGCCGGGGTGACCACCGGCGAGTGGGCCGGCGCGCTGCGCCAGGTCTTCGGCGAGTACCGGGCACCGACCGGTCTCGCCGGCGCCACCGGGACCGGCGGAGATCCGGGGCTCGCCGTGGTCCGTGAGCGGGTCACCGCCACCGCCCGCGAGTTGGGCAGCGGGCGGCTGCGGCTGTTGGTCGGCAAGCCCGGCCTCGACGGGCACTCCAACGGCGCCGAGCAGATCGCGGTACGCGCCCGCGACGCCGGCTTCGAGGTCGTCTACCAGGGCATCCGGCTGACCGCCGGGCAGATCGTCGCCGCCGCCGTCGAGGAGGACGTCGACCTGGTCGGGCTCTCCGTGCTGTCCGGCTCGCATCTGGCCGCCGTGCCGGCGGTGCTCGACGGGCTCCGCGCCGCCGGCCGGGGCGACCTGCCGGTGGTGGTGGGCGGCATCATCCCGGCCGGCGACGCCGACACGCTGCGGGCGGCCGGAGTGGCGCGGATCTTCACCCCGAAGGACTTCGCCCTCACCGGCATCATCGACGACCTGGTGACGGTCATCCGGCAGGCCAACGACCTGCCCTGATCCCGCCGGTCAGCCTCGCCGGCCCGCGTACGTCATGCAGTCGGCCATGTCGTTGTCCGGCCCGACCCGGATCGACGACGCGTGGCACTCCAGCTGCTCGTTGTGCTGACAGTCGGAACGCTGGCAGGCACCCACCTGGGCGGTGAGGCCGTCCACGCCACCTCGGACGGGCGACTCGACGAAGGTGTGGCAGTGCGCGTGATCCATGCTGCCGATCGTGATCGCGAAGGCGTGGCAGTCACCCGACTGGTTGTACGCGCACGCCGCGACCACACACTCCTGGACCCGGGGCATCTCCATCGCTGCGGTCATGCCGACCTCCTCTGGTCTCTTGCCCGATCCTAGGCTTTTGCCGGTATCCCAATCCCGGATATCACCGCCCGCCGATCACCCGCGACGACCCGAATCCGGCACCGCGCTCACGCCGCGCCCGCGCCGTGCCGATCCGTCACTTCACGTCCCGTATCGGGTCGCCGAGCGCAACTGTGTGCGCTGGGCTGTCTGCCGTCGGGGTGGGTGGTTTGTCCGGTAGTGGGGGTTTATGGGCTGTGACCGGCCGCACCCGGGCGGCGGAATGGTGGCTGGCCGGGGGTCGTTACACACCCTGACGATCGCAGGACCACGGCCGCCAGCCCGACCGGGCGGCCCCGGGGAATGACCCCCGGCAGCCGGTCGTTACACCCGGTCCCGGCGCACCGAGCCCCCCGGCTTGGTAGGCCGCCGACACCGGCGCCACGAGCCCCCGGGCTCGCAGGCCCCCAAACTTTCCCCCGTGTGTTTGTGCAGCGCCGGACGAGGTGCTCACACCCTGCCCGCCGTTTTCCCCCTTGGCGGTGTGGGTGTTCCTACCCCCGAAGGAGCTACCCCCATGACCACGATCTTCCGTAAGAGTGTGC